>NZ_FNLC01000002.1:406994-706994 GCF_900104065.1 Natronobacterium texcoconense | reverse complement strand
CCCTGGACGACCATGCACGACCGCCGCACTATACTACGGGTTGCAGGAACTGTCGGACTCGGTACCGTCGGAATGGCAGGAACGACGGCAGCGACGGAAGATCAGCAGGGGAACGGCAACGATGGCGAACGAGACGGAAAGAAACGAGGGAAGTCGGGGCCGCGAAAGAACGGTCGAAAGCACAAGAAACGAAAAGGAAAACGGGACAGAAAGCGGCCAAAAGACCGGAAAAAGAAGAAGCGTCAGAAAGACCGGAAAAAGAAGGAGGACGAAGCGGAGGAAGAAGGCGAGGAGAATCAGGAGGACGAACCCGAGACGCTCAACGAGCAGATTCAGCAACGGGTGGACGAGCGGTTAGCAGAAGCCGAAGAACGCAGAGAACAGGCACTGAAAGACGCAGAGAAGCGGCGAGAAGAGGCGCTGGCGGAGGCGTTCGATCGGAACGACGAACCGGACGAGGCCGAAGGGGAAGGCGACGAAGAGAAAAAGCGGAAACGAGGCCGAGACAGGAAGAAGGGGAAGCGCGGACGGAAAGGCAAGAAGAACGGGAAGAAGGGGAAGCGCGGACGGAAAGGCAGGAAGAACGGTAAACGCGGAAAGAAAGACCGCAAGAACGGGAAAAACGACGGCAACGGAGGGTGAGTAACGAGGAAATCCAGATCCGAGATCCGGTGTCGCGGATCGCGTCGACTCGAGCAGACGCCGCTCGAGTCGGACACGATTTCGTCTGTGCGGAGCCATCTCACGGTGAAGGCCGTTTGAACACGCTTTTAAGGGGGGCAACGTAACTCCGTAGTACACCCTACGCGGGGTTGATGATGCTCCTAGCCTTACAGGACTTCCGCCGAACTCGATTCGGCCAGGGGTAACCCACCCCGAACGGCAGGGGAGTGCGAGCCCGCGCGTAGGAGAGGTGAACAACCAATGTCAGTCTACGTTACAACCGACATCCCAGCCGACCTCGCAGATGACGCCCTCGAGGCGCTCGAGGTCGCACGAGACACCGGACGAGTAAAGAAAGGAACCAACGAAACGACGAAAGCGATCGAGCGTGGCAACGCCGACCTCGTCTACGTCGCTGAAGACGTCTCCCCCGAAGAGATCGTGATGCATATCCCTGATCTCGCCGACGAGAAGGGAATTCCAGTCGTCTTCATCGAGACCCAGGACGACGTCGGTCACGCCGCCGGCCTCGAAGTTGGCTCGGCTGCCGCGGCGATCGTCGACGCCGGTGACGCTTCCGGCGACGTCGAGGACATCGCCGACAAGGTCGAGGACCTCGACTGAGGTGATCAGAGATGAGTGCTGAAGAGGAAGAAAGCGGATCAACGCCCGCCGAGGTCATCGAGATCGTCGGCAAGACCGGCATGCACGGCGAAGCCATGCAGGTCAAGTGCCGAATCAAGGAGGGCGAGAACCAGGGACGTATCATCACCCGAAACTGCCTCGGGCCGGTCCGCGAAGGCGACGTACTCCAGCTTCGCGAGACCGCTCGTGAGGCAGACTCCATCGGAGGACAGTAACAATGGTCGAGAAACGCACCTGCGACTACACTGGCGAAGAGATCGAGCCCGGCACGGGCATCATGTACGTCAAAAACGACGGCTCCGTGCTCCACTTCGTCGACTCGAAGGCCGAGAAGAACTACAAACTCGGTCGCGAGCCGCGTGACCTCGAGTGGACCGAGGAAGGTCGCGCCGGCAAGGGTCCCGCAAAGACCGACGAGGAAGCCGAGCAGGACGAGGACCTCGAGACCGAGGACGAAGCCGTCGACGAAGACGAGGGCTCGGAACCGGCCGGTGACGAAGACGTCGCCGAGGGCGAGTCCGTCGAGGCCGAAGCCGAGGAAGCCGCCGAAGGCGACGCCGACGACGTCGCTGGCGGCGAGGAAGAGGCTGACGAAGAGGAGGCCCAATCATGAGCGATCACGAACGCACCTTCGTGATGGTCAAGCCCGACGCCTTCGCGCGTGGGCTGGTGGGCGAAGTCGTCTCCCGACTCGAGGACCGCGGGCTCAAACTCGTCGGTATCAAGGTCGAGAACATGCCCCGCGAACGGGCCGAGGAACACTACAGTGAGCACGAGGACAAGCCGTTCTACGACGACCTCGTCGACTTCATCACCTCCGGCCCCGTCGTCCCGATGGTCTGGGAAGGACAGGACGCGACCCGTCAGGTCCGCCAGATGATCGGCGAGACCGACCCGCTCGAGGCCGAACCCGGCACGATCCGTGGCGACTACGCCCTGGATCTCGGCCGAAACGTCGTCCACGCCGCCGACCACGAGGACGAGGGCGCGAACGAACGCGAAATCGCGATCCACTTCGACGAGGACGAGCTGATCGACTACGATCAGCACGACGCCGAGTGGCTCTACGAGTAAGTCGAGTCCCGGTCGCGACCGTCGCTTTTTTCGAACGGACCTGCAGACGAAACCACCCGTGTAGCGTCGGGACTTCAATTCGAGTCTGTATTTTCTACCTCATTTAAGACAGGTCTCGTTTCGGATAGACGTAACATCTAATGTGTCGGCCACAGAAGGGACTGTTGGTGGTTTCGAATGGTAACTTACGGTAGGTGGTCCGGAGATGCGTGAAACGGAACGGGGGTCGACGGCGCTTACGGTGGATGCGACGCCGTCGCTCGATTGCGTGTTCGACCTGCTTTCGGACCGCCGTCGTCGGTACGCACTGTACTACCTGAACGAACGGGAAGACGGGGTTGCAACTATCGACGAACTCACGAATCACATCGCGACGCTCGAGAGGCGTGTCGAGTCGGGGTCCGAGACGGGGTCGGAGTGCTCCGAGACGTCCAGTAATCCGGATGTCGACGGGACCCCGGCCGAGCGAAAACAGCGGATTCGGACCGAACTACAGCACGTCCATCTACCGAAACTCGAGGAAGTCGGGGTTCTCGAGCACGATCAGCGAAGCGAAACCGCTCGCTACTGGAACCAGCCGTCGATCGAAGAGTGGCTCGAGCACGCCCAGCATAAAGAGCTGTAGTCGGGTGTCGTTCGTGAGTCTTGCGTTCGAAATATACGTTCGATGAGTGGTACGGACGACTGAATATGGTCTATGATAGCGTTTCACACCTCAAACCTTAACAGGTATCGTACCGTTAAAAACGCTACAGGTGTGTATATATGACTGACCACGAACTTCCACCGCTGCCGTACGATTACGACGCACTGGAGCCGGCGATCTCGGAGCAGGTCGTCACCTGGCATCACGACACCCACCATCAGGGGTACGTCGACGGACTGAACAGCGCCGAGGAGACTCTCGCGGAGAACCGCGAGTCCGGCGAGTTCGGCTCGACGCCCGGCGCGCTCTCGAACGTTACCCACAACGGCTGTGGACACTACCTCCACACGCTGTTCTGGGAGAACATGTCGCCCAACGGTGGCGGCGAGCCCGAGGGAGAGCTCGCCGACCGCATCGAGGAGGACTTCGGCTCTTACGAGGGCTGGAAGGGCGAGTTCGAGGCCGCAGCCGGTGCCGCCGGTGGCTGGGCGCTGCTGGTCTACGACCCCGTCGCCAAGCAGCTTCGTAACGTCGCCGTCGACAAACACGACCAGGGCGCACTCTGGGGTGCTCATCCCATCCTCGCGTGTGACGTCTGGGAACACTCCTACTACTACGACTACGGTCCGGACCGTGGCAGCTTCATCGAGGGCTTCTTCGACGTCGTCAACTGGGACAAGGTCGAAGAAGAGTACCAGACGTGTCTCGACCACTTCGAGTAACCTGCCGGTCGTAACGACGACCAGGTCAATCCCGAATTTTTCGAACGCGACTCGAGAAGTCGTCGCTCCGTTCGTCACTCGAGCCGATCCTCGCCGATAGCCTTCGGTTAGTGTGAACAACTACCATCGTTTATGGGTTCGGCCGGTGACGGGAGACGACATGGCCGTCGAGGACACCGAGCTCACAGGTGAACCGACACGGGATCGAACGCCGACGCCGGAACCTCCGGAGCGGTCGCAGCGGCTGGCGGCTGACCTCCAGGACGCCTGTCGCGGCGACGTGCGATTCGACGAGTACACGCGAGTACTGTACGCGACCGACGGAAGTATCTACGGTGCACAGCCGGCCGGCGTCGTCTTTCCACGGGACACGGACGACGTCCGCGCTGCCGTCGAGGTAGCGGCCGATCACGGCGCACCGATCCTCCCACGGGGTGCGGGCTCCTCGCTCGCCGGTCAGACCGTCGGCCCGGGCTGTGTCGTGCTCGATCTCTCGCGTCACATGGACGAGATTCTGGAGGTCGATCCCGACGAGCACCGAGCCGTCGTCCAGCCAGGGGTCGTCCAGGACGATCTGGACGAGACCCTCGAGCCGTACGGACTGAAGTTTGCGCCCGATCCCGCGTCGTCGAACCGGGCGACGATCGGTGGGGGGATCGGGAACAACTCGACCGGTGCCCACTCGGTACGGTACGGAATCACGGACGCGTACGTCGATCGCTGTCGGGCCGTCCTCAGTGACGGCTCGATCATCGAGACGCGCGACGTCGTCCTCGACAGCGAGGAGTGGGATCGGATCGTCTCGAAGGACGACCGCGAGGCCGAGATCTACCGGACGGTGCGGGCGATCGTCGAGGACAACGCGGAGGTGATCGAGGAGCGGTACCCCGACCTCGAGCGTTGTGTCAGCGGCTACAACCTCCAGAAAGTAATTCGAACGAACGCGGACGGTGACCGGGTCGTTAACCTCTCGAAACTGCTCGTCGGCGCCGAGGGGACGCTCGGCGTCGTCGTCGAGGCGGAACTCTCGCTCGTCACTCGACCCGAGAAGACGGCGCTCGTCGTCGCCTGTTACGACGACCTGCTCGAGGCGCTGTCGGCCGTCCCTGCAGCCCTCGACCTCGAGGCTAGCGCGGTCGAACTGATGGACGACGAGGTGTTCCGGCTGGCTGCCGACTCACAGGAGTACGCCGAGTACGCAGAGCCGATTCCCGACGACACGACGGCGGCGCTGATGCTCGAGTTCGACTCGGAATTGTTCGACGATCTCGCGGAGGCCGTCGACGACGCGCGGGCGCATCTGGTCGACGGCGGGTCGGCGTTCGGGTCACTGTCGGCCTTCACCCCCGCCGAACAGGAGCGTCTCTGGAAGCTCCGGAAGGCCGCCATCCCGCTGTTGATGAGCATGGAGGGCGATCCGAAACCGTACCCCTTCGTCGAAGACGCCTCCGTGCCACCCGAAGAACTCGCGGAATATGTTGCACGGTTCGAGGACGTCCTCCAGGAACACGACACGACAGCGGCCTATTTCGCTCACGCCGGCGCCGGGACGCTGCACATCCGGCCCGTATTGAATCTCAAGGAGGAGGACAGCATCGAGAAAATGCGCTCTATCGCCGAGGACGTGACCGACCTGGCGCTCGAGCACGACGGCGCTTTCTCGGGCGAACACGGCGACGGACTCGCCCGCACTGAGTTCAACCCGAAGCTGTACGGCCCCGATCTGTGGGAGGCGTTCAGAGAGGTCAAGTCCGTGTTCGACCCCGACTGGCTGATGAATCCGGGGAAGGTCGTCTACCACGAGGAGGATCCGACGGACATCAGGGAGCACTTGCGGTACGGTGCCGACTACGCCGCCCTCGAGCCACAGACGATGCTCGACTTCGACGAGGAGGGTGGCTTTTCGCATCTCGTCGAACTCTGTAACGGCTGTGGTACCTGCCGGCAGACCGGCAGCGACGTGATGTGTCCGACCTACCGGGCGACCGACGAGGAGATTACGACGACCCGCGGTCGGGCGAACCTACTACGGGCGGCGATCAGCGGCGAACTCGAGGCCGACGAACTCTACGACGAGCGGTTCCAGTCGGAGGTGCTCGACCTCTGTATCGGCTGCAAGGGCTGTCAGAGCGACTGTCCGACCGGAGTCGACCTCGCGAAGCTCAAGGCCGAAGTGAAACACCAGTATCACGAACGCGAGGGAACGAGTCTGCGGGATCGGCTGTTCGCTAACGTCGATCGACTCGCCGCGGTCGGCAGTAGGCTCGCACCGATCGCGAACGGTGCGACGGCAGTACCCGGCGCCAGGACAGTCCTCGAGCGAACCGTCGGGATCGCTTCCGACCGTACGCTGCCGACGTTTCGCCGGGAGTCGCTGGTCGAGTGGTTCGCCAACCGCGGTTCCCGCGTCGATCCCGACCGAGCGGTCGACCGGGTCGTGCTCTACCCCGACACCTACACGAACTACTCGAATCCGACGCCCGGAAAGGCGGCGGTTCAGGTGCTCGAGTCGGCCGGTGTCCACGTGGCGATCCCCGACCTCGGACCGACCGGACGGGCGGCCTACTCGCAGGGGCTGCTCGAGGAGGCCCGAGATCGGGGACGGGAGTTGCTCGCGGACCTCGAGCCGTATCTCGAAGCAGGATGGTCGCTCGTCTTCGTCGAGCCCTCGGACGCCTCGATGGTCGTCGACGAGTACGGCTCGTTGCTTCCGGCCAGCACCCCTCTCGAGCAGTTGATGGCGAACGCCTACGACGTCTGTGAGTATCTCGACGAGCGGCGACTCGACGAGGAGATTTCGTTCGCGGTCACCGAGCGAGACCACCTCACCTACCACGGCCACTGTCACCAGAAGGCCCGCGGCACGGACCACCACGCGGTGGGCGTGCTCAGGCGGGCCGGTTACACCGTCGACCCGCTCGATTCGACGTGCTGTGGGATGGCCGGTAGCTTCGGCTACGAGGCCGAACACCACGACCTTTCGAAGGCGATCGGAGCCATCCTCTCGGCGCAACTCGACGAAAGCGACGGGACGAGCGTCGTCGCACCCGGCGTCTCCTGTCGCACCCAGATCGGCGACTTCGAGAGCCGCCCCCGGCCCGACCATCCGATCGAGGCGATCGCGCGCGCACTCGATTCGGAGGCCACTCGAGGGGCGTAGCGTCGTCACTCGCGAGCGTCGCCGCGTACCAGTGGGTCCTTGAAGGAGGATCCGGTACTAGCGACCATGCCAGTGCCGAAATCCGAGTTCGACAGACTTCCACCGTGTGACTTCTACACTCCCGAAGAGCTACTCGAGGACGACCAGATGTACAGCGTCTACGAGATCGCTCGCCTGCTCCAGGGACTCGACCCCGACGCGGAGATCGAAGCCGAGACCGAGAGCGTTCTGCTGGACTGGGCGATCCCCTGGATCATGTTCAACGCCGACGACCTCGTCGTCGCCGAACCGCGAACCGACGACGAACCGGGCTACTACGGAATCGCCGAGTAAGCATGCTCCTGCTCGTCGTCGGTGCCGACCGCGTCGACGCCGGCAAGACCACGTTTTCGGTCGGACTGCTCGAGCGAACCGGCGCGGCCGGCTACAAGCCACGTGCGGGCAACGACTACTGGTTCGACCACGACGACTGCCGGCGTGCACTCGCGGACGGTCGCCTCTACGGGAAGGACGCGGCACGGCTCGCGAGTGCAGAAGAGCGCGGACGGAGGCCCGAAACGCTCAATCCTGTCCACCGACTGTGGCGTCCGGCACCCGGCGGTGGAAACGGGCTCTTGGGCCGTGGTGACCGGGAGTTCCTGGTCGACCGCGTTGGCCGTCCGAACGGAGACCCAACCTACGTCCGGAACGCTACTGCGACGGTTCCGGACGACGTCGCCGAAGCGCTCCCGCTCGAGGCAGCGATCCCGGTCGCGACCGTCGAGGAACTCAACGAAGTCGCCTCGCGACATCACGTTCCGGCGTTCGATGCTCTCGCTACCGAGATCGAAGAGAGCGAGATCGCAGTCGTCGAATCCTACAGCGACATCGCACAGCCGCTGACGTCGCTCGAGCCGTCGACCGTTACCGCTGTCGCGGCCGTCGAGCCCGGTCGCGCGACCGTCTATCGCGGCGATCGGTACTGCCGAGCCTGCGAGATCGCTAGCTCGAGTCCACGAGACGGCTCGCTCGAGAAACGGGTGGCGGACGTCCTCGACTACCTCGATCCGTTCGAACGCGTCCCGCTGCCACCGCTGGGGAGCAACGAGCGGAGCGATCCCACCACCGTCGCTGACGCCTACGAGGACGCCTACGACGCGTTACTCTCCGCAGCGGCGACCGTCGGTTCCGAGCCTCAGGCCTGACGCGCCATCCGGGACGCGAGTTCGACGTGATCGTACGGTTCGGTGGCCACGCTCGGTCCGTGCCCCGTGTGCATTTCCGAGAGTTCCTCGTCGATCCGCTCGAGGACGCGATCGATGCTCTCGACGAGCGTTCCCCGGTCGCCTTCCTCGAGGTCCGTCCGGCCGAAACTCCCGTTCTGGAAGACGAGATCACCGGCGAAGAGGACGCCGGTGTCCTCGGAGTAAAAACAGAGATGATCGTCCTTGTGGCCGGGCGTGTGGAGCGCGACGTACTCGTGGTCGCCCAGGAGGAGACGCTCTCCGTCCTCGAGTTCGTGGTCGACGCCGTCAATCGAAGCGTCGTACCCCCACGCTTCGACGTCGAAGGCGTCTTTGACTGCCTCGAGGTTGTCGACGTGGTCGCGATGCGTATGGGTGAGAACAACGGCATCGAGGTCGTCGACCCGGGACTCGATCGCGGCGACGACGTCGAAGTTCGCTCCCGTATCGATCACGACAGTCCGTTCGCCGTCGACGAGAAAGACGTTGCTCGTAAAGGCCTGGACGCCCTGTGCGAGGTTCGCTATCATGTGATCGAATACGCCACCGGGCGGTTTGTGCGTGTCGACATCTCGTAGCTCAGAGTGGGGAACGACTGCGACCGGACGGTGTATCGTCCGAACAGGCCGCTCTCGGTCGCCGAAAGAGGACTTGACGGCGTGTGGCATCGGCCACTCCGCGTATTCACAAGCATTTTTAGCTACGGCACGTAGTTGAAAACCAATGAACCGGTCGGTCTCCGTCGGGCTACTCGCACTCGCCATCCTCGTCGTGATCGTCGGCGCTACCGGCTCGGCGGCGGCGATGGGTGTCGGGACTGGAGACAGCCTCTCCGTCTCCAGCGTCCAGGGCCAGCCGACCGAGGACACCCACAGCCTGCAATCGGACACCGTCCGCCCAGGGCAACCGAACGTCGACTCCCGTGACTTCGATACGACGACGTTCGATATCACCGTCCACGAGAACGGAAGCGCAACCTGGACCTTCCGGTACGAACAGCGGTTCGACGGCGACGACGAAACCGAACAACGCGAAAACTTCGAAGCGTTTGCCGAACAGTTCGAATCTGAATCCGACGACACCGGCCTCTACGATCGCTTTCAGAGCCAGGCCCAGTCGATGACCAACACCGGTATCGACGAAACCGACCGCGAGATGGACGCCACGAACTTCAACCGATCCGCACGAATCGAGGGCCAGCTCAATCCGGTCGGCGTCGTAGAGATGTCGTTTACGTGGCACGGATTCGCCGCAGTCGACGACCAGCAGAACCAACTGGCCGTCGGCGACGTCTTCCAGGGCATCTACCTCACCGAAGATCAGACGATCATCGTCCGGCCGGACGACGGCCTCGAGTTCCAGACCGCTAACCCCGACCCACAGTACGTCGGCACCTCCCTCGAGGGGGCCTCTTCCATCCGCTGGAGCGGCCAACGCGAGTTCATCGACGGCCATCCACGAATCATCCTCGAACCCGAGGGTGGCGACGGCGGCGGAATCGTCGGTAGCTCGGGTTCGGTCTGGCCAGAGACCGACGGCGACGGAACGCCGTGGATAGCCGCTATCGGTGTCGGAATACTGGTACTCGCCCTGGCAACACTGGCCGTCTGGTATCGTCGGCAGGGTACTCGTGACGGAGACACTGCCAGACCAGTACCCACGCCCCCGACAGCCGATGAATCACCAACCGGCCCGCAAACGGAATCCAGTCCCGATACTACCGCTGGCGAGCAATCGACTACCCCCCTCGAAGACGACGAACTCCTCACCGACGAAGACCGCGTCGTCAAACTCATCCGCGAAAACGGCGGCCGAATGAAACAGGTCAACATCGTCGAGGAAACCGGCTGGTCGAAGTCCAAAGTCAGCATGCTACTCTCCGACATGGAAGACGACGGCACCATCAGCAAACTCCGAGTCGGCCGCGAAAACATCATCAGCCTCGAAGGCTTCGAACCCGAAGCGACGAAGTCTCCCTTCGACGAGTGAGCTGACAGTCCCGTGGTATCCCGAATCACCCTCGAGTCGAAACGGAATGCTTAAACATCGTACTGCGCTACGATAGAGTGCAGACAAAGCCCGCTCCGATAGTGTAGTCCGGCCAATCATATTGCCCTCTCGAGGCAATGACCGGGGTTCAAATCCCCGTCGGAGCACTCCTTCCTCCCGCTGTCTGGTGATTTCGTCCGTGGCAAGATGGTGATCCGCATTGCCGCCACAGGACTATTACGAAGCTCGGAAGACCGTATCGTACCGCCGTCTGGCGATTTCGGCTGATTGCCCGGTCGTTACGTTCGCCGGAACGGCAACCACACTCGCCGGACAGCGCGGGGGTCACAGATGACCGATCTGGACGGCATCACTGTCGTCACGGAACCGAGTCGCGAGTACCTCAATCAGCGCCAGCTGATGGACTACCGCTCGACGCGGGAGGCCTGTCTCGAGTGGCTGCTCACGTTCGGTAAAGACCCCGAGCAGGTCGAGGGATACGCCCGGACGACGGTGAGCGCCCGCGCTAGCCGGATGGACAAATTCTACCGCTGGGTCTGGGACGAGGAGGATCGGTACGTGTCCGATCCGTCCCACGAGCACGCCGACGCGTTCCTGAAGCAGTTGGCGTACGAGGATCGATCGAACGCCGATCGGTCGAACTACCAGAAGGCGGTTCAGATGCTGTTCAAATGGCGCCACCACGAGCACGGCCTCGACAAGTACGAGCCCTCGGTCACGTTCTACTCCGACGACAGCGCCTCCCAGCCTCGCGACTATCTGACCCGCGAGGAACGGTCCAAAATCCGAGAAGCGTCGCTGGAGTACGGCAGCATCCCGGCATACAACGATCTGTCTCCCGACCAGCGCGACCGCTGGAAGGCGTACCTCGCCCAACGGTTCGAGAAACCGAAGTCCGCGGTATCACCCGAGGACTGGGACCGAGCCAACGGCTGGAAGATCCCGTCTCTGGTGTCGGCGAGTCTCGATGCTGGTCTTCGCCCGATCGAGGTAGAGCGGGCCAAGACCTACTGGGTCGACGTGCCGAACCGAGTACTGCGTATCCCGAAAGACGAGTCCTCGAAGAATACGGAGAACTGGGTCGTGAGCATTCAGGATCGGACTGCCGAGATGCTCGAGCGATGGCTTACCGAGCGGGACCACTACGAGATGTACGCGGACACGGACGCGTTGTGGCTGACTCGGCAGGCGAATCCCTATCAGACGCGAGCGCTCAAGCACTTGCTCGAACGACTCTGCGAGATTGCAGACATCGAGATCGAGGGGCGCCAGATGAGCTGGTACTGTATCCGACACTCGGTGGGCACGTACATGGCACGCGAAGAGGGGCTCGCTGCCGCTCAAGCACAACTTCGTCACAAGTCCGAACAGACGACGATGAAGTACGATCAAACACCGCCAGAGGACCGACGAGACGCTCTGGACCGAATGGGATGAACGGAGGCCGGAAATCGATGAATACGGACTCTCGAGTGCGAACGCTCGCCTTGGCCATTCTGGAGGCGCTCGACAGATTCGGGACTCTCTCCGGACGAGTGCTTCATGCACGCGTCGAAGAAACCATTCCCGAGATACATCCTAGTGAATACGCGGAGGCCCTTCAGCGCGTTCGGACGCTCGAACTCGTCGAAGAGATTGACGCTGGCTACGCGTGGTTATACTCGCTCACCAACACCGGTGTCGTCGTTCTCGAGAAGCACCGATCCGATAATGATTTGGGGCTCTGTTAATCCCCTCTGCAACTGGTAGGAGCCGCCTGCTGAATATAGGGGGTAACTCTCTCAACAGCGAGATCTATTTTGGAATATCATTACATTTTGTAAAGTGTTCTGCCAACTCGTCCCCGTTCAGTAACTTGATGTCAGACTGTTTCGCTGTATCACGGGCTGGCTTAGTGAAATATGAGGTGGACACCATGATAGCACTATCAGCTCCAAATTTCTGTAAAGAGTCTGCAAACCGTTTCACTGCATTAGCACTAACTCTATCCTCTTCTTGTCTCCGTCTGACGCTTATCGCAACTAATTCTTCATCAGACTTGGCAACTACGTCGATATATTCGGCACTGTTACGGCTGACTTCAGTAGTGTATCCTTCATTTTCGTATAATATTGCCACATACTTCCTAAGTTTTTCAGGAGACGTTTGTTGTAACACTCCACGGTTGTAATGTCCTGGCCTTTCATTATTGCTGTCTGCTGACAACAAAACCAGTATCAATCCCACTACAAGAAGTGCAACTATCGGTCCTACGTCAACCATGTCAAGACATTTGGAAGCTTATATTAAATATAACTCAGGGTATCATGGACAGCACTCGTCTTTCATTCTCGTAGCTGCTGTTAGGACTTACGTGACCGACTCAGAGGGTGTAGTCAGCAATCTAATGCCCGAAAAATTTAATCAGTAATACAAGACTGGTTCAAACGGATGGTATATCCGTTCTCATCACCGAACGGTTACGAAGAACGTCTCAACCAGCAATTTTCTGGGTACCTCTATTATAGCCTACAGATCAGCCCAAAGATACTCAACACCCTACATGAAAATCTGGGCATTTCATTTTCGAAGGAGGCGACGGTCGTTGCCCATCAGAACTCACCGTTACCACGATACACTGAAAGTGGGACCGATCGGGAACTCGACTGGGTCATTTCTGATAGAGACAAACTTGTTGGCTACGAGTCGAAGTATGGAGACTCTCTCAGTAGTAATCAGTTGCAAGATGAACTCGAAAAGTTGGAATTGAACGTAGACGGGCGGGATTTTATACTAATTGTCGTTACTCCACATACGACGCCACCGCTGATTATGGACCGATTTGAAAATGAGCCGGTCCATTGGATAAGCTGGTTCACCATCTCTCGCCGTCTCCATCAAATCGAGGAGACCGAGATCCAATCAGAACAACGCCCTATTCTCAGAATGCTGCGGGACCTCTTCGAGGCAGAAGACATGCATCCATTCACAGGCTTCAATCACCATGACAAGTTACAGTATCGGTACTTCATCAGGGACCTTCGTCAAGAACTGGTCCAAACAGAACTCAAAAATCCTGGGAAAGTGAATACCTCAACGACGAACGATCCAGACCCGACCTCCTGGAAGCGACTCGTACCGAAACGGCTTGACGTGCCATTCGTCCGTGAGTCGCGTGAAGATACTTGGAAACGCCAGCGGTCCTATCTGACGACAATCGTGGATACGGAGACCCACGAGGTCCATGCTGGGATAGTATTTAATCTAAGAGAAGTCGAATCTCACCGCAATTACGTCGCTGACTCATTGGACGAGCTTGTTGGGTATGCGTCCGACCGAGACTTGCAACTCTGGGCCTCCATGAACAGCCTCAATCAGTGGGAAGCGGGCGTACCGAGAACGGATGATCCATCTGAGATGCGCAGTTGGCTCAAAGGAGGGAATAAGAACTCTGTGAGAGTCGATGGGACAAATTTCAAGAAGGCAATCTTCGTTAACGAATGCTCAGACTCAGATCCCTCTGAAACAGTCCAAAACGCCAAAAACGAGCTTCTCAGACAATTTGAGGATTTCTTAGTTTCGGATGATCTGTATCCGTGGACCACATTGGAGGGACACGAGTAGATCATCGATTTCGTTCAAATACTAAGTAGAACTACTGAATCCTGATTTAATTCCCATCTGCGTTCGACCCCTACTATGAAATATTTCTGATTATTCCCCATATCCCCTCCAAATGTGTTCTGAATAGCAATCCTGTTCTTCCTGTTCTCTAGTCCCGTGTTTTCTTCTGACTGTGTAAGGTCCAAAAATAGCAGGTTCAAAACTAATAGACGAAACTGTAAGGCCGAGTTTGCCATGTAAGATATTTCGCCGATTAGTAGGGTTTAGCTCTGAACAAGATTGGGCGTAAACACAATCTAAAAACGATGTAAGGTATGATATTGAAATGATGATTTTCTAGTCAAGGATCTCTGTAAGCCTAACCACCCAACTTCATTCGTAGATGGGTAAGTGTTTTATTTTAATAAATACTATCTGGAAATATGACTGGAGAACAAATATCAAACGACACTCTGGCAGATCACGAGGAATTGTTCACGCACCATCGTTGTTCGACTTCGCGGGCATCTATCGTTCAGGACATCCAAGCGAAACAATACGACCGAGCACGGAAACGTCTAAAACGGCTGTACGAGAAGTGTTTCGGGATTACCCACGCAGAATGGAAATTTCTCGATGGGCTCGCTGCGGTACGGGTGCCGAGTCTTGCTCCGACATTCCTCTCACGCAGCGATGGAAATTCTCGAGAAAGTATTGGGATGAATCTGCTCAAAGGACACGGACCCATCCGAGATTTCTACGGTGCTAATACTGATCGCTTGCACGAGGCTGGACTCCTCCGCTATCCCCGTGTCTGTGGCGCCGAACGTCGACGAATTCTCAACAAGCCCTTCTTCGTGCTCACTCCCGAAGCGACCGATTGTATCGATAAAGGAGTGGTCGGCCCAAACGTTGGCGATCTCGGAGAATCCGTCGTTCACGCCCTCGGAGTCCAACTTTATAGCATGTATATGCGAATACGGGCCGTGCGCGAAACCGGGAAATCAGCAACAGCGGAACACTATACAGATATCGTTCTCGACGACTACGATCTCGATGTTGCAATCTTCGTCTATCCATCTGGTGAGTCCCATAAGAAGGAGCTCTATGCTGTAGGTGAAGTGAAAACTGCGCTGAGCGCCGAAAATGAAGCGATTACTGCGATGCACAAAATGGGAGGTGTCCGCTGTAACCACAAACACTGGATCGCACCCAAGAGGGATCTTCTCAATAAGATCGTGAACATCGCTGCGATACGGGAGTGGTATTCGTTGGATGAGGTTCCGGAAACTCTGGCACTGGAGACGAATTCCAATTCAGGGATTCGATCAACGAACGAGCGCCTCACTGAGAGTGAGTTTTGCCCAAACGTGCCTGGTTCACCGTTGAGCACACCGCTGACTGAAGTACACAGTTACACGATGCTCCACCGAAATATAAAGAGTCATTATCCATTGCTATTCGATCCGCCAGACGTTTTTTAAATGTAGTTACCGATCTGATCTTCTTACGAAATATAGCTGTCTCTCGAAAATCTACGACAGCGTCTCCTGAAGAGCAATATGGGCCTGATAGATATTTCCGTATTGCGGGCCTGGCGAGACGATTTTCGTGTCTTCAGCGTAGCTAACGACTCCAGCATTGGCAAGACGAGGCAGGTGTGATTGTATCAGTGAAATATAGACCCGCTTGCGCTCATCGGACGAGATCTCCGAAGGTTCACATCCATACTCGGTTCCGGCTACACGCTCGGCGAGGTCGGCGACTCGAACATGATCTTGCTCAGAGGCGGCGAGTTGTTCGATGACGGCTCGGCGACGAGACGACGAGAGTAGATCGAGGGATTCGTCCACGGTAAGGGTGTCTTCGTCGTTTGAGTCGATCCGTGAATTAGACGGATCATCGAAGAACCGAACGAGCGTCTGCAGTGGCTTCACGAACGGAGATGTCTCTTGCGGCGTAATTTTTGAGGTCGTCATTGTTTTGGGTAGCGAGCGGTCGGTAGACGGGATACCTTTTCTGTCACCGACCGTCTCTACCTCCTTCTTCTCAGCGGCTAGTAAAATATTCTTGGACCAGCACCCGATCTCTGGAGAATGTGGGGATTCATCGCGCTTCCTTCGTGTTTACTAATTGCTGATTCTGTGTTACTCCGATTGAATGATTTTACACAGGACACCATTCTTTGGAGAGTCAGTGAGTTTCCACAAAGAGAAAACAAAACGTGGAGTCCACTTTCTTACGAGTCTATTTTCACCCGATCTCACGACTGGAGATCTTTCCGGAAACGACCCAGTTATTATTTTATGACTCGCTACCGGACTCTCTGGATAGTCACAAGATGATCCGCGATGCTCGTGTCCTGCGTGCCGGATTCGTTCCACGAGAAGTAGAGCATCGCGATGCCGAAGTCAATCACCTCTCGAGCGTCCTCGAACCCATCACGAGTGGGGAGCCTGCCGACACCGCGATCGTGACAGGACCCAGTGGTGCCGGGAAGACGTGTATTTCGCAGTTCGTCACCGAACGACTCCGGGAAGCAGTCCTCGAGGTCGAGGCAACCTACGTGAACTGCTGGCGGAACTATACGCGCTTTCGAACTCTCTACCAGATCCTCGATGACATCGGGAAAACAATCGATATCCATCGGCAGTCGACGCCCCACGACGAACTCATTGGTCGTCTCCAGCAGTACGACGGTCCTCGACGGGTCGTCATCCTGGACGAGGCCGACCAACTCGAGGACCCACGCGTCCTCTACGATCTGCACAGTCTCTCGCAGTTCGCGATCATCTGTATCGCTAACAGGGAGGAGGATCTATTCAGCCGCGTCGACGATCGTCTCGTGAGCCGGCTTCGCTCCAGCGAGCACGTCCGGATGGACAAGTACCACGACGAGCAACTCTACGACATCCTGTCTGCCCGGGTGCGGTGGGGACTCGAGAAGGACGTCATCACCGACGATCAACTGTACCGTATCGCGGATGCAGCTGCTGGTGATGCACGTCTCGCAATCGGAATCCTCCGTTCTGCTGCGAGTACTGCTGATCGAGAAAACGAGGAGCGAATCACCGACCAGATCATCCGCGGAGCGATGAACGACGCCCGCACGCAGATCCAGCAGAAAAACATCGATTCGCTCACTCCTCACCAGCGGGTCGTTTTCGATATCGTCCGCGATCACGGTCCGCTCGGCCCGAGCGAGATTCACGATCGGTACGCCCAGGAAGTCGACGATCCCCGGACGAAACGGACGATTCGGTCGTATCTCTCGAAGATGGTTCAGTACAATCTACTCGAGGCCGAGGGGACGAGCCGCGACCGGGAGTACACGCTCTTGGAGGGTGGTGTCTCTTCCCCGGTAGAGTAACTCTGCCGCAAAAGGATTTTGTACTCGATAAGAAGGAACGTCGGTAGCTTCAGACGTATTCAATAAGCACTCGAGACAACGTCTCGACTCGAAGGAACGTCGGCTGAACGCATGGGAGTACTTGAGTCTGATGAATAGAAACTGAATGTCTGTGCGAGAATCAATTTATGTGGCGCTCATCAGCCTTAGACGTCTGGTGCGGGCAAGTCCTCGACGTCAGGTGTTTCAATTTCTTCCGGGGCGGTGTTATCGTCGCTGATCTCCCAGGCAACTTGCAGCTGGATGTACGACCAGCAGGCGTCCTTGATGCTTTCGCACATGGGTACTCTTACGATTCAGCGCCTGATTCCGTCGGGCTTAGCCGCAACAAGGCCTGGTCGCCCTCCTCGATAATTCCACGATCCGTCCTAGTCATCTCGGCGATCTCCTCCGCAGAGTATGTGCGCATCTTGTAACATAGATTGAGGGAAAACGTCATAATACTTTGGCAGGATGGTAGATACACTTCGATAACGGTGTGTTCCTTCGATACACTTCGATAACGGCGTCTATTTTTATCCATCTCCTTCGAGAACACCCTATATGGGACAGACGTGCGCAAAATGCGAGAAGGAAGCTATCCGTCGAGAACCCGAAACCGGAGAGTGGTTATGCAATAAGCATTCAAAAGAACGTTTCAGGGAACGGCATGGATAACTCTGTGATCGGCCCTAAACAGGCGATAACGCTGATTTTAGCGTTTCTAATGGTTGTAGTCGGACTTCTCGGGCTCACCGGTCACTTGCCGCTGTGACTGCGGCCAAGAATCATCGATTTACCGGGTCAGATCCGATGCTGGCATGCGTCGTTCTTCAGCTATGTCGTCAACAAGTTTCCATGCTCGTTCCTCGCGTGGAGTTTCTATCTCGTTCGGATTCCCTGTCCATTGAGCGAATGCTTCAGCGATTATTGCTATGTCCTGTTGATGAGATTTTGTAGCGACATGTGCTGATCTCGCTGCGTCATTATTGATAAACCTACGAACGAATCCAGCCCTCTCAGGTTCCCACACTACTCAAGTTCTGAACCCTTCATGATCATTATTCCAGCCCGGTCATCCAAAACACTCATTATAGCTACCTTCCGTAAGCATGCTACCTACCCACTAATCTCTACTATCCTGGATTCCCAGCCGAAGTGGCCAGCCATAGCACCCACGCATGGAAGCCTCTCTTGATTCTGACCCACTGATACCACTCTTGTCACCTACTCTTGGTACCTACCACCCCTATCGAGGAAGAGTACTACCCTACCATCCCCAATATGAGTCTACAGCGATACTGTGCGACATGACTACTGACCCACCATTACCAGTATGAGTATGCAGTCATACTGCGCAGCATGACTACCTAGTCATCATGACCAGCATGAGTGCGCAGTCATACTAGCGACAATTATTGCCTCATTGTAGCCAGAAAATATTGTGAAAGGAACCAGCGGCGTTGGAAGTGCTCATAGACGCGTTCTGTTGTCGACAGACTCTGGTGTCGAAGTCGATTCTGTACATTCACGAGTCGGGTTTCTTCTTCATCGAGCACATAGTTGATAGGGAATTCCTCGGGGACTGTGGATGGGGTTCTGATGAGTCTGCTGGTTCCCCGTCAGATCGATGTACTTGATATCTGCATGGGCAGCAAGCTCTTCAACGATGTTGCGTACCGGTTCCGTTATCATTTGATCGGACTGTCTAACCTGCCGTGCTAGCCGTTTCGGCTAATTAGTCTTCGTCAACCATCTCGCAAAGCCGATCAATTTCTTCATCAGAAAATGTCTCGAAATGATCATCAATCGGGATCACATCACTAACATCCGGACCTGCGTCAGTACGCCGCAATGATGCCAGGAACCGATCGCGATCTGCATCAGTCATTGTTGTCCTCCCTGTGCGGCTTCCGGTCTGGCGGTAACTTGGCGTCCATCTTCTTCTTTCTCCACTTCGCTCCCGTCCTCGTATCTCTCAGGGCCGAGCTCGAAGTAGGTCATGGTGCCAGTTACTTGCATCGCGTCGGTAATAAGTTCACTCACAACGAGGGATTCCGCATCTCTGCCATCCACGACACAAATCAGGGGCTTGTTTAGACGCGTGAGATCAGTAGTATCAGAGCCTTCCTATCCTGTCTCGGTTCTGTGAAGCAGAACCAATTCTGGAAATCAAGGCTGCCAGCTGCAAAGGCAAGTAGAACAGGTGACACCAGAAATCTGGAGGACTCTTGAAACACGGAAACGACACGCGACGGCTTATTCGAAGCGTTCTCGTCTAATTAGATATGCTCGAGGAATCCCCACAGCAGTCGAACGGCACGTCGAGTCAGTTCGCAGTGGAGCAGCCATCGCGGGGAGCAGATAGGAACCGGAACGCTCTCGCTGAAGGTGTCGATCGGGCGAGCGAGGATATTTTACTACCGTCGCTCGAGAACGGCATCACACTCCTGGATATCGAAGGGGATCGAGGCGTGGCGATTCTCCAGTCGCTAGCCGTCGACCATCTGCTTGTAAACGATGGGCCGGCTTTCTGGGTCGATGCGAACGGGTATGCGACGACGACGTCGCTTGGCCGACTCGCGCCCAGTCGACGGTTGCTCGATCGGATTCACGTCGCTCGTGGGTTCACTCCATATCAGCACTACGGGGCACTCTGTGATCTTCCGGTTGCAGTAAACAGGTATGTTCGGGAGGAAACAGCAGAGAGTACGACATCGCGGCGAAGTTCGACCCACAGCGACCAGCAAGGAGGGGTGCACATGCCCTCGCTCATCGTGGCTCCGGCACTCGACGCACGATATCGATCTGCCGATGCACTCGGTGCCGAGCAAGCGCGAACGTTGCAGGCTCGAGCGCTCGCTCGACTCACCGCTTACGCGGAGGGCTACGACGTTCCGGTGCTCGTCACACGGACGGCTCCCGACGAGTTCACCGAACCGATCGAGACGGCTGCCACTCATCATCTCCGCTGCGAACAGACCCGGATGGGGCCACGGTTTGTGGGCGAGGAGTTCGAGACGCTCGTCTACCCCGTCGAGGGCGGCTCCTACTACCAGACGACGTTCGCGTACTGGCGAGAGATTCTCGAGACGCGTGCCAGTCAGCTGGGCCTCCAGCCGGCGTCACCAGAGCCGGTAGCCGACGAAGACGGTATCGGACACGGGACGATGGCTGACGGAACGTCCACGTCGCTAACTGCTGATCCGATGCTCGACGCCTGGACGGCTGTCAGTGGCACGAGAGGGTGATAACGATGGGGCGAACTAATCCGACGTTTCGGGACGCCCTCCGGGCGATCGAGGATCGCTGGCAGGAGTACCGGCGTGCGCTCCGGCGTCGCGACCAGCCACGGTTCGACCAGCTGTTCGCCTACGCCTGTGAACACGCCGATGCGAGCGGTCTCCTGAACCATCAGAACCCATTGCTCCCAGCGCTTCTGAGCATCGATCTCGAGCAGGAATCCCGGCTCGACGACCACGAGAAACGTCTCGAGGATCTCGAGAACGAGTTGGAATCGCTCCGAGACCTACAAGATCAGAAATGCGACTCTGACGAGTAGACGATGCCGTTCACGATCGACTTCCTCGACGATAGACGCGTCCTCGAGTGGGAGACGACGACTGATGGTGCCGTCGTAACCGAGCGGGACGACTACACGCCGCGGTTCTACGTCGCTGCCCGGTCGCCCGATGCCGAGGTCAATCTCGCGAGGATTCAGACCCTCTACGATCGACATCCGGACGTCGTTACGACCGAGTACGCTGACCGGCGTCCCAGTTTTCGCCGCGACGAAGAATCCGTCCTCGCCGTCGACGTCGACCACGTCGATCGGGTCGCACCGCTCGCCCGGCAAGTGCGACAGTTGCCGTCGGCTCCCGTCGGAGACCTCGCCTGCTTCAACGTCGATTTCACGCAGGAGTTTCGTTACTGTCTCGAGACCGATGTCGACCCGACACCGGCGAGAGATCTGTCGACGCTTCGGCTCAGTGTGCCCGTAACCGAGACGGCTAGCGAACAGTACACCGAACTCGACGTCGCCGGTGAGACGATAACCGGAGAACCGGGTGACCTCGTGAGAGCCGTTCGGACTATGATCGACGAACGTGATCCGGACGTCCTCGTCTGTTCGACGAGTGAAATCGTGCCAACCCTCTACGAGATGGCCGACCACGCTGGCGTCGACGACTTCACTCTGAGTCGCTGGCCCGGCGTAGACTACCAGCAACTCGCTAGCCGATCAACCTACTCGAGTTATGGACGCGTCGGTCACTCCCCTGCCCGGTACAACGTTCCCGGTCGGGCAATCATCGACGAGTCGAATACGTTCTTCTACGGCGAGACGAATCTCGACGGCGTCATCGACCTCGTATCCCGATCAAAAAAGCCAGTCCAGGAACTCGCCTGGGCGTCGATCGGAAACGTCCTCACCGCCATCCAGATCTGTGAGGCCCACGACCGAGGTGTCCTAGTGCCGTGGAACTCCTGGCGTCACGAGTTCTACAAGCCGATGGGGACGCTTCACGACGCAGACCGTGGCGGGTTCATCTTCGCTCCCGACGTCGGCCTCCACGAGAACGTCCACGAACTCGACTTCTCGAGTCTGTATCCGAACATCATCTGTACACGAAACGTCTCACCGGACGTGATCCGGTGTTCGTGCCACCGACACCGCGAGGACGTTCCCGGCCTGGGATACGCAATCTGTGACGAACGTGGTTACCTCGTCGACGTCCTCCAGCCGATCATCGACGATCGCGACGAGATCAAAGCCACAATTCGTCGCGAACGACAGCGAGACGACCCCGACCAGGACCGCCTCGAGGAACTCGAGGGGCGATCGGAGGCGCTGAAGTGGATCTTGGTCGCCTGTTTCGGCTACCAGGGATTCAACAATGCAAAATTCGGTCGTATCGAGTGTCACGAAGCCATCAACGCCTTCGCTCGCGAGATCCTCCTCACCGCGAAACGAATACTGGAGGACGGTGGCTGGCGCGTCGTCCACGGGATCGTCGACTCGATCTGGGTCACGCCAGATCCGGACATTGACGACGAAGACAGAGTACCACTCGAGGAACTCGCCGCCAAGATTACGGATCGCGTCGAGATTCGACTCGAGCACGAAGCACACTACGAGTGGGTGGCGTTCGTGCCACAGCGAGAGAGTGATACCGGCGCATTGACGAAGTACTTCGGAAAGGTCGCCGGCGAAGACGAGTTCAAGATTCGAGGAATCGAATCTCGGCAGCGGTCGACACCACCATTCGTCGCAGACGTCCAGCAAGAGTGTCTCGAGCGACTCGCCGAAACCCGGTCACCGGAGGCAGTACTCGGCTATCTCTCTCGAGCGCTCGAGCAGCTACGGGATGGAGACGTAGACACTGACCGGCTCGCCGAACGCAACCGCGTATCGAAACCCCGCGAAGCGTACACGCAATACACCCACAACGTCGCTGCGCTCGAACGCGCCAGCGATCAGGGGCTGGCTGTCCATCCGGGACAGGATATCGAGTACGTCGTCGTCGACGACGAGAAATCGACTCGAGACCGCGTTGCTCTCGTCCACGAGGATGTCGAGACGTACGATGCCTCGTACTACGAGACACAACTTGTGCGGGCTGTCGAGAGCGTACTCTCGCCACTTGGCTGGGACCGGACTGATATCAGACGCGAACTTGCCGCAGGGCGAGATATGGACCTGACGATGTATCAGGGTGAAGAATCTGCTTAGTAACCCAATCGTACCATCAGTGCCTCGAAATTCGTGAGTGGCCGTGGAGCCGCGAGTTCGGACGCCGTGTATGGGGTCATTGCGGGGTCAGCAATACGAATATATCTAGCCCGACTATCGGGTGGTCGTGGCGGGGTAACGGCGTTCTCGGAAGGGTGCCAATAGCCGTCAGCGACCGAGTCGCGCACTAGCTATCTCAGCCTCATTTGATTTATTCAGACGAGTACATGCGTACAGCATCGTCGATCTCGACCCCTATTTCTGCATCGAGCGCCTTGAGTGACTGAATGGCCTCATCAATGGTATCAGCAGGTGATTCCATATCCAGGCTAAGATGCTTTTCCAGACAGGGTTTCACATCTCCGGTCATGGTCCATCCCAGTCTCTTTAATTCTGCCTCATCAGCATGTTCGTAAATATAATCTTTGACATCACTTTTTATGCTTTTATCCCCCCGTTCTATGTCTACGTATAGTCCAATTTTAGCTGGTTGATCATCTAGGAGCACATGTGGCTCATATTCGATATTAAAATCTTCATTGTGCCACCCTTTTTTGTACAGTTGTATCCATGTTGAAGATTTTCCGGATTTACGTGTTTTCCAACTCTCTTCTTCAAATGCTTTCCTCAGACCGCTCTTGATATTTGTTTTTAATCTGTCTCTCTCTTCTCTGAACTCATCTCTGGCGTCTTCGAGTTTCGATTTGTGATCGGCGTACAACTGTGCTTCTTCTGAAATGGCGTCGAAGTCTTTCATGGTAAGGTGTTTCTTGATATTACGGATGAAGTCAGCCAATTGAATCTCACTTCGGGGGTCTCCTGAGTTCGAGGACAAACAGTCCTCGATATGCGGAACGACATCTCTCCATGAGACGTGAACAAATTCATGTTTATATGGGGCTGAAGCACTTTCTGGCGCGAGGTAAACGTATTCACTTTCCCCGCCACGGGCGCTATGCCGGGCTTTGACTAAACTGCCGAGTCTTGGAGAGTGATAATATCTTTCGGTCTGGTCACCTGTTTCGCCCGAATCAACTTTCATTTCGATACAAATAAACCATTCATTTTGAGCGTAAATCAGTATATCAGCAGAACCTCTTGGCGGGGTCGGTACTTCTGTTTCAACTTTGACTCCGTCAGAATCGACGTTTAGGTCTGATGCATCCGTTTCAGGATGCGTCTCTATGGCCTTGGTAAACGCCTGAAGCACAGTTTCATCAAACCCGTGTGGCTTATTTGGATTAAGAAAATAGGTCAACATAGATTGCCAAGACCTCTCGTCTTCCGATTTCCCGAGAATTTCCAGAAGGGTATACCTATTCTCCTCTATCTCATCTAACCGCTTCGTGAGTGTGCTTATCCACTCAGCAGTATCCTGCTCTGCCACAGCGTATGTGATACACTGCAAACATATAAATTTGAGTAACGGTCAATTTACTCAAGTATGTTTTAAGTTCCGCTCTCAGACTTCTCGATTGAACTTGTCTTCATCAGCATCGTGGTGAACCTGTCGGTAAGAGTTAGAACAGAGCGTAATCACGTTCTCAGGATGATTTGGGCCTCCATCGCTTCGGCGATGTGTATGGTAGACTTCAACTTGGTATAGTCGATCCTACAATCTGGTGCTGAAGACACTCTCTATTCAGCAGCCTACTCTTATCATATTATGATCGTTTCAATAAAGCCGACTCAGCCAACTCGTCACCACTCATTATGATCTTCACTTTTTTGAAATATTGTTAGGTATTTTTCATATGGGGTCGAAGGGCGATATAGAGTGCCACAATGTCCGACAGCAATCACGGGGTTCTACGGCGAGTCATCCTGGCGACGGTGGGGACGGTCAGTGCTGGTGCAGTTGGGGCAAGCAGTGTTGGAGCCGATCACGAGGATCAGACGTATCCGTACGACTACGACGAAGAACCAAACTACCACGACGACGTGGATATTGAGGAAATATCCGAAGCAGACGATTCCAAGGAGGTCGTTTGTACCCGGAGCTGTGACGACAGCGAACTCGATCGAGACGCATGTCCCGAATGTGAAGAGTGGTCAGCGGGCGTCCTCACAGCGTACAACTGTACAGAAAGACCTGCTCGGCTGTACCTCTCGACGACTGGACCGAACAGCCACGATCACTGTCTCGACGAACGAAATGTCGAGCTGCTAGATTCGGAAACAGAGATTACCCTCGAATCAGGAGAACGGCAATCGATCTGGTTCCGCGGGTCTATCCGGCAAATGGCTGTCGAAGAAGGAGACATCAACATAGGAATCGCCCAGCGGTCAGCCGAGGAATCGATGGATTGCTCTGGCTGAGAAATATGCGCCGGAGACAGTACCTGTCGGGAGTGGGAGCGGGGTTCGGCATAGTTGCTGTAGGGCCGACCAACGTCGGCCCCGAGAGCGACGACGTTTCCATCGAGATTCTCGAAACGGACTCACCGGTTGAAGCAGGACAACCTCTCTCTGTAACTGCGGAAATCGAGAATACGGGTTCGACTGAAATTTCACGAGAAGTCGAACTGGTGGTCGGAGAGGGCCAGGAAACGATGAGCAGACGAATCGTGACGCTTGGTCCCGGCGAGACGACGACGGTTGATTCCTTCTCGTACTACACGTTTCCCGTACGGGAAGACAGTGAGTTTCCCGTAGCCGTCGAGATGGGGGATAGTCGAGCCGAAACGTCCGTCGAGGTATTCGGTCTCGACGAGTTCGACGAGCAGTATGCCGAGCCGGCCCGAGAACTCACGATCCAGCCGGAGACGACGGTCATGTTCGAGGTCAATACCGATCCCTGGGACGGTGGATTGAATTGGTACTTCGACACCGAACATCGAGGACCTGCAATGAGTGCGTGGTCCGACGTATACGCTGCTGAAGAGGGTGTCGAGTTCGCGACGCACACGTTCGAGTCCGAAGGGACCTACGACATCGCCACAACAGTCGGCGACGACCCACGTCTGATGACCCAGTGGGAAGTCACGGTATCCGCGGATGGAGAAGCACCACCTTCTATTGACGCCGCATATCCCGAGAGGACCGAGGTCCCCACTGAGGGGGACTACGAACTGGAGGTCGAGGTCTCGGCAGGTGATGCAGAACTCGACCGCGTTATCTGGTGGATGACACAGACGGATCAGTTCACGCTCTCCGAAGTGAGCGGTACCACTGATACAGCTACGACAGAAGGAGGGGGCTGCCACACCTGTGAAACCGAAGCCTGGGTGCGTGACGAAAACAATCTGCTGACGATTAGCGACCAGTGGGTGTACGACGAGGATGCGTCGCTCGACGATGACACAGAGAACGGAGACGATGGTATCGACGCGGTCGATGTGACGATCCTCGAGACGAACGAGCCCATAACAGGTGGTGAAACTCTCGAGGTGACTGCCATGCTCGAGAACGGGAGCGACCAAACTGCCACGATGGAGGTGGCACTCGTTGTGGGCGAGGACCCAGAGGTCGTGGATACGCGATCCGTCTCGGTTGCTGCTGGTTCGACCGAGCAGGTTACGCTCGAGTTCGAAACGTATCCGGTAGAACAGGACGACTCGTTCCCCGTCCGCGTCGAAGCTGCCGAAAGCGTCGATGAACGCGAGGTTACCGTCTATGGGATAGGCGGATGAACGCTCAGGATATCCGATCGACGGCCTGAGCGGCAACTGACCGAACTGTCTCGTCGGGATCGGATTCAGCGGTCGATTTCAACTGCTCGAGGGCGACTGTAGCGTTGAGTTGGCCGAGTGCTCGACACGTGTTTCGGCGAACGACCGGTGACGAGTGATCGGTTAACTCGGCTAGAGCCGGTATTGCGTCTTCGGCTGCGTCTGGGTTCTCCGCGCCGATATGGAGTATTGCAGCGGCTGCATTGCCTGTGACGAACTCGTCGTTGCTCTGGAGACAGTCGACGAGCACCGGTACGTGGTCCACGATCTCGTCTGGATACTCGACCGCGACGTCTCCGAGAAGCCCGATGGCGTTGGCACGAACTTTCGGTGGTGCTGTCGAGTCAGCGATATCGGCCAACGTCTCTGTCGCCTTCGTCCCGGCGGTGGGATAGCTGGAGACGATCGCACCGAGCGCAGAGAGAGCATTGGTTTGATACGTGCGATCTCGATCGACGACGCCGTCGGTCAACTGGGGAACGACTGGTTTCACCTGCTCCGGATACTCGTGAGCCACCTCTGACAGGATGTACACCGAATTCTTGCGGATTTGCTCGTTCTCGGATTCGAGCAGTGCTGCGAGCGTTGGAACTAAATCGACGAACGAAGACGGATCTTCGTTCACCAACTCGACACAAACGCCAGTAGCTGCTTGCGTGACGTCGGTGCTATCGGTCGAAATACGATCCGAAATCTCGTCTCGAAGCTCGAGTACCGCAGCTGGATCGTTCCGTGCGAGCTCTCGAAGACAGCGAAGCACGAGCGGCGTCTCGAGTGAGGGACGACCGAGCAGCCGCCCCAGATGCTCGACGAACGGCTCGGCGATGTCGTCTCGAGTGCGAGCCACGTTGAGCAACGCGACGATTGCAGCTCCGTGTGCCGCCGGCGGTGCAACTGGCGTCGAGGTAATTTCGGCCAACTTCTCCGGATCGATCTGTTCCGGGTCTGTCAACGCCAGTTGACGGAGTTTTTTCGCTCGATCCGTTAGGTCACTCCCAGAACTGTCCATAAAACATCGGTAAATACACATCCACAATAAAGTATGTATCACCGAAGTGTTCCCGCAAATTCGGGGGAGGCTTCCTGCGTAGAATCAGCACGGATAGTTACTTGTAGTTTGGGCGACGTGACAAAGGCATGGACCGTCACTGGCTGACAATTGCCAGTCCCACAACCGAGGCGATGACCAATCCCTTACTGGCCGCCTGTGAAGACGGCTACGTCCCCGACTCGGTTCAAATCTTGTCGAATCCGACTGTCGAAGACGACATCTCATCTGTCGTTCCACTTCTGGAGACGATCGGTGAGGAGTACGACGCAGACACGACAGTCGACGTTCACACCGTCTCCGAAGAGACGGCCTTCACAGAGATAGTCGATTTCTTTCGGGAAGGAATCGAGGATGCGGGAGCAAACGAACAGGTCGCCGTTGATATCACACCCGGTCGCAAGTATATGTCGGCAATCGCGTTCCAGGCAGGTGTTCGATACGGTGCCGACCACGTGTTCTACCTGTTGCTGGACTCGAGCGAGTTCTACGGCCAGCTGTTCCCCGACATTCCGCGTCCAGCGGTCGATCTCATCGATTTCACGGAGGTGGTCTAATGGAGGTCGCACGTCGCCATCTCACGACCGTCCTCAACGCGCTATACGACGCGGGTAAAACGAGTATCTCCGTGGAACACCCCTGCAATACAGTCGGTGAACTGTTTCGAATCGAGCTCGAGAAACGCCGTCGGAGTACGGTCCGGTTCACGCAGGGGACGATCAGCTATCGAGAGAGCAGGGACGCAGTCCGTCAGCAGTTCGGAGAAGATCCATACGAGGATCTTCCCGGGCACAACGAATACGTCAAAGCGGCTGTTGCAGGTGGCCTCGTCGAACCGGAGAACGCCGACGAGATCGAGACGTTTCTCGACCGGCACACCCACCCCGACCTGACGGCAGGTCACAACCCTGTCATGGTCGCGTACGACACCAACCTCTTCGGCTTCCGTCTGCCGGAAATCCTCGATATCGATCCGGTGACAGGGTCGACTGACGACGAAGGACGACCACCGACGAACGGATACGCGTTATCGGGTGGCGTCAAAGAAGAGCTGGACTGGTACTATAACCGGTTTTCCACGCAGACCCTCGAGGACGCGTTCGGCCAGGAGTTCGCTCGAACCAAAGACCAGCCAGCAGGTGCAAACCGAATAGGGGTTCTCGGGCTCTACGAGTTCCGCAATCGCATGGCGAATCGAGCAGTGGACATCGTCCCGTCGGATACCGGTGACGACGACATCATTGATGCATACGAACGATACGACAAAGGCAACCGGAAACGCGTGCTCTTGTTCAGCAACGACTACGAATTCGTCGACAACGCACGAGCACAGGACATCTGGGCCCAACACGTTACCTTTCCGGTCGATCTCCCACGGAAAGTGACTGCCTCCTGGACGGACATCGCGAACACGCTCTACGTGATGGCAGTGATGTTCGGCGTTCTCACCCTTCCAAAAGTCACGCTGTATGGCGTTTGGTCTGGGAAAAGAGGACTGGAATGGCAGCAAGAACAACTTGACATCGATATTCGTAGCCCCGTCGTCGAACCGCGTCTCGAACGCGATCTCGCGCTAGTTGAGCAATTCGAGGAACTATGAACAGGGTTCAGCGAGCAATTAGAATCCTTTGAGGCTGATACGGGAGCGTGTTGTATAGCTGTGTTCTCGAACCTAGTGAAATTGAAAACTACGAGCATTATAGCAGCCAGAGCAATCTCATTCGTAGCTCAACGTATCCAGTCTATTGTGAGTCTTCTCCGAGAAACTCGAAGGCTTTCACTTGTCCCCACGCCTGCATGTCTTGTTTGATTTACTGTGGGCTAGTGCTCGTTCAAGGTGAGATAGTTCCTGTTCAATTAGCTGAGGTGGAACTTCATATTCCGTCAACAAGGATTCAATAGTATCTAGTTTAGGAGTGGGTGTCGGTGGATCAGTAAGAATCGGAAGGTTTGCTCCGTCAAAAGAGGGCGGATCAAGATATAGATCGCGCAAATCGTATATAATTTCTGGCATTCGATCGTTAACACGATCGTAGACGGCTTCAAGAGAACCGTACATTTCGAGAGCATCCATCGCGGACTCGGCACTCACGTTTTGAAGTCCATCATTATAATCCGTCCCAACAAGAATGGCAATATCGATTAAATCTCTTCGAGAAAATTCGGTCTCGGCCTCAAGTGCCCGCCGATTAATCAATTCCTCTGGACCTTGGCCTGTGAAACCACGTATCTGGATTTCAGCTCCATACAAAAGTGCATCCCAGTCATCTGACAGTACAAAATCAGCGTATCCCTCCCGATTCAACATGGCTGCTCCAGCTTCTCCATCGAATGGATATTCCTTAACAAACGGGATATCAAGAGCGTCCAACGTTTTTGCCATCGACTCTCTGAAAAATTCATTTTGTGGGTAAGGTGTATCCTCGGTCGACCGTTCTGGATCAGTCATCTGGCGAACCGAACTCGAAAACTCTCCATCAAACACAAAGATTAACGGAATATCTGCCCGAATGTACTTTCTAACACCGCGAAGTGTCCCAATCACGTGCGCTATACTCCCACCGTCTGAGTACGACCATACCTGATACGGAACGTCCGCTTTCACAGCGCTCGCTACCTTTGTCACCCAATTCAATGCATCCACAGCGCCAACCCGACCGGAATGATTAGTCAATTGAATCTCTGATGTCGGAGCAAACCGCCCAACCCATGGAGCTCCCATAGATTTCCAGTAACGTTGTATAGTCAGATAGCCAAAATTATGGTTTTGGTTTGGTGGTTGAGAGTCGTTCTGAGGCAGTAAGGTTGGTAGTACAATAGCGATCAAACTATCCTCATCTCGGTGATGTTGTAAGTGTTTAGTATCAGGACCACCATATAGCTGAACAGAACATCGTCAAGGATCTCCAATCATGGGTTATCAGTCTACACTAACAGGTGAGCCAAAGACCGAGCTTGTGAATGTGAGTCGATATGGGAAGGAGGGAGTTCAGATGATTGACCGAGATACTCGATTCGGGAACCCATTTAGGCTGAAAAAAGACGGTGGCGACTATACGCGGCAAGAGAGTGTTGACCGCTATGAAAAATGGTTCAAGAAGAAAATTAGAACAGATCCCGACTTCCGAGCGGCAGTTGAGGAACTGCGCGGAGAAACACTTGGCTGTTGGTGCAAGCCCAAAGCCTGTCATGGGGACGTGATATTGGCTTACCTCCGAGGAAATTTGGAAGTGGAACCAGAAGAAGATTAAAACCCAATCAGGTGAGATGCCTGCAGAGAGAAAACTGCAGCCACAATTTTATAACACATCTTATTTTCGTCACTTGCTTCACCTAGGCTAATCGTGAAGAGGATTTCCTCGTGGTCGCTAACAATCTCTTCGGAAGGAAGTGACCCGACGCCTGCTGTTCGGGCTTGCTGTCGCCATGTCGGATCAGTAATAGGGAGGTCGTATTCGTGTCCGTCAAATTCAAAAGCTGTTCGTGGTTGAATGGTACCATCGTCCTTCTCACGAACGTAAAACGTAGGTTCAGTTGGAGAAATAAGCGTGAGAGAACGAAAAACAGGAGTATTCGTTAGCTCACGTTTCGGGATAGCATGTGCTGTATCATGCAAAATAGTGCCTTCACGTTGGAGGGCAGCGTTGATTGCTAATATCGCTCGATCGTGCAACTCAGTATCAATGAGCTCCCACGACTCAGATGAGATGACCCAGTTTTCGGGTTGATGGTACTTCGGCCACTGGTGATCAAGCTTAACTCGGACAGTATCAAGCGGTTCAGGATGATGTCCCGAGACAGTCTCATATTGGGACTCTAAGAGTCCTGCACCGGTATCGTCCGAAACAGGGCGTAACCAGCCGCCTGTATCAAGCCGCACCCCGGCTACACAGCGGTCCCCGTGCTTCTCCGAATTGGCTAGGCAAACCATCTCGATAGCGTCTGGCATAAGACTACCCCGTTAGGTGAACACCTTCGACATTCCCCCAATGGTCGTTCAAGTACTCGACAATAAGCCGTCGGTGACAGTACTCAGGCTTATGTTCACTGCAAAGCAGCACAGTCGGTTCTTCGAATAGAGCTGGATCTAGGGTCTTCTCGATCTCGCGGTCACGTAACAACTGTTCGAACCTTCGTTCGTATTCGGTCCAGCTGATAGTATCATCACGCCATGCATCGAGCAGTTCTTTTGTCGGAGCCAGTGATTCACGATGGTCGTAGTCTATCTCGAGCAGCGAGTCGAGGAAGTATTTCAGATCATCTCGCTTGGCGAAGCCGGCTAACTGAGAGCGGTTATTGAGACGTACATCGAAAAGACGTTGGATGTTTGCGTCCTCAAGGAGGCCAAAAAATGTACGTGCATCTTTCTTCGTAAAACCGATCGTGTATATTGTTGTAGAACTATCAATAGTGCCGGACATGAATTTATATTTACTAGTAGGTATTGAAGACGTTTATGGTAAGCAGAAGGGGTGGGTCGGTCGAACGCCCGTAGTGCTCCTTCGACTGTCGGTCATCGGAACTTACGTTCATCTCGGAAGTTCTCAATATCGAGTTCGGTCGGGGATGCCTTCCCAGGACCATATTTTGTATCGTCCTTTTGGTGACCGAAGCCCAGACGGGATTTCGTGTAATCGTCCTCTGGCTTATCGTAAGACTCTCGATCCCGATTACGAGAGACGATCTCGATGTCTTCACACTTCAATCCCTTTTCGTTCCTAATGACGTCAAATTGTAGCCGATCTCCTTCTTCGATCCATGTTGAATCGATATCGGAGATGTGAAAGAAGGCTTCCTCCATGAGTTCGTCACCATTCGAGAGAGTTCGTGTGACGTCTGTAGTTGCGACAAACCCGAAACCCCGGTCCTCGTCATATGTGATTACGGTCCCTGTTGCCTCTGCTTCGACTAATTCCCGTGGAGATGACTGCGAGGATGATTCTTCGTTCGGTGATGGCTCGGGAGCGCTACAGTCGACCAGATCCTGATGGTACTCAAGATTCATTTTGCTGTTGAAACTCTCCCCACATGTCTCACACTCAAACCGAGGCATATTACTTATATTTCATACACAAATCTAAATACCTTTGTTTGATTCCTGTAGTATTCCTCATACCCACTCGAGCGCCGCGTTGTGCTTGACAACGTAGTCTGTGTCGACACTCCCATCTGGTAGTGGTAGCTGTTCTCCAGCTTGATCCACGATCGTTCGCTGTAGCAGGTCACTCTCCGTGTCGAAGTCCGGATTCACTCGTAGTCGGTAGTCTTGATCGATGGTGAAGAGCTCTCGGTCGAACGCTGCGTGATGGGTTTTGCTGAGTGGTAGAACGTTAGACAGATCGGCCCGATACTCGGGATAGTCGCTCCAGGATAAAACGTGTGCCACGTCCAATAGCCCTGGGTGGTCTACACCCGAGATTGGACAGGTACGATCGAACCGCGCCAATGCAGTCGCTCGAAACTCCGGATCAATTGCCCGAGCTTCGACAGCCGTCTCGTACGTTCCTGCTGTCATCGGATTTGCTGTCGTTGACGTAATCTCGACTTCAGAATCGGCCCATGCTTCGACGGCAGTATCGGTGAACTGGCGTCCTTCGTCTGAGAGTACGTACTGTTCACCATCTTTCTCGACGAGTCCGAGGCTCCGCAGCCAGTTCACACGCTGGAGAGCCATGTCCGGATTCTCTGGATTCCAGCCCAGTTCAGGATGCGTCTCGAGTTGTTGGCAGCCAATTTCTTCAATCGTCATTGGACCCACCGAGAGCGCATAGAGCAAACTTCGCAAACCGACGTTTCGCCGACACATGAGCTCGAGGAGTGTTTCCGTCGTCGGATCAGCAGCGTATCGCTCGCCTTCGGGACCAAGCACCCAGCGGTCATCACTGGTTGCGAGAAAGCCGACATCCTCGAGGTACTCGACACGGCGCATGATCGAGTCTTGGCTCGAAACACGAGCGAAACTCCCCCGATGCCAGCCTACGAGCTCGTCCGTTGTGGGGTGTTGTTCGTCGACGTATTCGATGATAGCCTCGAGTGTCCCGACGTAACTCGTTGCTCCGCCGAACATCGGGACGATCGAGCGGAGCCGTTCTGGAGGCATGGAGAAAAAGTGAGAGAGCCAGCTATTGTTTCTTTCCCTATATTATGTTTCCAGGACGAAGTAAATTCTTTTCCACCTAAAACCGTTCAACCGTCGGTATTTCTTTATCGAATACGTGTGTCACTTGTAACAAGATGATCGAAGCAGGTCCAGCACTAGATACTGACCAGCTGGTTGAGAAATATATTGCAGATCACGATTGGGAACAAGACAAAGCACATGTTCAGAATACGTCGCAGGCAGTACAGGTGCTTGTAACCAGTCTCGTGGAAACCGGCAGTATCGATGAAACAGAGATGCGGACGATCTATAATATCTGCCAGAACGATCAAGCGTTCAAGCCTGGATCGAAGAAAGAGCGGATCGACGAGTTAGATATTGATCAGGAGACGAAAACAGAACTCAAAGAACGAATCGAGGAGGGGACCGGTATCGTCGGGAAAGGAACCTATAGTGTCCCGATCGACGGCTATGAAGATGAAGCCTTTGCGTTTCTCGAGTCTGCTGTTACTGCAGATGAGCGGGACGAAATCGACACTGCAATCGAGGAGTTCGCCGCGCTGAACATCGATCGAGTACAAGCCGGTATCGTTTCTCCGATACTCTATTTTCTACACCCAACAAAATATCCGATCAGTAACGACCGTTCCAGAGCAGGAATGGAGAAGTACTTCGGATACCGTACATCTCGAGCACTCACAGAGTACATTAATGACATTAAAAAGTTCCGAACGGTGAAAGAAAAGTATCCGTTCGAGGACGATTTCCGGCATCTGGATAGTTTCTTCAACTGGATCGACAAGAATCAGCACTTACGCGTCGACACGACGCAAGCTCAAGATATCGCTGACAATGTCGAGTTTTACTGGGTAAACCAGAATCGGTCTATCGAATTCGAGAACGAGTATCTTCGCTCACGGGATACGGCATGGCAACGAGATCTGACTGTTCTCGAGCCGGGTGACGTCGTATTCCACAAGAGAGACCAAGAAATACGCGGTGTCTCTGTCGTCGAGAGTACTGCTACTAAAACCGAAATGGAGGACGGAGAGTACTACCGGGTTGAAGTCGATATCACGGAACTCGATGACCCGCTTGAATTGTCTGATATCAAGCCAACACTCCGGAATTCGAAACTCAAACAAGAACAGAATCGATATCCGATCGATAAAAACGGCGATATCATTCAAGCGTATCTGTGTCATCTTTCTCGTAGTGCCGGAGAGTACCTATTCGCCGCTTCCGACGTAACACCAGCTGATATTGAGGTTCCGACATCTGGCGAAGAGCAACCCACGAATTACTTCTGGGCGACAGCAGATCCCTCGATCTGGTCCGTTACAGATATCGACGACAACGGCGAGGTCTACTATACTGCGTACAACGAGAAGGGGAACAAAAAACGACTGTTCGACGCGTTTACGTCGGCATCTCCTGGTGATCGTGTACTCTTTTACGAGTCTACCCCCGTCAAGGAGATCGTTGCTGAAGGCACTGTGATCGACGGATTCAATCCTAATTCCAACAGCGTCGACGGAACAGTCGAATCTGCTACCGAGAACACTCCTGAAACGGATGCAGGGATTCGAATCCGCGTCGATCGGCGTATCGACGGGATTAGCTGGGAAGAACTCAATGCCGTTCCAGATCTCGAAGATGCAGCACCGATCTCGAACCGTGCTCAGGGAAGTCTCTTCCCGCTTACCGAAGACGAATTCGAAACGATACTGGCATTAGAGGAACCCGTCACGGACGGCGTCTCACAGGACGCTATCGACAGACTCGCCCAGAAACTAACCCCACCACAGGTCGACATCTCGGTTCCTGACGAGTTGTACTTCGAAGACGACGACCGATTAGAACGAGAGATCGAAGCCTCGCTTCGCTCTGGAAAACACATCATCCTCACTGGCCCACCCGGCACCGGAAAAACAAAACTCGCCAAAGCGATCTCCGAATCTGCCACCTCCTACGATCAGATCGATGGATATCGATTCACGACTGCGACCTCGGAATGGACCGCGTTCGATACGATCGGTGGATACGTTCCGTCCACCAGTGACGGCGGTCAAGAGTTACAGTTCGAACCCCGGCTGTTCCTGAAATGCTTCCGGCAGGACCGTATCGTCAACGAGTGGCTCATCATCGACGAAATCAACCGGTCAGACATCGACAAGGCCTTCGGACAGCTCTTTTCAGTGCTGTCCGGTGACTCCACGGAACTTCCCTACGAACGCGACCGAACCGTCGAACTCCTCTCGCTCTCTGAATCCACGTCACGTGAGGATCTCGAAGACGTGATTTCGAACCCGGACGCGTTCCCAGTCACGCCGTCTTGGCGGCTCATCGCGACAATGAACACGTATGACAAAACCTCGCTATACGAAATGTCGTACGCGTTCATGCGTCGCTTCAACTTCATCCACGTCGGTGTTCCGGATCTTACCACCGAGAACGGTCGCGTCCGAACATCATTGCTTGATCCAAATGCCGACGACAATTACGCGACGGCATGGCTCGAAGACGACGATACGCTCCGCCCAGTTCTCGAAGACGTATATCCCGTCGTTGCGGTGCTGTGGCAGCGCATCAACGAAGACCGAGTTATCGGTCCATCGATCGTCTACGACATCATCCGATATCTCGACTCCTACGATTACACAGACGACACGCGAAGCGACGCGCTGACGTCTGCAGTCATCTCTCTCGTCTATCCGCAACTCGAGGGAATGCGACCCGAACAGCAAAATCGGGTGATCCAGTCGCTGACCGACAGTAACGTTCCTACTGAAAACGGTGACGTCGATCTCCCGCTCGATGGGGCGTTGCTACGAAGCAAAGCGACGGACTTCTTCGGCATCACGTTCGACGATGAAACGTAGTCTCACTCGAGAGACGCTCGTCGAGGAAACCACTGCGGAGTTACTTGCGTATCTTCTCAACGGCGAGATAAACACGACTGCACTCACCCAGTCACTCGACTACGAAGGGCTCGATATCCGTGACTGGGATCGCATCAAACGCATTCATTTCTGTCTCACCGAGGACGTCCAGGACTTTATCACGGCGCTTCCCGATCGAATCAGGCGAATCAAAACAGAACATCAGCGGGAGCACGTCGAGACACAGGGCGAAGTCCGGGGTTCGATCGACTGGAGTTCGACCCTCCGAGACTGGTCTGATACTGGATACGCCGACCAGAGTCGGTATGTCTGTGATACACCCTACACCGAATATAACATCCCAGAGAACCGTGTTCTGAAACGCCTCCTCTGGAAAATCCATCGGACTGTTACAACTGAGTTGGAAGACATTGATTACGACTGGCGCCGCGAATACTGGACCGACGAGCAAATCAACCAGTTCTCCCGGCTCTACAAGCAAAATGTCCACCTGAACCGCATCACCGACGGGCAGCGTCTCACAGTCACCGGGCAAGACCTTACGGCTGCCAGACGATCTCGTCTCACCCTCTACAACGACGCCCACGCCCTCTACGATACGTTCGAACGGCTCCACGCAGACCGGTTCGATCCAGACATCGTCGAACTTCTTGGGGAGACACTCATTGCCCCGACATCTACGCCTCGCCTCTTCGAGCTCTTCTGTGTTTTCCGCATCACGCGTCTTCTCAACGAATACGTTCCTGGCTTCCAACTCCAACCAATAGACGGTGACACGGGAGCGTTAGCAACGCTCAAAACCGACGACCAACGTATCGAAATATACCACGATGCGACTGGTAACCTCAGTTTTCACGAAGTACTTGATGCCGATGACCCGCCAGAACACTCGGCGTTCAAACGATACTACGACTCGGTATTCGACTACCGAGACGTCCTCAGCGAATTGACTGGTGACAAGTCAGACCCAGTGCTTTACCGCGGTCGTCCTGACGTCATTATCGAAATCTACGAGACAGGCGACACTGTCGATCAACTCCAGTCAGTCCTCATCGGCGAAATCAAAGAATCCGAAGACTACCAGGTCTTCAAACAGGGACTCGAAGAACTTCTGCGATATCGGCAGTTTGCCACTCATGAGGGGTATCTCATCGAGAGTTCGGATGTTTCTGTGAGTAATCTCCTCATCACTAACGGTGTTCAGACAAGTGGAGTCAGTGATGTCGTTACGCACCTGAACGGGAAAGATCTAGTATTGGCTGCGGAGAATTCCGATCAGGAGTCAGAGTGGCTACAAAATATGGCGGGTGCTCTCTCGACTTCCTCCGTGGAAAGTCACTAGAATTACTATATCCGATGATCGGAGAGTTTCAAACACGTCGTATCTGAAGCAGGATTTCACCTGCCTTACGTACGGACTCGCTTGTCATTCTGCTGGCGTCATTGGGAATATAAGGAACTCTCCCACTTTCAGCGTGCAGAATCGTTTTCGACCGATGTTGCCCCTCTCGAAGACAAACGTTGAGCCGTACTGGGGACCATTGACGATCTCGAGACTGCCGCACAAGACCAAGTGATCGACGAGCTCGTTGATCGGGCGGAGAACACCATCGATGCTGGTGACGACAAACACTTTGCTGGTGCTCCAGACGAAGCCGCACAAGAGTACGAAGACGGCGTCGAAGCGCTATCTGAGGCTCGAAAAGTCGCAGCAAATTTAGAGTCTGATCAGGTAGAGAAAATTGACCAGCACTTACGTAGAGTCCGGGTTCGCCAACAGAGCCTCGACCTGTCTGATACTCGCCAAAAGGTTCGTGAAATCGTAACCAAAGCTCGAGAACACGCTGCCGCAGGCGATCAGGCGTTCCACGACTCGAAGTACGACATCGCGTTAGAAGAGTACGAGAAGGCATACGACCGATATGAATTCCTCGCGACCACGCTTGACGAGTTTTCGTTTGAAGAACCATTGAATAGTTCCGAGGTTTGTGACGTTTGTCAGCAACAGTTTGGCGGAGAACTTGATTTCTGGCAGATTGAACTGGGTGTGACGTTGCAGGTATGCCCAGCATGTGCACGCTTTGGTTCAGCTGGGAACCTACCGAGTCCTCGAGACATTGCCGTCGAACAGCAAACTGTCAGAGAAAACATTGAGAGCCTCCGAGATGGGGACGTCGGATAACCTGCTTAAATCGAGCCAAGAAGTGCTATGACGACCCTCATCGAGCCAGAAGTATTGGCCCAATCAAAGAAACATTTGCTCCCGGAGGCGGGACAAGGGGCTACGCTGTCGTTGACACGCAATTCACGAAAGATGAGTGGGTCGATAACGAGGAGATTCCAGAGGACGTCGTGGAACGATTGCGGCCGATAACTTACTTATCGATGGGTGATAGTCGACAGCCAGATGCCCTGATTTAACAAGACGTGCGAGTCATCGATCAATATAGATGAAAATGAATATCCTGTTGCTGTCGTTGAGGCAAGTGACAGCCACTTACGTTAGACTAACTCTTGTCTTAGGAGAATTAGTTCATAGCGTTATACAGGATCGGTCTAACAATCTTAACTGTAGTCGGTATTTAAGTGATTAATTCTAGGCCAATACACTGCGAAGCGCGGTACAACTTCCAAGAATTCCGGGTAGTGGATCGGCGGTTGGTGCGCCGACCCGCGCTTCCAAGGAGGAAGCATGCACAAGAACAAACCCAAGCACTACGAGTGTTCCCGCACCCGTGGTATTCTCCAGACGAACAGTATCGACTTAGGCGATTCTGCCGATGACTTGCCAGGCAAATCGATCGAATTGTCTTCGAGGTGGTCTTTATGAGCGAACACCAACGGGACCAGATCCCCCCACAAACTCGGCGAGTCGTGCTCGAGCGCGACAACCATGAATGCCAACTCTGCGGGAATCTCGGCGAACGAGCAGGTGGTGAAACGACCCTTCACCTCCATCACCGGCGCTCCCCGCTCGAAGGAGGATCGAACGAACCGTCGAATATCCTGACGCTTTGCGATGAGTGTCACCATCACCACCACAGTAGCCGAACGGACCCGGACCAAGTCCAAACTAATCTCGACGAGTACGACCTCTCGACTACGCCTGCGGACTATAAGATTCTCGACTCGATCGAGTCCGTCGGTCCAGCGTCAACTGGGGAAATCGCCGATGAAGCCTGCATCAGTTGTGTCCACGCGCGGCGTCGCTTGTATGCACTCGCCGCTGCGAACGTGGTCGCCCGTGACGTCGACGGTCAGTGGGATCTCGCAGACCGGGTAGAGGAACCGGCCCGAGGTCAACTACCCGACGACCCTGAGCGGGCGGCCCGTTTCGCGCGAGATGACGTCATTCGGCGGATGCGTGACGCCGGAATGTCCCATGCTGAAATTGCTGAAATAGTCAATCTCGACGAGCGTACGATCCCCGTTGCAGCAAATCGTGCACGGGCGTTCGACCCGCCAGTTCCACCTATATCTGGAAGTGAACCAGATCTAAGCGATATCGCCCGTCGAGTCGCATCGATCGAACGCCAACTGGACGAGTCTGAAACGAGTACGTAGGCTCCGTCTCATTTTCCTCCCTACGACTGTCGACGGAACGAGGACTGGAAGAGTGTTCATCCCCTCCTGTCCCCAAAAGTCATTGTCCCAAGGGTAGATTATAGGGCAGGACGGGTGTCCGCCTTGGACCCTCCGTCAGTTGTTACTGCAGTACCTTCTGCGCAGACAGTCGCGACAAATGCTCGAGATATCTTGGAGGTATCCGTCGTCGTCGTACTCTCTCACGTCAACCCGACCCGACTCGGGAAACGGATTAGCACAGTCAAGACTGTCACACTCGCGAACAGGCCCGCGCCCGAGAATAGCTTCAATATGCTGTCGGCAGTCCGCACACAGATATCCCGACTGGAGATCCGTTTCGCGGTTATCCCAGCACTGGTACAAAATTACAGTATCTTCATCGACGACGGAACGGTCACAGCCGATACATAGTTTGATCTCGGAATTGGCCAGCACTCTGGACGTCATTAGTTATCGCCCTCCACTGTCCGAGATTTGTAATACTGATCGTTTGAGGAGTGATCTGGTTCGTTAGGATTCGTGCGTATCTTCATAGGTGCTTTTTTAGATAGTAGTCTGTCGGGTTACTCCATCCGATCGAGGGTGTTCCGACGAGTTTCGGGTGGGGCGTGGACGTAGCGCTGGGTGGATTCGGCCGACTTATGACGCATCTGCTCCCGTGCCTGCTCGAGGTCCCCCTCCTGGGTCATATAAGTACCGAGTGAGTGGCGAATAGAGTACCACGTAAGCTTCCGGTTCGTGTCGTCAATCCCCGCTTCCTCCAAGAGCTGCCGGAACAAATGATTCAGCGTCTTCGAGTTGTACGGGTTGCTCTTCCGATTGAGCCAGAGTTTATCTGTATCATCGTATTTCGGACAGGCGTCCCGCTCGTCGAGCCAGAGGTCGAGCGCGTCAGTAGTTTCGTCTCGTAACGCGACCTCCCAGTATTTCCGGTTCTTCGCGGCGTCTTCCTTGGGAATGGAGAGGATCTTGGCACCCGGCTGGTACCAAGATGTCCGCGCACGCTCGACTTCGCAAGGGCGAAGTCCGGCGTCGAGTGCGACCATCACGAGGGACGCGAACTTCCACGTCTGGTTCTGGCGCTTCCAATCGTCCATGGTGACCTCGTCCTTGGGCTTGCCGAGCCGCTGCGCGAGCAATGCTTTTTTACGGCTCCGTTCTTCTGGAGAGAGATCGTTGTAGACCGGCATGCTACCGAAGGTCGTGGCAGCCTCGCGGAGCCGACCGCGCTCCTCGCGGGTGAGGGGGTCGAATTGGTCGTACTCATTCTGCGAGAACTTGGTTTCCGGTTCCCACGGTTCGTCCTCACCGTCGGACTGCCACTGGAACAGCTTTTTGAGTGCGTTCACGAACTTCTTCTTGCTGTCAGCAGCGTATGGTTCTCCGGTACGTTTCGTGAATTTGTCCTCATCAAGTGCCTCGACGAACGCGTCAGCGTGGTCGGTCGTGAGCGTGGAGACAAACCCATCGGTCTCGTGCCGCCAGACCCAGCGGTGGATCTGGTCCAACCGGCTAGCGTAGTTCGACCGACTCTGCTCAGAGAGCGTCCCGTCGCCCTCGCAAGCGTCCTCGGTCGCGAGCCACTCAATGAAGCGCTCACGCTGCTTCTCGTAGAGCATTGCCTGGCGCTCGCCGAGGTACTCCTGTGTAGGCTCAGGCACGTGTGGCGTGTCGGTGTGGGGCTTCTCTTTGGAGCTGTTCGGCTGATGTGATTCAGAATTGTTGGAATTGGGAGTTGACATTTTGTTCTCCGAGCGCGCGACCGTCGAGGACTCGACGTCGTTCTGTGCTGCTACGCACCGTGGCTGCTCATCTCGGCGGGTCACGCGCTCGCCCCCACCATGGCCGGCGCGTTCCCGCCGGGCGGCGGCGGGACGACTCTCGAATCGGCGCATTCGGAGAGTCGCAATTTGCAGTCGGACGTATGAAGTCTAGTACGTCCCGCCGCAAGAGGAAGAGCAATCAGTCAGCCGACGAGGCCTGCTTGCCAGGGAGGTCGACATACCAGCGGTCGTCGATAACGTGACCCTGATCGGGGTTGGTGTCGGTGAGGCGCCACCGATAGGGTCGATTCTCGTCGAGTTTCTCTACCAGTCCGTCGTCACGGAGGTCCTCGAGCCGATCGTAAACCGTTCGCTTGGCGATGTCGACGCGCTCAACAACTTCTTTTGCCGTGAGAGCATCACCTTGCTCTAGTACGTCGATAACCTCGCGTTCGCCCGCGCTCCGAACTCGTCGGAACACCTCGTTCTCAGAGTCGAGCGGGCCTTCGGTGAGAATCCAGTCGGGAACAGCCCCCGTGTGGACGAACACGGTTGCTCCGTCACGACGTCCGAACCGGAAAATCCCCTGGACGACCTGGTGTTCGCGAAAGTGGGTGAGATAGGGATCTTCGGCTTCGTCAGGACGAGATTCGACGGCGTAGGTTAGATTCTTTCCCCGGTCTCGTCTCTTCTCGGGCAGGTCAAGGGTGTCTCCATTCAACGCTGCGAGGCGCTTGATCTCGTGGTCGCCCGGGTGTTGACTCCCGATTACCATACCAATTCGGACCGCATCTCCCTCGAATCGGTTCGTTCCCTTGATATTGCCGTAATGGGCCGACTCCTGAACGTGAGTCCATTCTTGAGAGAGTACCCGTTCCGCAGCCTGCGTGGTGATGACCGCTGGTTCCTGCCCCGTCTCCCGGTAAACGGCCTTGATCAGCGCGAGATCCTTCTCGGAGTGGACGTTTCTCCCACTAGCGTACGGTTTGACATGCGTGGTAGTTTGGTAGACGCGATAGCCGAGCACGTCGCGAAGATATCGGCTTCGGCAGTCGTCGCAGAGGACTCGTTCGTGTCGAAGGCGCTGGTCTGCTGGACATCCGAGACGACCTTCCCAGATACGATCTATCGGGGTGCCATCGAGACCGATAACGGCCGCCGCTGTCGAAAGGTCGGGTGGGCGTCTGACGTATAGCCGTCCGTCTACGCTGTCGTAGACTGCGACCGCCCCGTCGGGGAGTTCGATTCGTTCGGCCCCGCTCCCCATTTCCTGACGCTCCGTCTCCAGTACAGATAGTGTAACTGTGCGCGCAAGTCCGTGCCCGCCTATACGTCCGACAAGCGTGGGATCGCCGAACAGTTCTGCTGTACGGAGATTCTCTATCGTCTCTTCTACCTGCTCTTTCGGTCCAAACGTGCGGAAACTCTTGAGCTGGTCCACTGATTCAACCGGCTTCTCACCTTCGTCAGTCTCCCACGTTATCTCGTCCGTATCGGAGAGATACTCGCTGATGATCCGATGAATATCGTTGGCATCGAAGTCCGTTCGGAATGCTTCGCCGGGGTCCTCGTCGAAGACCACGATCCGGTCACGGATCACCTCCGGAACGTATGCGTGAGTAGGGTGACCCACGAGTACCCGGTGTTTCCGGCACTCTTCCCACCCCTCCACGTAGGGACATGTCTGATCCTCCGAGCAGGGGAGGTTGTACGTTGGATCGGCGTGGAGTCGCCCTGGAGGGATACCTCGGTCGCGAAAGTCGTGAACGCGGTCCTCCCAATCCTCGCCGAACGCGCCGTCCGCGGTTGGACAGTCGTCGTCAAATATCGGAAGTTGATGAGAATCCAGTCCAGCTTGTTCGGCCCACTCTTCTATCTGATTTCGTGTCTCTTTCCGGTAGGTAAGGACGGTAATATCCACTTCCTCCTCGGCAGACAAATGTGAGAGGTCATCGGCGATGGTAGCGACCGTGCGTGACTTGCCGAGTGTCGGAAGGGCGTCAACGAGAACGCCGAAGACATCGTCTTTCAGCGCTGTCTTGATAGCGTCGTGGATCGCCCGTGAACATGCTTCCCGCGCCGAATCATGCGAGAGGTCGCCATCGGTACAACACCCCATCGGACTGTAATCTCAGGTAAAGTATGATAAAATTGACTGTACAGCCAAGAATTTGACCGAACAGGGGCCGATGGGAACTACCGATTATCCCACAGTGACTCTCTCTGCGATAGTTGGTTACACTATACTCGTTTACTCACCAGATAGCTGGTATCTGCGAGCATCACGACTGAAACCAGAGACGCAATTCAGTCGTGATATTGAGATGATTTTGTTGAAACGAACTATTCGGCTTCTTCGTAAAGATTTGTGATTTCGAGTACGTGTTTAGTTGGAATCCACATCTCGCCAGATCCGGTGTTTACTTCGAGAAGGTCACCGTCTTCACTATACCCATATGACCAAAATGCGACTCTCTTCGCGGTCGTTGGACCGTCTTCTGTCTCGATAGTTACTTCCTCATCAAACCGAGCAATATATTTTGGATTTGTCATTGTTTCTTGACACCTCGATATTCTATTAATATGGTTGTGGGGAAATCACTACTTCTTGATTCTCTGGTTCATAACACTGATCGTGACTGTAAAGCCAGACACGTTCGAACTTTCGTCCACATTCAGAACATTCTCCGAGAACTGCAATCTTACCACCTTGCATTATGTAGTCATAGTCGAAAAAGACGGTATTTGCGCGTTCACAGTCCTTCGGAGAATTATGGGGGGACCGCTCAGGGTTATTCGAAGACATACATAACACATTCTGAACCAGTAATGTATAAATCTTTGTCAGATATTCTTTTCGATTACCGATCTGTTTTTGAGTTCAAAACCAGATCCGAAATTCCAGACCTGTTCTGTGACTCCGTGGCAGTCTAGTTGTTATCTTCGAACCAAACTTGGGCCATGCTCGTGATCCTGGCGGTACTCTGCTTCCAAGCGCTCGTCTTTCTCCTCCATGGCGCTCGTGAACTTTTGCGCGCGATTGTACCCGCGACAGATCCTTATCCGTATAGAGCAGGTTGATGACGTGTGTATCGACTATATCCGCACCGAAGTTGCGCGCACCACCAAACTGTAAGTCGTAGTTGTCGTTGTGTATGTGCAGGTAGTCGATTGCATCGACAAGCAGCCCGATGTACTCCGGTTTCAGCTCGCGAAGTGCGAGTCGCCACGTCCCTTGAGGTGCCACCGTGGTCCCAATTGTCGTTAGACTATCGGTGATTAGGTATCGTCCTCGGCGATTTCACCATCAGCTAGTACTACAAGCTGATCGGCCAGGGGAACTGCACGAAAAAGTCGACAGGCGGACTGCTCGCCTAATATTCAAGGATAGAATCAATTGCCATTCCAACAGCATCCTCGAACTGCTCAACGAACTCGTCGAATCCGTCGACGGCAGCGGCCGTCGGCAATTCAACGATTTCGAGCGGGAACTGCCTAGCGACCTCTGCTGTCGTCGTATTCTTCCCGTCACAATTGGGGTAGAACAGTATTCCCGGAGTATCTCGCCCTAGCATGTATGACGTGAGCTGGTAGTAATCACTATTTGAGGGCGTGTCGGTCTTCCATTTTGCATCACCGACGATAAGCGGCCGTTCACCTTCATAGATGGTCACGTCGGGTTTAAGCGTCACATTGTGCTTGCCGCGAGTCAACAGGGATTGGGTCTTCTCCTGCGGTTTGACCGTCCATCCCCGCTGCTCCGCAACGGTGGTGACAGCTCGCTCGATAGCGTTTTCGAATACGGTATTCATGTTTACCAGCAACGAGAAGGACGTGCTACTCCCAGTAGTCAACTCCGAGACAAACGCATTCTTGATCACCAACCGAGATAACCGGAGGATATCCTCATAGTGTTCAGAAAGCCGCGTTAATTGAATTCCATCGAGCTCGGCACTCGTGACGGGTATCAGTTCAACTCGTCGCCGAAGCAATTGTTGGTGCTGTCGAAGAGCCTGAGTGATCGATTGATCGGATACGATCCCGAGCAACACCGACGTCGCGTAAAGAATGGCCTGATTGGCTGTTGTGTCGTGCGTGAGTTCGTCGTAAGTACACTCGAACTTCGTCGGGGTTGGAGGATGCCGCTGGAGCTGCTGCTGGACGTTCAACTGTCCACGAAGATGGGATTCTGTATTATCAACACGCCGATAATCGGTCCGCAGACCCCGATTTAATACGTCCCGGAGTTCGGCCTCGAACAACGCCCCAAACGCGTCGAGAAACGTTGGTCCTCGCTGGAATGGCGTCTCTGACGCAAAGGTCGTCGGCGTCGTATCCTGTGCATACTGGAGCAAATACAACAGGTTCGTTCCCGCAGCTTTCGGACGAACCTGGATAACTGGACCATCCGGAAGTGAGACGATGCCGACGTACTGGGTCGCTTTGAGGACTGCTTTTCCATCCCGGGTATACCACAGCTTGATACGATCTCCATCTCGATCTGACCCTCCGTTGACATCATGGGTCAGCATCCGCGCGGCCTGCTCGCCCAGCTCGATTGGATCGGATTCCTCGTACTCTCCGAGCTCAATATCGGCGGCGATCTCGGTCTCGTCGCGCGGAACAGGGATCGACATGGGACCGCTATTCAGCCTCCGTATCCTCGACGTATTCCCTGACGAACGAACCCAGTTCCGACTCCAGGGCAGCGGCGTCGAACGCTTTGATCTGCTGGTGCTTCCAGTCGAACAACTGCTCGCCATTGCCGGAGAACAGGGCATCACGAATCCGCTCGTACTGTCCGAAAAAGTACTCTTCGAGCAGGGGTAGGATTTCGAACCGCCACATGTCGACGACGTCCTGATTGTCCGACAGCCCGTAAAAGAATGAATGACCGATCTGCTTGCCCCGACCGAGATCAGGCTGATCGCGAATTCGATCATTCAGCATCTTAACCGCAATTAGTGACTGGGCGATCAGTCGATTATCGCCCGTCGTCCGTGCAGCGTCCTCGACGGCGCCCCAACTGTCGAAGCCGTTGGCTTCCCGGCCATTGTCGAGATTCGGGGGGAACGACAGAAACCGGAAGCGACGCCGCAAGGCGGCATCAACGAGTGCGATCGATCGGTCGGCGGTGTTCATCGTCCCGATCAGGTAGAGGTTCGGCGGAATCGAGAACGAATTCCCAGAGTGAGCCAGCGAAATCGCGACCTCGTTCTTACCGTCAAGCCGTTTGTCTACCTCTAAGGCGGTGATCATCTCACCGAAGATCTGGGCGAGATTCCCGCGGTTGATCTCGTCGATGATCATGACGTACCGGGGCGCCGGCTCAGAATCCTCAGACGCGTAGTAGGCTTGGCGAGCCCGTTCCGCGAACTCAAGGAAAACACCGGGCTGTTCGTCATACCGTACCTGCCCTTCCTCGGTTGTGTCGACGCTCAGGCCTTCGATGAAGTCCTCGTAGGTAAACGAAGGATGGAACGTCACCGTCTCGAGCTGGCCTGTCGTAGGATCGACGTGGGGTTGTTGATTCAGCCACCAGCGAGCGAACTGCTCTGCAGTATACGTTTTCCCAGTTCCGGGCGGCCCATAAAACACCATTTGCCCGACGTCGATGAGCTGGCGTGCGATATCCTCCCCCCGGTCGGGCATTGGCCGATCCGTCAGTGGCTCAGTCTTGTCGTCCGGATCGAACTTCGGTGTCGGAATTTCGACGTCGTACTCGTCGTTAATAATCACCTTTGTCTTTACCTGGTCCATGTTTGGAGACAAGCCGACATGTGACTGCAGTCCCCGAAACAGAACGAAAAACAGCGTCTCTGACGGAGACACTTGTTTGGTACGACCGATACCGAGCCGATCAGCCGCCTGTTCGAATTCATCTGCACGACTCTCGTATACGTCTTTGATCATCGAGATATATGCAGCTTCACGTTCCGTTAACACGGCATCGGGTTCGACCATAGAGAGAGTATCCGTAAAGCCCTGGACAACGACCTCGGTGAAGGCGTCGAGAAACCAGTTCCGGTCTCGTTCATCAAACGGCAACTTCGTTCTCACGTCGACGACTGCATCCGTCACTGTGTCGTACCGCTCGACTGCGTCCGGCTGCGGGATCGACCAATACCGCTCTTCGGCGAGATCTACGAGTGCTGGCTGCTCCGCGATACAGAGATACAGAAACTCAAGCGGGGATTCAGTGAAATAGGCGCCGTGTGCGAGCTCGAAATTCCTATCGTAGAAGAGGTTCTCAGTCGAGTCGTAGATCCGTTGGAGTCGATCGCGGTAATCTGCGTTCTGAAGCAGGTCTTGATCGATGTCCGGAGGGTCATCAAAGGGGTCGTAGTTCCCAAGCGGGCGGAAATACCCCTCGCCACGCACTTCCTGTGGCCAAGAATCATCCGGCGGGCCCTCGAAGTCCTCCTGTAGCGTCGACGCGACTGTCGACACCCCAGCAAGCTCCCGGCTGTCTTTTCGGACATGGAGAACGAGGTCTCCTACTTCTGGATCACGAAGGGTTTCATAGATCTGGCGACCGTCAGAATCCTCACTACGAGAGAACACTGCCGATCCCAGGGGGAACTCCCCGTTTGGCTTTTTGTACGGTTTATCATTGACTGATGTGACCTCGATGAAAACCGAGGGAGTCTCTCGAGTGGTCCGGATCATCTCTTCGAGGGAGCCGAACTCGTCTCGAAGGTTTTTGACAGCGTCGTCATTCGGAATAACAGTTCGCGTCAGTGCCTCTTGGTCGATTCCGAGGAGATCATGCAACCGGTAGCTCTCGAGTTCGATCGGGACTGGAATATCTAGGAACAGAACAGCATCGCTAAACTCGTCACTGGGCTTGATTTTCTCTGATCCTTGATTAGAAACGAGTCCTGTGAGAACATCGCCGATCTCGTTGGTATCGTTCTCGACTGTTTTGACTTTGGCCGCCCAGCTGTAACGATTACGACCGCGATAGAAGAGAACGTAATCACCGGCAGTGAGGCCAGATGTATCAACATGATCGGCGAGTGGCAGCGGCCACGAGTGAACGATTTGATCGTTTCCCGGGGGGCGATACGAACTGAGTCGAGCGCGTTCGACACCCTGATAGACGAGTTCGTCAAAAACGGCCTGTTCTGTCGGACTAGTCGCAGAAGCGAGGACGATACCAGGCGCCATTGCATACAGAGGTGGTGTCAAGGCTTATAAATTCACCTCTGCTGACTAGACGATTACCCACGATCCCGTCTCCAGGTTATCGTGTAGGAACAGGACAATTTATAAGTACTTGCGTTTACATTTCCCTCTAATCCCACAGATGCTCCAGAATTCTCTCACCACTGCTGAGCGTGACACAGTATGAGTGTGGACACGAGCAATCTCCTGCCGGGCGAGGTCATCCGGAACCGGAATCGTCTCTGGCGTGTCGACGGCGTCGACGGGCAGGTAGTCGCTGCGACGGCACTTGACGGCCCGACCACGACCCACCGTTTCTACGCCCCCATTGAAAATATCGAGAAGGGCAGCCTACCCGCACCGGGTATCGACCGCATGGGGAACCCGCAGTTCCAGGATCTCCTAATTCAGTCTAACCGGCTGTCGATGCTGCATGGGACAGCTCCACTGATGAGCCTCCAGCGCTCGCGAGTGATTCCCACCGAGTACCAGCTGACACCGGTCGTCATGGCCCTAGACATGCCCGAGGTACGCCTGCTACTGGCTGACGACGTTGGGCTTGGGAAGACGATCGAAGCAGGGCTGATCACCAGCGAGTTGCTGGCACGGAATCGGGCCGACCGCATCCTGATCGTCACACCGGCGAACCTACGTGACCAGTGGCGAGAGACCTTTGAACATTTCTTCCACATCAACGCCCAGATCACCGACCGCCGGAGTCGGAAAGCAATGGAAAAAGATGTTCCGCCGGGAACCAGTGTCTGGGATTACTACTCGAAGCATATCGTCTCGATCGACTACGCTAAGCAGTCTCACATCCGGAACCAGATCCTGAGCCAGGACTGGGACATGGTTATCATCGACGAAGCCCACCAGGCGGCCCGTCCGCACACGGTGTCCGCGACTGTGAGCCCCTCGAAACAGCGGTGGGAGTTCGCCCAAGATATCACGGACGCGTCAACGCATGCTCTCCTGCTGACCGCGACGCCGCATAACGGGTACACCGACAGCTACGCGAGCCTGCTGAATATGGTCAACCCAGACATCGTCTCAGGGGACCTGCATGACCCACAGATCAACCGCGAGATCGCAAAGCGCCACGTCGTCCAGCGGCGACGGGAAGACGTTGAAGAGTGGTTCGGTGACGACGACGAAAACCCGTTCCCGGACCGTGATCAGCAAACGGTCGATGTAGACCCAACCGACTACGAGACGACCACATACGACGCTGTCCGAGACTACGGGGATGCACTGGTCGAAGCAGCCAAGCACTCCGATAACCGCACACTCGCCCAGTGGACCGTCATCCACTTCCTCAAGCGAGCCCTTTCAAGTCCCGAAGCACTGCGCCGGTCGCTACGCAACCGGAAGGACAAGCTCACCGATCGTCTCAATGAACTCGAGTCCGATGACGATGTGATTGAGGAGACTGCTGGAATCTCCGAAGAGATGGCCCAGGCGAACGCATTGGACAGTGACCCTGGTGAGGAATACTCTGAAACTGAACTTGGGGAACGTGTCGAACGGGTCGTCACTGGAGACCGACATGCGATTGAAATCGAGCTGGAAACACTCGAGGAAACCCTCGAGGCAGCCGAACGCATCACGAAAACCCGTGACAGCAAACTCCAGCAGCTGCTCGACCAGACCCTCCCGGCCCGATTCAACAGCGGCGGGACGATCATCTTCACGAAATACGTGGACACACTGGAGTACCTCGAAGAACACGTCCGTGACGAGTTCGGCGATCGGGTCAGCGTCCATACGCTCTACGGCGAACTTGGCGAGGCCGAACGTAACGAACGGTTTCAGGAGTTCGCCGATGCCGAGCGTGGCGTGCTCATTGCAACAGATGTTATCAGCGAGGGGATGAACCTCCAATACGCCGCAAACCAGGTCATCCACTACGAACTCCCGTGGAATCCGAACCGGCTGGAACAGCGCAACGGTCGTGTTGACCGCTACGGCCAGAAGGCGGAGACCGTCTATATCCGGACAATGGTTGTCAACGATCCGATGGACCGGACCGTCCTTACCAAGTTGATCAAGAAGGCCCAGGAGATCCGGAGCGAGTACGGATTCTCGCCGCCGTATCTCGGCGACGATGAAGGGGTCCTTCAGTTGCTGGACGACGACGAAATCCAGCACATCATGCCCCAGTACACGCTCCAGGACTTCACTGACGATGGGCAGGATGTCGTTGAGGAGAGCGCGTTCGACGACGAGCTCCTTGATCGGATCAAAGACGAGTCCTTCTACAACCACACAGAGGTCGACCTCTCGGAGGTCAAGGAGCGGCGGGACAAGACACAGAAAATGCTGGGCGGACCTGATGCCCTCAAGGAGTTCGTCAACAGCGGACTTGATTTGTTCGACTGCGATCGCTCCATGAACGCCGACGGCACCTACGAGATCGAGATCACCACAGACGAACTCCGGGGTCGAGACGTCGAAGATCACTACGAACGAGTGACCTTTGAACCCAACCGAGCAGCGGAAGACGATGACGCCGAGATGCTGGACATCGCCCACCCACTCGTCCAGCGCCTGATCGAGTCGGTCAAAGAGGTCGCCCTCACTAGCGATGATCGGTACGGCCGCACCGCGATGCGTGGAACCGACGCCGTCGACGCGCCGACGGCAGTGTACACGTACAAAATCCGTTATTTCGCCCATACAGGAGACGAACCCACCGTCATGGAGGAACTCGTCCAGTTGGGACTCCCGCTATACGGCGACAAGCCCCTCTCCGCTGAGGAACTAGAGACACTCCAAGACGCCGAGAGTACCGCTGCGAACCGGACTGAAGAGGAGTGGCGGCGAGACCTCGAGCAAGCTGTCAATCACGACTCACTCGAGGATGCTATTCGTGACCAAGCTGATCAGCGGCGCAGCGAGATCGAAGCCGAACGGAGAGAGATGCGTGAGTCGCTTCAAGAGGCCGGCTATGGAGAGTCGATGACCGGTATCGATAACCTCTCTGTGGCGAGTCGAGACCTGCTGACGATCGGACTCAACTACCCTTCACAATGAGTACGGAATCCACTGCGGGACGGCCTCAACAGAGAGAGACGAGTTTCATCGAAACCAGCGTCGGCCTGCTGACCGAGCAGCTCATCTATAAGCTCAGAGAGGAAGGCTGCAGCGAAGACGCCGTTAAACTGAGTACCTCCGAACTGGAGGCCCTCATGGCGCATGTCGACGGCATCGACGCCGATGACTTCGAGCGGCTGTTTGACTCTTTCGAACAGATCCGGGATGAGGAACTCGAGAAGTACAGCCACTATCGAACGCTCGATGAGATTAAGGGACGATTCGAAACAATGGAAGACGACATCACGACAGCGACCGAGGTGATTCAGAAATGAGCCAGCAACTACAGCGGATCAGGGACGAAACGAGCTTTATCGAAACAAGTGGAGGTATCCTTACCGATCAGCTAATTCGGAAGCTTCGCAAAGAACGGACAAGCGAAGATGCCGTCCAGCCGAATACATTCTCATACGATGGTGAAGGCCCGTCATCAGCTACGGAACTGGAAACAGAGATTAGCCAGGCTTGGGAAAACCTCAAGGAGCAATGGGATTCGATTTCAGGCAGCAATGAGGTCTATTCGCTCGATACGACTGAGGCCCGCAAAGAGTGGATTCTCCCTCTATTAGAGACCCTCGGGTTCGACCCGGTTTATCAGCAACAGAACCTGAGTGCGGATGGAATTGAAGCGAATCTATCTCACCTAGGTTGGAGTCCATCTTCGCAACTAGGTCGCACCCGGGATGATAACCACCCCCCAGTAACGCATCTCGTTCGTCCCGACAAAGACGAGCCTCTAGACAGTGGGAACCACGATGGGACTCGTGCAAGCGGACGAAGTCCGCATGATGAGCTGCAGCGGTATTTGAATGCCGCAGATACGGAGTGGGGATTGGTCACCGATGGCTTGAAACTTCGGCTCCTCCGGACGTATTACCACACATACACCCGAGGGTACATCGAATTTGACCTCGAAAATATCTTCACCAATCGGAACTATGGTGACTTTAGAGCACTCTATCGCCTCTGCCATGTCTCTCGCTTTGAGTCTAGGAGAGGTGGTGAACAGGAAGGAATTTTGCTGGAACAGCTATACCAAGTCGCTATCGCAAGTGGGGTCAAAATTGGCCAGGACCTGCAGCAGAACGTTATAGACGCCATCGAAGTTCTCGGCAATGGATTTATCGAGTCCAGTGACGATCTTCGCGGGAAACTGGATAGCACCCAGGCCCAGGAGAAATATTATGAAGATCTGCTCTTCGTCGTATACCGACTACTCTTCTTGCTATATGCCGAACAGCGTGGCATGCTTGCTGGACGGGACACGCTCTATTCGGAGGAATACTCCATCTCTCGTCTCCGAGAGCGTGCCACAACTCGGCGGAAAAGCACGGACCACAACACGGACTTATGGCGAGGGTTGGAAGCAACCTTCGACCTGGTTGAGAAAGGTAACAAAGAGCTGAATGTTCCGTGTTACAACGGAGTGCTATTCGACGATGAAGAATTCTCATTTCTGGACGAACAAGTTTGCACTAATGACGCGCTATTGGAAGCGGTCGAGCTACTGACAATCGTCCATAGAGAGGGTGTCCCCCAGCGGATTTCATATGCAGACCTAGGAGTCGAGGAGATTGGATCGGTATACGAGAGTCTACTCGAATTCCAGCCAGAAGTGGCGGAAGCGCCCTTCACGAACGAGGATGGCAAACAGGTTCAGCAAGGAGAATTTTATCTTTCCTCTGTTAGCACGGAGAGGAAAGAAACAGGGAGTTACTATACCGATCCGGGGCTAGTAAACGAGCTTATTGAGGGAACATTGCTACCGGTCCTAGATGAACGCCTAAAAGAAGCAACCTCTCCCGAAGAGAAAGAGCACGCACTTCTAAACCTCGATGTGTGTGATCCGGCATGTGGTAGCGCCGCGTTTTTAGTAGCAGCTAACAATGCGCTAGCAGACCGGCTCGCTACGATTCGCACCGGCGATGAATATCCACCGTCAGAGGAGATACGAGAGGCACGCAGGGATGTTCTTCAGCACTGTATTTATGGGGTCGATCTCAATCCGATGGCCGTCGAACTGGCCAAAGTCAGCCTCTGGATCAACTCTGCTGTAAGAGATAAGCCTCTCAACTTTCTCGATCATCATATCCGGTGTGGCAATGCATTGATAGGAGTGAATGAAGAGATGTTTGAAGGAGATTTCCCTGTCGATGCTTATGATACCTCAGGTGGACGCGACTGGCATGACGGGAACGAGGTTCGTAAGCGAGTGCGAAATGAGAATAAGGATAGAAATAGGGGGGAGAATGATCGTTCCTTAAGTGGGTTTTCGGCAGCGGGAGATTCGATCATTGACTTGGCAGAAGAGCTAGATAAGATGGCAGAATCCACCGCTGCAGGGGTGGAACAGAAACAAGAACAATTCAATGAGATTCGGGAAACTGATTGGTTCCAAAATAAGAAATTGTTATATGATACCTGGGCAGCAGCGTTCTATTGGCCTATGGACGGGTCTATTCCAGAATATCCAACCCCCTCTTCGCTAGAAAAGCTACAACGGAATCCGGACAGTGATGAACTTAGTGCCCTCAGAGAGTACTCTAGTGAAATTGCCGCCCAGGAGAAATTCTTCCATTGGGAACTAGAGTTCCCGTCTGTTTTCTTGACAGGGGATCGTGGTTTTGACTGTATTATCGGCAATCCACCTTGGGAAAAACCGAAGATATCACAGCGGGAGTGGTTCTTGGGAAGGAATAATGAAATTGCCACCGAGGAGTCGACGACAAAACGAAACAAGCTGATTAAGGAGCTATCTGAGTCGGAGCCGGAGCTATACAAAGCATGGCAAGATGCAACGGAGCGAGCGGATAATATGACCTCCTTCCTCAGGAACTCGGGGAGATTCAATCTCTCAGCAGTCGGCGATCTGAACACCTACCCCATCTTTACTGAACTAGGTGCGGATTACCTCTCTAGCACCAAAGGACGAAGTGGACTGCTTGTCAAAACTGGGATCGCGACGGACTACCATACACGTCACCTGTTTGGAGAATATGCTTCCAAAGGGCGCATTGATAGGCTCTATGACTTTGAAAACACAGACGGTTTCTTCGAGGATGTGGAAAAGAACGAACGATTCTGTCTACTCACAATTTGTGGAGTTCAATTGGAAGCAGTCGGTGACTTCTCCTTCCATAATCAAACTGTTGAAGAGCTCCGTTCAGGCAAAGGACACTTCCGACTAACGTCAGAGGACTTCAAAACAGTCAATCCAAATACATTGACGTGTCCAACCTTCAAAGATGAAAGAACGCGGGATATCGCTATGCAGATTTATCGATCCCACCCAATTCTAATAGACGAAGACAGTGGCCGGAACACCTGGGATATAGAATACCACACGATGTTCCATATGTCGAATGATGATGATTTGTTTGCAGACAATACAATAGTGTCTCTTCGCGAACAAGGACTTGAGTTAGACGACCGGAACCGGTTTGTGGGTGACGAGACAATATACAGACCATTATATGAAGGGAAGTTTATTAGTCAGCTGGACCACCGGTTTGGAACATTTGAAAACGTAAGTGAGGAAACTAAGTACGGTCGGAAAGCTGAGACGTACAAGCTGTCTGGAACCGAAAAGAAAGACCCAAAAAAGGAAGTATTACCTCGATATTGGGTTCAAGAGAAAGACTTCAAAGAGGAAACTAGCTACCTAGACCATGATCAGGGATGGGTATTTGCGTTCCGTAACGTAGCTAGATCACACACCGACTTCCGGACAACGATTGGAACGATAACTCCGCAAGAACCGCATGGACATAGCGTACCGGTTTTGACCTTTGATCCCGATGACCCAACTCACGAGCATGCAGCCGTATTCACGTCGATATTTACTAGTTTCGTATTTGACTTTGCATTGCGCTCGTCATTGAGTGGTGCAAATGTAACGAAGTACGTTGTAAAGCAATTACCAATGCCCACGCCGGAAGTATTGAAAAAGTCGACTATCAAAATAGATGGCAAGTCAAAATCGGCATATCAATTACTTGTAGAAAATGTGGTGCCTCTGATTTGGACATCACACTCCCTCAATGCCTTCGGAGAGGAATTTGACTTCAGTGATTCGGTATATGAGTGGAATGAAGATGAGAGATTTGAGAATAGAGCCACCATAGAGGCAATAGTCGCAAAGATTTATGGGATAAGCAAGAACGAATTCTCCTTCATTATGGAAGAGTTTGATATCCTCAAGGAAAGAGAGATCAACGAGTTGGGGCGGTACCACTCGATGGAGAAAGCTCTGGACAAATTTGATCGTATGAGTATGGTATGAACATCGTGGTCCAGTCTATGGTGCATCAGGCCACCATCAGAGTGGACACACTGAGTTTGAGACAGCTCGAAATGTTTTCACCAAACACAAGCGGTCTATCATATTCTGTCCCGAATTCAAATATCAAGCTGAACATCATCGGTGACAATAAAGAGCGAATGATACAACTCTTCGGATGCAAATCAACGGAAGAGGCGGATGAAATACTCAATAGATTAAGAGAACGACTCTCCCAGAGTGGGATAAGTTCTATAGTTGTAGAATCTCCTTCTACGATTAACATTGCTGCGAGAGCAAACATTGACTTATATTCCTCGCTGGAAGATCTCTTTGAATTCCTCCAGGAACAGGGACATAACGTAGAGTACGAACCGGAACAATTTCCTGCCATTATATTGAGGGTTGAAGACGTGGAATGCACATGCACGATATTCAACAGCGGTACGGTGATGATACAGGGAATTAAGACGACAGACTTATTCCCTGATATTGAGGAAATTCTCTCAGAAGTAGAGAGTATTAGCAGAGACATATCGAATTAATACAGTCAAATGTCCTCATCCCTTAACCCCTTCGATTCATTGGACACGGTTCAGGATTCATACCGAAACTACGTCGAAACGTTCCAAAACGTCGAAGATGAGACCATCGAGTCCTGGATAGATTCGCGTATTCAGGACGGCAAAGTCCTTTGGAAGGAACCCTTCGTCGAACTGAATCAGCGTTTCGAGTACGGACGTCCTCTTACCGAATTCGTCGAAGACGAACGTCTCCACCCTGGCGTTCTCAGTGTCTTCGACGACGATGACGGCAATCCGATCGAGCCGTACAAACACCAGTCCCAAGCGATCGACGCAATCGAAGAGGGCAACACGATCGTCTCGACGGGGACAGGCTCCGGGAAGAGCTTCGCCTTCGGGATTCCGATCGTTTCCCATTGCCTCGACGCCAAAGCCCGCGGCGAAGAGGGCGTCAAGGCAGTGATCGTCTACCCGATGAACGCGCTGGCGAACTCCCAGTACGAGGAGTTTGCTGAGCGTCTGGACGAATCAGGACTTCGACTCGGCCTCTATACGGGCGACACGCCCTCGAACCCCGATAGTGAGGCAGAATTCCTCCAGCAATTCGGCCGAAAGGAGCCTTACGACTGCGAAGTGATCTCCCGCGAAGAGATGCAGGATGACCCGCCGGACATCCTGATGACGAACTACGTCATGCTTGACTATATCCTCACCCGTCACGAGGACAAAGACCTCTTCCCGCCAGAGCATGCTGGCGCACTCGAGTATCTCGTTCTAGACGAGATTCACACCTACACCGGCCATCAGGGTGCCGACGTCGCCGCATTGATCCGCCGGCTCCGAGAACACACGGATGCTGGCGACTCGCTTACCTGCATCGGGACATCCGCTACGGTCCAAAACGAGGAAGGCCGAGAAGCTGAAGAAGAGATTGCCGAGTTCTCCGGTCGAATCTTCGGTTCTGAAGTCCCACCAGAAAGAGTCATCGAAGAGACTTACTACCCGATTCACTTCACCGGTGGCGAATCCCTCCCTGATACCGTCGAAGTCACCGAAGACGATATCCGCCGGTTCGACGGTACGGCCGACGAAGCGACGAAACTCGCGGAGCGACTCACTGCCCGCTCTCTCCACAGGGAGGAGACGGAATCAGCGGCTGCACTGGGCGAGGTACTTCTCAGCCACCCCACGGTTTCATTCCTTGATGAGCAACTGAGCGCCGAAAGCCAGCAGATCCAACCCTCTGGCGACCTCGATACCGCCGAAGAACTGACTCTCGTCGAACACTATCAGGATGAGTACCGCCCCGATGTAAGCGCTGCCGAAGCACAACGGGAACTTCAAGCAGCGCTGCTGGCCGGTACCGTCGCGACGACGGAAGTTCAAGGCGAACAACAGCCAATCTTCGTTCCAAAATTACACTCGTTCTTCTCACAGGGTTCTGGGCTCGTTGCCTGTCTCACACCAGAAGCATTCGATGAAGATAATCCACACCTCAGCGACGCGGGTGACATCGAGTGCCGACACTGTGCCGACGAGTATGACCGTAGCCGCAAGGCGTTCCCGCTGACGTTCTGTCGGGCCTGTGGTCAGGAATACTATACGGTAACACGGTCCAAAGAAGGTCATCTCACACAACGAGAAGTCGACGACCTCAGCGTCGACGATGGTGAAACTGCTGGTTACATTATGCGGGGCAACTGGGACCGCGAGGAAGTCTCACTACCTGCCGACTGGTTCAACGACCAAGGCCAGCTCCGAGATACTTGGGAAGATGCTGTCCCAGAACCGGCCACGTACTGTCCCGAACACAACCGACTGACTGACGGCCACCGGGAGAGCGGCCAACTGGCGTGTGGCTGCTTTGCGAGTCAAGGCCTCGAGGTAATGTGGAGCCAAGCGGAGTTCCTCTTCTGTGGCAACTGCGGGGTGAGCCACACCCGATTGGGACGGGCAATGGAGCTCTCGAAGCTGTTCAAGTTCGGTACGGTCGGACGGTCGACAGCGACAGACGTCCTGATCGGATCGACGATGCAGGAGCTCCCCGATGACCAACAGAAGACGATCGCCTTCAGCGACAACCGGCAGGACACTGCCTTGCAGGCAGCCCACGTCAATAACCTCTACCAGCGAGTTAAGTTCCGACGTGCGCTGTACAACGCTCTCACCGGTAGTGATAGAATTAGTCTCTCGAATATCGGAAATCGGACCTTCGACGTGCTCGACGAACAGGACGTACTTCCCGACGCCCTCCAGACGACGATGTTCGGGGTCCCAGATGACGAAAAGGCCCGCTTCAGTGAGTATCTGCAGTTCCACGTCCTCTTGGAGCTGCAGAAGAGCCAACAGCGTGGACAACAGAGCCTCGAAGATGTCGGTTTGCTCGATGTCGAGTACGAAAACCTCGATCAACTCGCCGAACTAGACGAGCAGTGGGAGGACATTCCTGAGCTTGCCGATGCAGATCCAGCGGTTCGACATGAGTATTGCAAAGGCTATCTCGACCTGTTCCGTCGCACGGGGGCGATTAATCACGAGATCTTCACCAACTTCGGGGATTTCCGTCGGAACACGATCAACACCCTCGATGATGAAGCAATGTTCCACAAGCAGCAGTACTTCCGCTTCCCCGAGGGATTCAGCGACACCGCCAACACTAGTAACACCCAACAAATTCATCGCTTCACCAACCGCCGGTCTCGTCACGTTAAATGGACCACACGCGCATTTGACGTCGATGTCGATCGCGCCATCGAGATCGTCGAAGCGGTCCGTGATCTCCTGAAGGACCCCGACAAACTCCCACTTTTAGTCGAAGATAACGTCTATCGGGGGCGACAGGCGTATATGCTTAATCCGAGTTTCGTCCGGCTGGTGGCGCACGACGCGAGCGATGTCTCCGTCTGTCCAAAATGCAAGACGGTCGTCACTCGGAAGAACCTGAAGATGTGTCTGAACAGTAGCTGTGGCAACGTCACGCCCGAAGACACTGATCTGCAGGATTCCTACTTCCACGACCTATACACGAAGTCCTTCGACCGAGCGGTCGACATCTTCGCAGCGGAACACAGTGGCCAGATTGAGGGTGATATCCGCAAAGAGCTCGAGACTCGGTTCCGCGAGGGAGACGACCTCAATACAATCGTCTGTACGCCCACAATGGAACTCGGGATCGACATCGGTGATCTCTCAAACGTGTTCATGCGCAACGTCCCACCGAACCCGAGCAACTACGCCCAGCGGTCGGGCCGAGCCGGTCGACAGGACCAACCCTCGCTGGTGACGACGTTCTGTGGCAGCGGGTTCGGGCGCGCATCCCATGACCAGTATTTCTATCAGCGACCACAGCGGATCATCGCTGGGGAGATATCGCCACCGACGTTCCTGCTCAACAACCGTGATCTGATCGAGGCCCACATCAACGCACTCGTCCTCGAGGTTATCGACTTCAAGTTCTATGGGAAGATCAAGCAGATCCTAGATATCGAGTCCAACGGTGACTACGAGATCATCGAGAGCTACCGAAAGGACCTCAGGGAGGCAGTCCGGTCCCATCGGGGCGAGATCATTGCGGCCGTTAAGAGTTCCTTTGCGCGAGAACGAGAACGCGAGGACTACCAGGAGTGGTTTACCGACGAGTTCATCGAGTCTCAGGTTGACGGATTCGTTGACGCCCTCGATGACGCCTTCGAGGCCTGGCGCATCGAATACACACGTCTTACGCGTGAACTCCGCCGACTGAATAAGAAACTCGAGGCCCAGAGTGGTGAGTATCTTGAACGCCGCGAGCGCGATGCGATCGAGCGCCGACTCGAAGATATGCGAGATGGTGGCCGTCGATTCTACTCCTACCAGTATCTCCGCTCACAGGGCTTCCTTCCCAATTACGGATTCCCACGATCGAGTTGTACGCTCGGATTCACTACAATGGAGGACGATATCCAGCGCGACGAGACCCGGGCCATTCGTGAGTTCGCCCCTGGAAATAGCGTCTACTATCGTGGCGAGCGCCACGGCATCAAATACGCCCGCCCGAAGACCCGCGACTCCGAGCCTGTCACCCGGCACAAAATCGTCTGTCCGGCCTGTGAGACGATTCTGATGGGCGACGACGCCCAGGAGGCCGCCGGGTGCCCTACCTGTGGTGAGTCATTCAGCGGTATTCACACCAACCCGAGTACGATGGCGTTGCCGGATATGCGCGCCCAACCAGAGGAGAACATCACCAGTGATGACGAAGAGCGCCGCCGCGAAGGATATGAGATCTCTCGCTACTACGAACAGCGGCAGCCCCATATCTACGAGCTCGACGGCGATGGCGTCTCAGCCCAGGTAACCTACGAGCCAAATGCACGGATCGTCACAGTTAATAGTGGCATCAGAGGCCGCGACGATGACGAACTCCAAGGATTTGCCCTATGTACCGAGTGTAAGCGCTGGCTCACAAGTCATCATCAAATCGAAGAACACGTCGACGGGAAGTGCTACGCAAACGCCGATATGGAGGCGATTCGTGAGGGAATTGAGTTGTACACGGATGGAAATCACGATACGGTTACTCTGACTACGCCCCTCCCTGGCGACATTGATAATGATCAGGCAGAGTCATTCTTCCGAACCCTCAAGGAAACACTCTATCAGGGGGTACTCGTCGAGTTTGACCTCGATGAGGAAGAGCTCGCGACATTCATCAAGCCCGCTCCAGAATCAGAGCGGGCGATGACCATCGTCATGCACGAAACCAGCGAGGGTGGGGCCGGTGCCCTGCATGAATTGACTAACCCTGAAAAGGATCGATTCGCACGCTCAATCCGGGAGTCCCTCGACGTCCTACACGCGAACGATCCTGATGGGTGTGAGCGAGCCTGTTACGAGTGTTTGATGTCGTTCTACAATCAGCGGGAGCACCCCCTGTTCGATCGGGAACTCGTCATGCCCTGGCTGTATGGTGCGAGCGACATGACGCTAGTGCCACTCACTGATGGTGGTGACGAAGATCGCTTTGGGGCCCTACAACAGGCCTGTGAATCCGAACTGGAACGGAAGGTTCTGGCGGCGATCCGAGACGAAGGCTACCCGCTACCGGATCGTGCACAGGAGACGATCTATGACGGCGATGAGCCAGTGGTCCAAGCTGACTTTTACTACGATGATGACTCCCGTCCACAGCCGGTCGTAGTTTTCGTCGACGGCCCGGACCACGACAAAGAGCACGTCGCCCAGCAGGACGAAGAGAAACGGCAGCGGCTGCTGCGGTTGGGGTATCGCTACTTCAGTATCGAGTCGCCGACAGAAGTAGCTGAGAAGCTCCGGACAATCTAACGAGGTAAAGCCTCGAAAATTACTGCGTTGATCCGATTCAGATCCGACCGAATTTTGATTATAAATTCGCTAGCAAGCAGTACGCCTGCACTCAATCATCGGGATCACTCCAATATTTATTAACGAGTATTTCAAACGGTGCTATATCTCGGTGACGGGTTGGAATGAGCGGATTGGTGAGATAAGCCCTATTTTCGGGATAGGTGCGGCTCTCCTTGCGTTGGTCTCGCTGGTCGGTTGGAAGGTTGCAAAGTACAATGGGCCGATTATCTCGGCAAACGCTCCCGGGACACTCGCAGATGTACTGTTCACAAGTCAGGCGAGTGTTGTTGCGATTGTATTTTCACTCACATATGTCGGCGTGCAGTTGACGAGTCCCCAATACTCACCGAGACTCACCTGGCTATTCACGGAAAACCGCCACCTCCAACTGACACTGATCGTAGTCGGTATTTCGCTCTTTATTAATGCAGTAGTACTCGTCGTATCAGATCTAGTCCCCCCAACGCTACGGCTTGCGACAGCCGCCTCAATGATCGTCCTAGCAGGCGTGAGCTTTGCTGCTGTTGCAGAGTACGCCATACGTTCCCTGACGCTTGCGACACCGTCAGGAGTCATCGCTGCCTACAAAACCAGGATTACTACGGACAAATATCTCAGTGAAATACGGAATACGAGAGAGTCCCGACGTATTGATGAGAACCCACTACGGGGATTTCACGAGTTTCTGTGTTCCCAGATTGATGACGGCTCGAATTCGACCTGGTCGAACGGAGTCGAAGTAATGACGACGAAAGCCGAAGAGATCACTCGGTCAGTCCTTGATACTAAGCTCGGGAAGCCGTCCAGTACCCAGACTATTGATCGGACTCAGACCGCGAACCTTCCCCTGATTCGAGAGGTGGACACGACTCAGGCAAGCGATGTTCGAGAAGATGACGTCGTAGAGTGCAACAACGAACTGGTTGAACTACCCGATGAAACGAACCTATCGGGAGAATCGCTTTTCCGTCCACTACTAGTGGAATTTATTCCGGAACTCGCTTGCAAGGCACATGAATCGGATGAAGAAGATGCGGCACTAATGTGTCTCAAGCAGCTTAGAGTAACTCACGAACACGGGCTGGAATATGGGTCGAAAGAGGTCGTCCAGCTTTGTCACGAAGGGTTCCGGACGATACTTACGGATGATCCGGAAACATCAGTGTCTGCGGAACTCGCACTGATGAGCTGGTACTTCGCGCTTGTGGAGCTCCGAGAAACTGCAAAGATTGAGTCAAAAGACCACTATCGCTTCCTCGCAACTGAGATTGAATTTTACCGTGATCTCCTTGAAAACGAGAGGAGAGCAGAGTTTTACGCCGATTATTCCGTCTTCGAAGGTGCCTTTACGACTACGAATCGAATTTTGAGCATTGCGATCGATTCCGGGGACGATAACCTCAATGCGGAGATCCGTGATCTCTGGAACTTGGATTTAGATTCATATAGTGCCCGAACAGCGCTGATTATTGCTACGTTCCGGCTACTGTGCTCCCTCACAGAACTTGCGGTCATGGACACCGGAGAACAGAATATGTACGTGTCGCCCGACACCCTCCATCGAGCCTGGTCGAGTGTCGCCCAAGCAGCGAGTCGACTGGACGCCGTACCCGCAGTCCCGTTCTACAGAGGACTAATCGAAGCTGGCTTCGTGATTTCGGTCAGGACAGACGGTGACCGCTCAACAGACCAAGTGAAGAGATGGCAAAAAACCATCACACGCGTACATAATGACTCTCCAGCCGCTGTCGAAGAGGCTTTCAAGCAAGTGTACCCGCAGAAAGGAACTGGCCGACGTCGGACAGCAACGCTACCACAACCTCTTCTCCGACTCGCGGAATTTAAACCTATCCGAGAGCATAAAGATGCAGATCGAATCCTACCGGAACTCGATCCGACAGCACAGCCACAGGACCCCCAACACACACGATAACCATTTCTAACATGACAACACCAAATTCCGAGACGATCAAGAGTTACCAAGCTATCCTCCAATATGAGGAGTCACTATATCGAAATCACGGAGAATCGCTATCCCCAGAGGAAACATATCTTACCGAGGAAGAGCTCACCGACTGCCTTGTGGGGGCAACTTCGCCAGCTGATTTACTTGACGACGATATGCTCCTGAAGTTCGATGCTGGATACCGATCGAGCCACTTCGACCTCTTACACAGACTCTCGAACATCCGGAATCAACACGAAAACGATCCACTAGTCTTCGAGTCCGACATCTCTATCGAGACCGAGAAAGTTCCTGACTTTGGAGAGCGAGATCTCCACGACTTGCTCTGTGGTGCAGGGGTGAGCAATGAAAAGGCCGATCTCATTACCTATGCTGTTGAGGGGGGCGACGCAGAGATCGATGGACTATCGAGCCATCAGGCAGCGGCCATCAAAAAGATCCTTGATGAGAGGAACGAATGCCTCACACTTGATGGGCCAACTGCATCTGGGAAGTCACTTACATTCTCGATTCCCTCATTTAAACACGCTCTTGATTCACTCGACCAGGAAGGAAGAACACAGACATCATCGCTTCTGCTGTATCCTCGACAAGCATTAATCCGAGATCAGCTGTCAACGCTACTGCCGCGACTCGATCGTCTGAATAACCGTCTCGAAGAAGCAGGAGACCCACCGATATCGGTCGGCGTCGATCATGGTGATACGCCAAAAGACCTCAGCTCAGATGAGGAGGAAGAGAGCTTCTTTGGGATCACTTGTCCAAGATGCGATCAAGAGAGTGATGATAATGACCTCATCATTGATGCCGTCACAGGGGTCCCACAAGTACGATGTCCTGCCTGTGAGGAGACATTCGAATATATCCTCCCAACCAAGAGATCGATAGCAGAGGAGCCTCCGACAATTTTGTTGAGTACTGTCTGGTCGGTGTATCACCGCCTTCGTAGTTCACGAGGAGATAATGCAACCCGATACGACGATTTAGAATACATCGTACTGGACGAAGCGCATATTTACACAAACTATGTAGGGGGGCATGTCCAATATATTCTCCAATTGTTGAAGGAGGCAGGCTCTGAAGGCGAAATTCCCCAGTTCGTTCTCTCATCAGCGACACTCTCAAACCCAGTTGAATTCGCGAAGAATCTCACAACACTGGATAGGGGAAAAGTCGCTCACGTCGACTATTCAGAGGTTCTTGAAGCAGCTGGCGTTGAAGATGAACGCCACCTAGTTCACTACTACGTCCTCCCACCACCGAACCGGAGTGTAGAGACGCTAAATGAAGCGATGGTCCAGTGTCTGAACCTCTGGTGTACCAAAAGGAATTATCGGGCACTGAACTTTATCGATAGCATCGCCGAGATCAACCGACAGTACAGTTACATTGCAAAGTACATTTTGTCGCCGAGCGGGAACCGAGGGGAAGAGGTCATCCGACATACGCATTCGGAGTACGATCAAGATGATCCGTTCTCATGGGAGCCCCTCTTACCTACAGAATGGGAAGAGTCGAACCGCGGTGAGTTCCAGGATTATACGATGAACGCGTTTGCGGACAGCATCGGAACCCACACCAGCGAACTTCATGACTTGGAACGGAACCAAATTGAAGACTCATTTAATGCTGCTGATGGTGGGAAACGACTCCTCCTGTCGACATCAACGCTCGAAATGGGCGTCGATCTGAATAGCGTCGCGGCAGTTCTCCAGTACAAACTTCCACCGGGGAAAAACGAAGGCGTAATCCAGCGGATCGGTCGAGCAGGTCGCAATCCCGATACTTATCGAGTTGGGTTAGGGATTATCGAGTTCTCATCGTCTCCCTCGAGCATGATGTACATGTTTGACGAGGAACTCCGACAGGAACTCGAGAACGTGTCGAATCTCTCGCCCTCACAAATTGGGAATAGTGCATCAATCCAAGTGCAACATGTTCTTTCGAGAGCGCTCCATCGGATGGCTCGAGAGGGCCACGAAACGTATGCTGATGGGATCGATGGGCTCCAATCAAAGGATGAACTGATCGAGTTTTTAAAACAGCTGGTCGATTATGTTGAGGCGACCGAACTTCCGGCATCGTTTGTCGACCCCGAGAGCACACGCCGAGAAACATTCGAACGACAGCGAGAGGAATTCCTAGCGCAACTCCGCACAATCATCTCGGGTTATGAGACCACCGAAGATGCATCAGATATCGATCCTGAGCGTATTCTCACAAAATCCCAGCGCTACTACGATGAACTTCGGCAGGTCCGTCGAAAACTCGAATCTGTTCGACGAGATTTGGAAGCACTCCCAGAACTCCCGGATGAATACATGGAACCAATCAAGGGAACTGCCGAATCTCTTCGGACTATCACACACCTTGTGAATGATTTGGAAGAAACAGTCCGACATGCGTGGTATACGCGAGATCCAGGGCAGTTGCAGCAGTGGGTTGCAGAGAACGAGGAAGATCTCCGGGAAGCTATCGAACAAGTACCCGAACGATCCGAAATGCATGATCTATTATTCATGGATTTGATGGTTTGGGTGAGCGGGGAATACGGATCAACAGCAGAACTTGAGGAGAAATATAATCTTCACATGGACCAGATTACAGAAAACCTGACAAACTCTGTACAGCGATTCGAACCGAAACGAGAGGACAACTTTAAGTCCGAAATCGAGTCACTCCTCGACGAAGTGAAAGAACTGCAGAGACAGAACCTGGAAGTCTTAGCTGCAACTCACGTTCTGAGTCGGTTCGAAGAACTAGTATCTGAGTATCAGCGTGCTAGAGGGGCACATCTCTTCCCCGTTCTGAATACCATTCTTCAGAATTCAATCCACTTCACAGGAACATTTGAAGCGCCGCAGCCTGAGTTTGAGATGGAGGGAGATACAGTATGAGTAAGAAAGGTATTAGCGCACTCTACGGGTATACGCCATTCCAGCTGCGCAATACAGAGCCGTACGAACTCTTGCTTCCGCCGATAAGCTATCTAAAAGCAGAGGACCATCGGCTGTATGGTAGTTCGAGCTATCGCAGCCATGGGACTCGAGATGAGTACGAAGTCCCATTGGATGAATTCGATAAGACCATCGTACAGCCAATGGTGTTGAATTTTTCACAGTTTGAATCAGGTTCAGAGAGTAAGGTCATCTATGAGAAGGACTCACTCGATTCAAGGAATGCGTGGCAGTACCCACCAGTCCATATGGAGTATAGCCACGATTCACTCTCACACACCAATCACTGTCGGAAAGCCTTTGTCGTCGCCTCAAGCAAGCATAAATGTCCTGTTCGTCACCAGTGTCCCCATCAAAAGAATCCACAATCTGAGGGTGGCTGTAGCGAATATCGACATGACGGACGATACGATCGGCTCTACAAGGTATATCCAACCGTCCTTCAACACTACGCGGATTCATCCGGCGGTGAACCTGAGCGTATTGGAGCTGTACGATATCACGATCGCCCGCTATTTTCGCTGGGGTTAGCCGACAAAGGCGAGTTTCGCGCCTTCATTGATGAAGTATCGTTCAACTCGCAGCCGAGCTATATGTGGAGTGGGAGTGTATTCCTCCAAGAAGGAATTGGGTTCCGAATGCGGCAGGTGAGCGCACTCGAACTTGACTTCCAGGAGGAGGTGTTGACAGACCTTGTTCTGGATGTGATTGACTCCTCGACTCGTATTGAGGAGTGGCTTGGGCTGAAGTATCTACTCTATCATGAAGATAAAGATCAAGTTGATCGTAAGAACGGATTCAACGCCTTTGACAAAATGAAAATGGGCGCTGCTGCTGGCCTCAAAGGTGACCCCAATCTTGGCGAGCAGGCACGACGTGTCGATTTCGAAGAGAATGAAGATGCACGTGATTTTGCCGAAGTTACTCTCTTGCACACGCTTTCGCACCTTCTACGGGACCGATTGTGCATGCGGTTTGGCGCCGAGAAAGACCATCTCGGATACTATTTCGAGCATCCGGCCTCAGACGTTCAGACCTCAACGTCAAATAAGACCCGGATCGTCGTATTCGAAACAGCAGTTGGTGGATTTGGATATCTCTCCGAATTTGCCGGCCAACTTGCTGATAATGGGCTTGAGACAGTCGCCGATCTAATCACGCCCGTTGTAGAGTTCCTCACCGCACACGAGAAAGACGTCCAAGGTAAATACAGTTCGTTGCAGTCGAGAAACTTCGAGGAAGAGCATGCGCACGCCGAACTGATGGCTCGAGCCTTTACAGGACTCGATTCAGACCACATCTACCCACATGCAAAATCAGTCCGTCGAGCGGTGTACGAATATCTCACAGAGGAGAAAGAAAATGAGGACGCATCCGAAAACGTGTTGGATGAGCTCTCGGGTGACGTCGACGCCGCTGAAGTGGCGGACGACGAATCGCGAAACTCAATTCGAGACATCTTGCGCGATGCACCGCTGTGCTGGGATGGATGCCAACATTGTGTCGAGGAAACACAGGAGTGCTCCTTCCTTACGTTCGATCGCCCCTTCGTCAGTAGTCGATCGCTGGGACGCGGTGCGTTGAGTGAAATTCTCCAAGCAGTCGATACTCCTAAAGACACCTTCTCGAGTAGCTTCAATACTGAAGGGCTGCTGCATGATTACCTATCGTTTGCCCGTGAAGAGGTGCTTATTCAGAGTACAGAACTTACCCCACGCTTTGTCGAGAAGATCGAATCCAATCTTCTGGAACTCGATATCGACGTTACGATACTCACGATCGAATCCGACTCGGAGACAGCTGACCACTCTAATGCCGTTCAAACCTGCGAAAATCTTCAGGAGACGACATCTCTTACGTTGGTGACCACCGACGAGATAACCGAGAATGTTCTCTCCATCGACGGCGTCTGCCTCGTTCGAGGTGATCTTAAGCCGAGTACTACGGCCTCCTTCAACGCAACCATCGAAGTCGACTTCCAACCCGATTCCTGCAGTGCCTTCGAAGACGAGTTCCGGAGTCGAATCTAGGATTTAGGACCTTTGGTCACCGCAACCGAGTGACTACTGCGCCATCGATCAGTCATAGATGTTTGTGAGTCTTACCTGAGGACTGATCTTCTCCAAAGGTATTCATCGCCGATCAAAAGTACCATTACAGATGACTGTATTTTCACAAGCATGTCGCTTTGTCGGGATCTAAGGGAAGACCAGCCACAACTGAAGTATCCCCTCCACGATTTTCTCGCGGCTGTCGCCGAGACAGCACCTGCGGATACGACTGATATCGAATCGATAGTTGATTGCTCCTACGAATTAACAATTAAAAAGCTCAAAACGCTCCGATCGCTCGGAATCATCAAAAGTTCTCGAGTTGGGCCTGCCTACCAATGGAAGTTAGACCAATTGGCAATCGATCATAACTCTTCCGGGGAAGTGGACGTCGACCAACAGGAAGTCGTATGTCTACTTATCGAGACGATCGACGGCATTGCGTCCGACCTGTGTCAACGGACGTCGCTCACCGGTGAGATTCCTACCCGACACCAACAGTGGCTATCTGATCGGAACATGGACGACTCCCAACGCTCCAAGGAAATCCTGTCCCGAACATGTATCTTCGACTTCTATCTCAAGAGCGCTCTCTATTCGCTGCACAAGCCAGAACACGAGGAACTCGAGGAACTATCTGTAGATTCGGACTTTCAAGCCCGCTTTGCTGAGGCCGAACGGATCACCCAGGACAAAGGTTTTGAACTCAGTGTCCCAGCAAACCTGATCGTCGAACTTACTGAAACGGAGATCCAAACCGTCCTAGCCCTCCGGAGCGCGCTCGGCGCGGTATCACATCCGGCAGAGAGTCTCAGTATGGTGTATGAACGACTGTTTGTACAAGAAGACCGACGCGATTTGGGGCAATTTGCCACCCCGAACTACATCAGCAACATACTAGCTAAGTGGGCAATCGACGACGCAGACGACATCGTGCTTGACCCGGGTGTTGGCGCCGGCATGCTCTCGTCTGCGGCCATATCTGAGAAACTCCGTCAGGGAGCGAACAAACCACTCCAAGACATCAGGGCAAACGATATCGATGAGCTGTCAGTGTCAATGGCGGCAGTGTCGCTCAAACTCGTCGACGGGCCGGGAAGCCCAGTGCTCGAGAAAGGGAATTTCCTGGATTTCACGGCGCATGATTGGACCGAGAGTGGTCGAGTTCAAACAGAGACCGTCGACGCTGTCGTAGCAAACCCACCGTATTCGCGATCGCAGGCGCTGGAGCCAGACCTCAAAGCGAACGCCAATCAAACGGTCTCTAGAGAGACAGGGATTGACTTCCACGGCAAATCTCCGCTATATGTATATTTCATCGCTCATGCTGCCCAATTCGTCGCCGAAGGAGGACGGTTAGCCTTCATCATTCCGTCCGGATTCATGAAAACAGAATTTGGTGTTCCGTTTAAGCAATATCTCCTCAATCGGTTCCAGATCGATGCGATTGTTCAACTCGATGAGGATGAAAACACTTTCCGTGGAGTTCGGACTACAGCGACCCTCGTGTTCTTAGAGTACAAGCAGGCGCCAGAAGACCACGAGACAACATTCATCAACCTCCCAAAGTGGCCGGACATCGATAATATCAATGAACTACTTAATATCGATTTCCCAGACGATCCGGAAGAAGATGGCTATCGTGTCGACCTGCTCCAACGTCTTCTGTCTCCGGAGGACGACTGGCAGCACTATTTCTCCCCGACCGAGATGGACGAGATCAAAGGGCTGGGCGAGTTCCGCGACATCGCACAGATCAAACGCGGTATCGCGACAGGAAACAATGATCTCTTTTGCCTGAATGAAGCCGACTTGGAAGAGCACAACATACCCGACCGTTTCCTCCAGCCAATCATCAAGAGCGCCCAAGACATTCCTGGCTATGAAATCACGAAGCAGGACTGGGAAGAGTGGCGAGCAAAGGGAAAAGATGTCTGGCTCCTATATGCGTACGAAAACGGAAAAAAGCTCGTTGATAGGGATCTCCTTGACGAGTACCTCTCGTACGCTGAGGAAGCGTTCGACACAGATCGAGAACTCTTCGATCGTCGAAATCCGTGGTACTGCGTAGACCAGCGCGATCCTGCCCCGATACTCGCGAAATACATGAGCCGAACGGGCTCACAATTCATATATAATGGGGCAAATGTTCGGACGCTCAATAACTTCCACAACATCGACCCCAATTTTGAGCCCGATGAACAGTCGGTTAAGGCACTCTTAGCCTATCTCAACAGCAATATTGTCCGGAAAGAGATTAGTAAGGTAAGTCGATCTTACTCCGGTCTCGAGAAGATCGAGCTTGGCGCACTGAAAAGTGCACCAGTGATCGACCCTCGTGAACTTGAGGTATCAGTCGTTGATCGGCTGGCGGCACTTTTCGATAAACTCGAGAAAAGAGAGCGCTCCGACGGGGATGTCGAGGGCATCAGAGAGGACATCGACGATACGCTGAGAGATATCCTCGATTTCTCAGTTGAGTCGGATGCGTCCGCCGTCGAGGATTGAACGGTTATGGCGAAGACCCCACAGAAAATCAGCCTTTCTCGTGAGTGAACGCTATCATTGACTCCCAGTTGACTAGTTGTTGGTGGTCAACTGAAGATCTCCGAGTTAGTCGTGCTATGTGTCATTTGTCCTTCTTGCACTATCATGCAGTTAATGGAATACACTGATGGGAAATAACCAGCCAACGACAACGACGGCGAACGGGAAGGTCTTGCTCCAACCGTTCGTAAATTTGATCGAGGAAACCGGGGGTCGTTCCGTTGGAGTGTAATAAATTCTGATAAGAAAAGGACCATCATCTGGCATTGCCACTGTTTCTGTATGGCTCCGGATCGTCTGCGTAGTATTGTCCCGATGTTTGGTGGTGGAACGCGATATGTTGAGACATTGGATGCGGTTCTTGAGTTCGTGGAGGCACATCAGCCAACGATAGATGAGCTCGTTGGGTGGCATCGCGGGTCGTTTTCGAATGTGACGAGTCGGGATTCGATTATGCGCCGAGTGAGTTATCTTAGGCAGGTCGGCTTCTTGCAGCAGGCGGATGAGCGGTGGCGGATCGGTGACGCTGGCTGGGAGTCCGTTCAACAGGGTGATGTGGGAACATTGCTTTGGATCATGTGTGATCGCAATGTCGGGCTTCGGAGTCTTCTATATGCGTTGTCTGCCGGGCCGATGACGCTCGAGGAGGTGAGTGAGCAGCAGTTAGACACGCACCCGGAGTTGGGATGGAGTCGTGGGGAGACGGACATGGCGCGTCAGCGAGTGAATTGGTTGCGAAGTATGGGGCTCGTTAAGGAACGAGGTGACGCATATGTGTTGACAGGCGAGGGTCGGTCCTTCGTCGAAGATGCTGTTGCGGAGTGGAGTGACTCGGAATGGACCCCAGCGATGACCGACGACGGCATGAGTGCTGGGACGTGCGCGACGACGATTCACGCTCGTGAAGTTGATCCTGAGTTCCGTGCGACGGTGATTTTGCGGCATGACGGAGAGTTCCCGGTCTCGGGTGTTGATCGTCCTGGCCTGCTGGACATCGCGCACATGTTGGCACGGAATGAGTTCCCGGAATACCGGGCGGATTTGGCGAACGTGCTACCGCTTAGTAAGACGCATCACGCGGCGTTTGACCGCGGAGTGTTCACAATTGACCGAGACTACCGTTTGCAAGTGAACCCGTCGTTCGAGACGCAAAGCGAGCTGTTACAGCGAACTATCATCGAACAAGACGGTGAGCGAATCCCAATGGCAGATGAGAGTCTGAACCCGGAGTACCTCGCACAGCATAACGCGGAACTTGCGTGGGTGTAGATATCGGTCGAAACGATGGGGTGACGTGGTGTTCGGCAGCGTGGTAGTGATTCCAGAATTCTGATTGTCTTCGGTATCGTTTGCTTCGGTAATGCAGCGGTTCTCGACGGGTGACCGTGTCCGGATCGATATTCCTGACGAGACTGATCCAGATCATGAAGAGTATCATGGTAAGCACGGCCGTGTTACTGCGCTATTGACTGATGATGCGGATGCAGTTACTGGTGATATGCGGGACAACCACCTCTATCGGGTTGAGTTAGAGACTGGTGAACAAGTCGATTTTCGCTGGCGGGATTTGCGGCCGCCGATTGAGGATGCATAGCTACCCTGAGTTCGGAACGAAGTCGGTTCAAAGTCGATAGACTAGGCCTTATAACGTCACCTCATACAGATTGCATCTCATCAGCCGGTCCGACTCCCTGAACCGGGGCTACGTGTTCTGTCATGACCTGGGACACCAGCAACCACACAGAACCGTTCATCGCTCATAGTGCGAGTTTGAGAGCTATTGAGGCAGCTTTCTTATAGGGAATCCAAGACAATCTAAAGACCACGTGCTGGAGACTGGTAAAAAGCCAGCCCGGAAACTGATTCCGGCGAATGAAACTTGCCTGGAGGGCAACGCAACGCCATTTTATATACTAGGCACCCATCAATCATGGGTGACGCGGACGTGATACACCAATTCGCGGATAATCGGAGTGCTCAACGGTGGACATATCACCGGCGAAGAGAGTCGCCCTCTCGAGGCAATGACCGGGGTTCAAATCCCCGTCGGAGCATCCTTTTCCCGACGCTGCCTGACGATTCTCCTTCGTGCATTGACCCGAGGTAAACGGAACGTGCACGGGAACTTCGTAAAACGGAATCCCGAATCGTGCCGCGTTCTTGCGATTTTCGAATTGGCGGGGTATCCCACGTTCGCTTTAATCCGAAGTGAGGAAATGAGTCGAATCGACGTCCCAGACAATAGCGAGTACGACGGTATCAAGCTGGTTAGCACCGTCCCCGTGGAACAACTCGGCCGCCAGCAGACGCGGTTCCGCTGTCTCGTCGATTCGGGCGCCTCCTCGTTCGGGAAGCCCACTCGCTCCGAACCGAGCACTCGCAACGGCGCCGGCGACGGCCCTGATCGTGGTCCGTATCCCCCATCATCACCGCGTCGACGATTGCGTCTTCGGCTGTCCCGTCAGTTATCCCGTGATACGGGCCCGCCTGCAACGTGGTGGCGACGTAGCCCGAGTTCCACGCCGAACTAGACGTCGGCGTAGACGATCTGCATCGGCAGGTCTTCTCGATCCGTCGGCGGGTCCGCCGGGAACGTGTCGAACTCCCCGTCGCCGAATTTTGCAGTCAGTGTGAGTGCCATCGCGTCCAGCAGATCGTCTCGATTCGAACTCCCGATTCGTCGAGCCCAGGGTTCCTGACTCTCGATGTGCGTGGCGACGAAGTCCTCGAAGACACCGCATACCGAGTTGTTCACCCGCTCGAGGCAGGCGACACGTTCGTCTTCACCGACACTGCCGTGTTTGGAGTCCAGAAGTCCGTCCTCGCTGAAAGCCGCGAAGCAAACCTCTGGATGGGACTCCAGTATCGTCTCCCTGGCTTGCTCGTCGTCCCGGAGGAGTCGATCGACCTCTCGAATTCGCGGGATGAGACCCCACGCCTGACTCGAGAGGCCGTCACCGCGACACGCCTCGTTCGCGTCGGCTGCCTGCTCGTAGGTGTCTGCTTCGACGGCGTCCCGACAGGGCGTCCAGAATACGCTGCTGGCACGCTCCGGACCGAGGAACTCCTTCGCCTGTCGATCGCACTCCCGTCGCCGATCCTCGGGGAGTCCGATCGGAACGTCGACCAGAATCGAGTCCGCGTCACGATGCGTGAACCAGACGCTGTGGATCGACGGATGCATGCTCGCGGTCCACTCTCGACTGTTCGTTTCGACGGCGAGCCAGCCCCGCGACGCCCAGTCGACGCCGACGTACGAATTCATACTGGAGACTCGAGAGAGGCGAAATACCAATCGTTCGACTACGGCGGAAGCCCCTCAGTACTGCTCCTGGACCGTGTCGATTTTGCACTGTACGCACAGATCGTCGGCGAAACAGGAGACGCTGTCGTAGGGGCAGTCGTATTCCTCCACCTGGACGGACTGGCGGCGTTTTTCCCGCCGCCAGGCAGCTTCCCAGTCGTCGATCTCCATCTCGGCGGACGTGAAGACGACGTTACTGTCCCGGTCTATTATCTTCGCTGCCGTGACCGAATACCGGTTCTCTTTGACGACTTCGATCGCGTCTTCGTAGGACGGACAGCTGATGTCCTCCGTTCCAGTTTCGTCGTCCAGAAGTCGGACGGTTATCGACCCGTCGTACTCCTCCGTCGGATCCAGCCCCCGAGCCATGCCGGACACACTTCCAATAGCGGCTAAAATCTTGGGATGGATCTCCGGTCGAGCCCCTCTCTTCTAGCGTGCAAATCCATCGAATGCAATCGAGTCACTCTCGAGAGCAGAACTGGAGAGCGAGGACTCTGCAACACGTCATTTCGACCGTCGATCGTAGGACTGCTCGAGAAAGGGAACGTCTACCTCGTGACCTGCAGCGTGAGCGTTCAACTTCGCCGCCGCCGGTGACTCCCTGACGTCCTCGGCGTCGTAGTTCGCCTCGTCGAAGACGTCGGTGATCCAGCGTTTCCCCCGAAGCTGGAACTTCTGATGGTAGTCCTCGGCGACGTAGCACTCGTCCAGTTCTTCGAACCGCGTCTCGAGGCGGTCCCGATCGAAATCGCTGTCGTCCAGAAACGCCTGTAGCTGTTCGTGCTGGTCGGCTGTTTCGGTGAAGACGATATTGTGGTACTGGCGTTTCCTCGGTTGGCGGTAGGGCTGCTGTTCCGAGAACGCCCACTCGAGCAACTTCCGGAACGAGATCCGGTCGGGATCGTACGCCGCCTGGACGACCTCGGTGTGATCACCGATGACGTCGTAGGAGGGGTCGGGTTTCGTGCCGCCTGCGTAGCCGACTCGAGTGCGAACGACGCCGTCGATCGCGCCGGCTGCTGCGTCGGGGCCCCAGAAACAGCCGAGTCCGAACGTCGCCGTCTCCGTCTCGTCGGGTGCGTTCGAATCGTACTCGGAGACGAGTTGTGGCGTGAGCATCATTCTAGAATCCAGTATCCCATCTCCGGGTCAGAGGCAGTTAACGCTGCCTCACGTCTGGATCGGTGTGGCTCTCGAGCGGATATATCGAACTGACGGCTACCCCGAGACCGCGGCGAGAGACTCGAGAGTCCGATTCCGGATGTCGTTCCGACCGGGAAGCGACGAAACCTACGTCTCTTCGTCCCCCTGCTCCTGCCGAACGATCGTCACGGTACCCGGCGAGCGACGTGCGACCTGTTCCGCGACGCTCCCCAGCAAGAATCGCCGCAGGCCACGTCGACCGTGGCTCCCGAGCACGATGTGATCGACGTCGTTCTCCTCCGCGTATTCGACGATCGTGGGTGCCGCCTTCCCGGTCGCCGTCTCGGTCGTTACGTCGGCGTCGTATTCCCGTGCGATTTCGGTCGCCTCCTCGAGGAGTCGTTCGGCGGCGTCCTGGGACAGTTCGTGTATCTCTTCCCGACTGAGACCGCCGTTCCCGTCCGAACGGGGCCACTCTCGAAGGTCGGTCACGTGAAGCATGTGAATCTCCGAATCGTCGTACGTCGACAGGGCGTGACGGAGCGCGACCGTCGACTGGGGCGATTCGTCGAACGCGACGAGGACTCGATGAGTCATGCGCCTCCAATCGACGAGCACGAATAAAGTAGTGAGGGCAGCTACGTGTCGATGACTGGTCTGGTTCACTACGTTCGATCGCTTCGATAATATCAACCAACAAGTACGGTCGGCAACCTTCTCTGGACGATGGACTCGGTCTTCGAACCTGCATTGGGAGAGTTAGCGGCTTCAGAGAAGCGGGTGTTCGGTCCGATGTCGTTTCGTGACTACGTCTCTACGCACGACCTCGAGGCCACCCGCACAGCGCGACATATTTCGGTGAATTCCCTCGACGATCTCACCCCAGACCTGCGCGATGCAGGTGTCATGGTGCTTCGAACCGGCTCCGCACCTGAGGGAACCGGAACAGCGTTTCTCCTCGTCGACGGACCGAACGGCGTCTCCGATTTCTTCCTGCAAGATGACGAGATCTTCGAGGGCCAGGCCACCGAAACGGTGCCGCGTTTCGTCGAGCAGGAGCAACTCCTGAGTTTCACGGTCCTCCCGACGCTCTCCGAAACGTCGCTGGTCAATCTCGGACTCGCTTCCGGCGTCCTTTCACACGCCCTCGAGCTCGATACGACGGGGGCGCTGGCCCCACCCGCGACTGGGCGGTCCACGTTTACGTTCGATTTCTATCCGCATAGCGGCCTCGAGTCGCCCGTCACTCACCGTAGCGGCCAGGTCGAGATCGACACGTTGTTCGCCGAACGTCGAGACGGTGAGCGGATACTGTTCGTCATCGAAGCCAAAACCGGCCAGCGAGCATCCCTCGCAAAGCACAAACTCGTCTACCCGATTCTCGCCATCGCCGACGGCATTCCGTCCGAGATTTCGATCGTCCCGGTCTACCTCCGCTGTCGGCAGTCAGCGGGAACGATCACGTTCGACGTCGCCGAATGCTCGATCCCCGATCCGCGAAGCCACCTTCCTGGCGTGAACGATCTCGAGGTTACCCGGTCGACAGTGCTCGAGTTCGATATCAGTTGATCGGAGACTCCGCGTCGCTCTACGCATTTTCTGCAGTCACTTGCTCATCTCTTCTATGATACTCTTCCAGAGTGGTTTAACGTATTGTTCTATATTTTACTGGTTTAGGGAGGCCGACTTTCGTCTGCTTTCTGCCGAAACCAGAACCCGTGATCGGGGCCTCGAGCCAACAGTTATATCAACAGGGAGAAAAGCCGGAATCGGCGTCTATCTCCCCATAGATCTCCCGAAACTATCCAAGTCGAACCGTCCCAGAAAAGGCCTGCTGCCGAGAGGATCGAAAGACCCGAGAGAAACGTCGAGAAACTCGATAGCACTGCTTTCGAAGCGAAGCGTGATACTGCCGTTCTGACGGACGTGACTGTCTCCCGACGACCGACCGTCGATCGCTATCTTGGTATTGAACTCTCTATTTAAATATTAATCTCTATAATGAACATGTACTGGGGCTCGATATCGGTTCGTGTGCCTCGTTGAACGCTACCGGAGTCCATCGGAACGATCGATCGAAACTTCAGAAACACACTCCAGCAACGTCAGCAGGGAGAGAGGAGAGGAGAGGAGAAATCGAAACGCGTCGGGAGTGGCGAAGTCCCGGATAGCGTCCGATCGTCTAACCACACTACGACTATAGCGGGGGCAATCACTCCGTCGCAGTGAGGTTAGCTGGCGAACCCAGCGTAGCTTACTAACCGTTCATTCAATATATGCCTGTTGCATAGAGTCGCACTCGCTGCTCTCACATATCGGGCCGACTGCACAGGCTGCCGAGTAACAAAGTTCCTTACTGTCCCACTGTCAATCGACAGTCGGTACCCGTGAGCCGTGTTCCGAATCCGTTGCGTCTGCTGATCCTCTATATAGGTCTCGGGCTGGCGCGTATTGGACTGATCGATCGAGAACGTGCGATCCAGACGACGATTCTCGCGTGGCCGCGAATCGTCACCGGCATCGCGAGAATGTCGAAAAGTGCCGTCGACGTCGCGATGGTCGGCGTCGCGGTCGGTATCTCCGCCGTCGCCGGTGTCGGGTTCGCGGGACCATTCTGGGGACTTGCCTTCGCGATCGGCGGTGGTGTCGCTGGCGGCACCATCGCGCTCGTCTCGCAGCGATACGGAGCCGACGCGTACGACGAACTCGGACTGGCCGTTCGCTCGAGCACGGTCCTCGTTCTCATCGTCAGCGCACCGGTCGTTGCCGTCTTCTGGCTGTTTCCGTACGAATTCATCTCCCTGCTCAGCAGCAACGAACGGGCGATCGATCACGGTGCGACGTACCTCCAGGTCGTCTCGCTCGGGATTCCGTTCGCGGGACTGAACCTCGTCGGCAGTCGCGTCCTCGTCGGTGCGGACGATTCGTACACGGCGATGCAAGTCCGGGCCGGCGGCGCACTCGCCAACATCGGGCTGAACGCGGTGTTCATCTTCGGTCTCGACTGGGGTGTCGCCGGTGCAGCCCTCGGAACGGTGCTGTCGAACGTCGCCGTCTCCGCGACGTTTGCCGTAGGTCTCTGTGCCGGTCGATTCCCTGGTGTCGGCGAGTTCCCGGTTCGCATCGATCCGCTGGCGGCGTACTTCGATGCGGAGACGATTCGCGATCTCGTGACGATCGGCCTGCCGGTCGGCGGTCGGAATCTCGTCTGGATCGCCGCCGAGTTTCCGATGCTCGGCATCCTCGATATCTTCGGCGAGAACACGGTCGCCGCCTTCGTCATCGCCCGCCGGATCTGGGGGCTGATGAACACCCCCGGCTGGGGCTTCGGACTCGCGTCCTCGAGTCTGGTCGGGCAGGCGCTGGGGCAGAACGACGAGAGGACGGCCGAGGCGTATGGTCGCGATATTATCCGGTTTGCCGTCGCGACGTACATCGTCTCGGCGATCCTCATCGCGGTTTTTGCCGAGCAGATCGTCGTCCTCTTCGCGGACGACCCGGCGAGTCCGGCGATTCCGATCGCAGTCAATCTAGTGTACGCTGCCTGTGCTGCAGTCGTCTTCCAGGGCGTCGCCGGCGCAGCAGCGGGGCCGCTCGACGCCAGCGGTGATACGCAGGTCCCCTTCGTGAGCCAGTTTCTCGGCATGTTCTGCGTCTCAATTCCGCTTGCGTATCTTGGCGCGACCACCGCGCTCGGATACTGGGGGCTGTATCTGGCCTTCCTCGCGGAGACGACCGTCCCGGCGGCCATCAACTACTGGCGGTTCCGCACCGACAAGTGGAAAACGGTCAGCCAGTCGTACCGGCCCGATGCGGCGATTGCAGACGACTGACCGGGCGTCCCGTTCCGGAGCCAGTCGATCGAAGTTTTCGAGGTGACACGCCCCAGGACAGCTGTTTCCGCCTATCCTCAGGGGCGGCCGTCGTCGGACCGCTCCGGTGACCGCTGTCTGTCAGTCTCGGCCGACCCCGATAGTTCGGTTGCACACCACGGACAGAACGACAGTTCCCTCTCGAGTTCTCGATAACAGTCAGGACATCGGTCGACGCTCTCGGCCTCGAGCCGATAGTTGTGCTGTCGGGCGAGGACGTACGCGTCGAGGCTGCTCAGTAGTGCGACGCCGGCAAGCGGTACAACCTCCCTGACCGTCGCCGAACTCGGATCGGCGAGTGCCGGTTCCGGGACGACGACGGTCCCCACGAGTATCGCGAGACCGACCCACCCGAGCGCACGCAACCAGCGACGGAGATACACCTGCCCGAGTCCCGTCACGAGCAGGGTCAGTCCGGCTGCGAGCCACGGCCGTTTCGGTGACGACTGCTGACCCATGGGTTGACTGAATGGTTAGTCAGCCGTAAGTCTTCCGTTGGAGGCGACGGCGCGCGTTCGATCCGGAGATATCGATCGATCCGCCGCCGTCAGCGCGACTCGAGCAGCGTTCGCTCCAGTTGCTGCTGTAGCGCCTCTCGGTTTCGGTTGACGATGTCGCGATCCTCGAGCGCGGTGGCGCGCTCCATCACACCATAGAGCGTCGAAAACAGCAGTTCCGCCTCTCGCTCCGGATTGACGTCCACGAACCGCCCCGTTTCGACTCCCCACTCGATCGTCTCCGTCAACGTCTCGAGGACGACCTGATCGGTGTGTTGAATCCGTTCGTGGTACGATCGATTGTGCGGTGCCTGGGAGCGAACCTCGAAAAACGCCTGCCGAAACTCGAGTTGTTCGTCGTCCATCTCCGCCGGAAGAACCCGTTCGATGACCGCGAGTAGCTGGTCGTACGGGTCGTCGTACTCCTCCTCGACGAGCGACGTCTCGAGTCGTTCACAGAGATAGCCGAAGAAGTCGTTCAGAATCTCCTCTTTGCCGTCGTAGTGATAGTACAGGAGTGCTTTGCTCTTTTCGAACTCCGATGCGATCTGAGACATCGTCGTTTCCGGATAGCCGTTCTTCGAGAGTGCCCGATACACTGCCCGCATGATCTCCTCGGTGGTATCGTCGGGTTCGTCACCTGACGGTCCCGACCGGTTCAGTTTCGGAGAATCCCCCATAGTACTCCCATCCGTGGTGACTCATAAATAGTTCAGGATCCGGACGCCTGGGTGTACCGACACGACAGAGCCAACGAGTACCAGAAGTGACGTTCCACAATCGCCACGGATCGCTCGCTGACTACTCGATTATCAGGCGTCGATTTTCCCGGTAGAGTGCTCCAGTGCTCCGAAAAAACGATCTTCGACGTACCGCCGCATCGAAGCGACGAGTTCGACGTCGGTGGTCGCACCGTCGTCGATCACCGCCAGCGGAAGCTGTCCGCCGGCCATATCCTCGTGGCCGCCGGCGCTCCCGACGTCCCCGAACAGCCGCTCGAGAAGATCGCTCAGATCGAGATCCGTTCTGATCGTTCGAGCGCTCAGGAAGACCTGATCGCGAACGATCCCACAGACGAGGACGGTCTCGATCCCGTCGATGACCAGCAGGAAGTCCGCCGCTTGCGCCAGCGCGACTCGATTCTCTAGCCGGCCGATACAGGAGACGAGACAGGGGCCGCGTCGCACCCGGTTGTGGAGGACGTTCGCGAACGCGTCCACGCTACTCGGCAGGAACGACGCACCGTACAGTTCACGAAGGAGGTCCGAATCGGCACGACCGTGGAGGTAGGTCCCGATTTCGTACTCGAGATCGGTTGGCCGGTTGTAGAAATCGAGTCGCTCCCGATGGATGCCAAACAGGAGCGCGGAGGCGATGCGTGGCGTGATCTCGATACGGGAGCGACGGAAGTACTCGGCGAGGATCGTCGCCGTCGTCCCGTACTCCTCGCGGACGTCGACGACGTCCGCCGGGATGGGTCGATCCGGCGGGTGATGGTCGAAGACGAGATCGAGATCTGTCTCTCTCGGGACCGAGTTGTTTCGGCCAGGATAGGAGTGATCGACGAAGGCGACGAGGTCGTTCGTCTCGAAGCGATCCTGCGAGTAGTGCTCGAGTTCGACGTCGAACAGGTCGACGAACGCGCGGTTTTGCTGGTGGGCTATCGTCCCGCTGTACAGGATATCGACGGTTTCGACGCCCGACTCTCTCGCGAGTAGTTCGAGTGCGATAGCTGCCGAGAGCGCGTCGGGGTCCGGATCGTCGTGACAGACGATCGTGAGCGATGACGCAGTACGTAACCGGCCCAATACCGCGTCAACCGGAGACATACGTGAGGGTCGTCACGTTCGGTCGTCAACCATCGGCATGATATCGCTTGCTGGCCCCTATTCGACGCCCGACGGTCGTCCCGGCCCGGACCGTGAACGACGACTGTGTGCCGTCGATTCCGAACCGAGGGACGCCGAACCCAGCGGTACTCTCGAACGGTTTCTGGCGACGCTCGAGCCGATACCTCGTGACTCGTGAACCGCCAGCCAGGCGATTCGCCGCTCGACCTCGAGGTGTCCCGTCTCCTCGCGGTTCCCGTATCGATCAGTTCAATGCGGGAGATATTTACAGCTGTACATACGTAACAAACTGACTGCTCTGCTTACTGAACAGTTAGTCAGTTGCCTATATAAAAATTGCTGACTGGCCAGTCACCGGCGGTCGGTATCGCCAAACGGCTCCCACTATCCGCCGTTCGGACGAACTGGAGCGTGACCCTTCGGGGGCACGTGGTTCGAGAGGTCCCTGACTCGCGGAAGAGGGTTGCTCTTCCGAACGACCTCGAGGCACTCGATCTGTTTTCTGTCGACGACTCTTGCCCGTCCAAACGCCGGGTATCGGTTCCAGGAATTCGAAATTCCGATACTCGACTTCGGTTCCCGATGCCTGCTCACATGGAGAAAGTATATCCGGCCCAGTCCCCTTGTATCAGGCACCATATATCTCTATGAGTGACGATACGAACGTCGACGATTCTCCCGAGGAAGAACGTCTCAGGGACCAGCCTGAGCGTCGGGACGATCAGTCGGCATCCCCATCGAACGACGAAGACCCCCCGAACGAGAGCGCGGGCGCGTCTACCGATCCCGAGGAGGAGACGGACGACGGTCCCGAAACCGTCGACGACCTCGGTAGTTCGGTCGACGTCGATCCGGGGGTGGAAATCGACGAGGAGAACGCCGAAGACGACCTGCTCGGTGGTCTCCAGATCGATACGACCGAAGACATCGAGGTTCCCGATCGGCTCGTCGATCAGGTCATCGGCCAGGCCGAGGCGCGAGACATCATCATCAAGGCGGCCAGACAGCGTCGCCACGTGATGATGATCGGTTCACCGGGGACCGGCAAGTCGATGCTTGCGAAGGCGATGAGCCAGCTGCTCCCGGAGGAGGACTTGCAGGACGTTCTGGTCTATCACAACCCGGGCGACGACAACGAGCCGAGGATCCGGACCGTCCCTGCCGGCAAGGGCGAACAGATCGTCGAGGCCCACCGGGAAGAGGCCAACAAGCGAAACCGGGTGCGCTCGATCCTGATGTGGATCATCATCGCAGCGATCCTCGTCTACGCCATCATCGTGGGGCCGCTCCTGCTGGGTATCTTCGCGGCAGGGATTATCTGGTTTATCTTCCGACAGATGAAACAGGGGACGGACACGATCGTACCGAACCTGCTCGTCGACAACAGCGACCAGCGACAGGCGCCGTTCGAGGATGCGACGGGTGCCCACGCGGGTGCCCTGCTGGGCGACGTCCGCCACGACCCGTTCCAGTCCGGCGGCATGGGAACGCCGAGCCACGAGCGCGTCGAGCCGGGTTCGATCCACAAGTCCAACAAGGGCGTGCTGTTCCTCGACGAGATCAACACGCTCGATATCCGCACCCAGCAGAAGCTGATGACGGCGATCCAGGAAGGCGAGTTCTCCATCACCGGACAGAGCGAGCGTTCCTCGGGTGCGATGGTCCAGACCGAACCCGTCCCCTGTGACTTCGTGATGATCGCGGCAGGGAATCTGGACGCGATGGAAAACATGCACCCCGCGCTGCGCAACCGCGTCAAGGGATACGGATACGAGGTGTACATGGAGGATACTATCGAGGACACCCCCGAGATGCGCCGGAAGTACGCCCGGTTCGTCGCCCAGGAGGTCGAACGCGACGGTCGCCTGCCACACTTCGCCGCCGACGCCGTCGAGGAACTCATCCTCGAGGCGAAGCGACGTTCGGGCCGGAAGAACCACCTGACGCTGCACTTCCGCAGCCTCGGTGGAATGGTTCGGGTCGCTGGCGACATCGCCCGTGCCGAGGACCGGGAGTACACGACCCGCGAAGACGTCCTTCAGGCCAAACAGCGCTCGCGGTCGATCGAACAGCAACTCGCAGACGACTACATCGAACGCCGCAAGGACTACGAGCTACAGGTCACCGAAAACGCTGTCGAAGGCCGCGTCAACGGCCTCGCGGTCATGGGCGAAGATAGCGGGATCATGCTGCCCGTGATGGCCGAAATCGCGCCCACCCAGGGTGGCGGAAAGGTGATCGCCACCGGCCAACTCAAAGAGATGGCCGAAGAGTCGGTCCAGAACGTCTCGGCGATCATCAAGAAGTTCTCCGACGTCGACCTCTCGGAGAAAGACATCCACATCCAGTTCGTCCAGGCCGGACAGCAAGGCGTCGACGGCGACTCCGCCTCCATCACCGTGGCGGCCGCCGTTATCTCCGCCCTCGAGGATATCCCGATCGACCAGTCGGTCGCGATGACCGGGTCGCTTTCCGTCCGAGGAGACGTGCTCCCGGTTGGTGGCGTCACCCACAAAATCGAAGCAGCCGCGAAAGCCGGCTGTAACACGGTCATCATCCCGGAAGCCAACGAACAGGACGTGATGATCGAAGACGAGTACGAGGAAATGATCGAGATCATCCCGTGTTCGAACATCAGCGAAGTACTCGATGTCGCCCTGATGGGCGAACCGAAGAAAGACTCGCTTGTCGACCGACTCAGGTCGATCACGGACACGGCCTTCGAACAGGGCCAGAACACCGTCGGCTCCGCGAGCGGATCGAGTCCGAGCCCGCAGTAACCCTCTCGAGCGCCGTTCCAGTCGTTGTTTTCGATTTCCTTTCGAAAATCGAGACGTCGGTATCGTCCTTATACTCTCGTCGGTCGCGATGGTCGCACTCGGCGCGTCGCTGTTCGAACGCGTCGAGACGGTCTGATCTGCAGCGCCACTCGTGAACTACCCCACCCTACTCGCTCACGGCTGACGCCGTTCGCTCCTTGAGGGTGGCGTGAGACCGAAGGTCTCACGGACCATGCGAACGGGCGCTTCGCGCCCGTGAGCAGATGGGGCTTCCTGCTTCGACGACGCGCTTTGCAGGAACCGAAGTGGTTCCCGTAGGGAGCGCACTCTCCACAGGCGTTCGAAAATCGCACAGCGATTTTCGCAGCCCATCAGAATCGCACGGCGATTCTGAGGACGTTGATTCGGAGCGTCCCGCTCCTACCTGCTTGATACCGCGAGAAAGAATGTTCCACGCCGCATTCCAATCCCTGTCCGCTGTGAACCCGCACGACGGACAGGCGTGTTCGCGTACCCACAGCGGTTTCTTGGTCGAGACACCGCAGGCTGCACACTCTTTGGTTGTCCCTCGTGGATTGACGGCGACGAAGTGCGTGCCTTCGCGTTCGCACTTGTACTCGAGCATCTGAAGGAACGTTCCCCACGCCGCTCCGGCACGGTTCCGAGAGTTGCCGTCGAGTTCGACCAATCCTTTCGCATCAAGGTCTTCGACGGCCACGAGATCGTACTCTTGAGCGTAGTAGTTCGAGAGTTTGTGAAGGAAGTCTCGGCGCTTGTTCTTCAGGTCGGCGTGACACTCAGCCACGCGACGGCGTTGCTTCTCGTAGTTGTTCGAGCCGTGCTCTTTGCGCGAGAGTTTTCGTTGCTCGCGCTCGAGCCGTTCGCGTTCGTCCGAGAGGTCAACAGATTCGACCGCGTGACCATCGGTGTCGTGTGCGTACTTGAGGATGCCCACGTCGATCCCGACAACGTTCTTCAGCCGGTCGGGTTTCTCCGGTGGCTCTCGATCGACTTCGACACCGAAGGCGGCGAACCACTCGCCCGTCGGTTCTTTCTTGAGCGTGACCTGTTTGAGTGCGGCGTCGTCCTCAGAAATCTCCGATTTCTGATGGGCTGCACAAGAGCTGTCGCTCTTGTGAACGTCGGGGATCTCTCGGTGGAGTCTGATCGGTATGTCCGCGAGTTTCGAGAGCGACAGGACAGTCTGACCGCCCTTCTCGTCGAGCTTGAAGCCAGACTGGTTGTACGTGAAACTGCGGAACTCGCGTGGTGGCTTCCACTTGAGTTGGCCGACTCCGTAGCCGTTCTGCTTGAGCGCAGAAAGGCTACTGAGGTTGTCGAACAGTCGTTCGACGACGGTCTGAAGAACTTTCGAGTACACGTCCGAGAGATCATCCCACCACTTTTTGAGGGCAGGTAGCTCCGACCGAAGCGTGGTCATGGACGGTAGTTCGCCGTGGTCCTCTCGGTACTCGTTGAGGCGGTAGCGAGTGTGATTGTATAGTTGCCTACAGATATCGCGGTGGCGGTCCAACTCCTCGCGTTGGGCGTCGGACGGCTCGAGGCGATACTTGTAGGAGTAGTACATTCTACTCGCGTTCCTCGATTAGTTCGTCCAGTTTTTCGCGGACAAACGACGAGAGGTTGAGGTGCTGGTCCTCAATCCACTCGTCTTGGTCCTCCCGAATGGTGATGGTCTTCCGTTTCACCGTATGCACACCATGCATGACATGCGTAAAGTATTAACGATTACGTGAGCCTGTGGGCCTGCTGTAGTACAGTCCAAGAAACTCTTGCGGCGCTGTATCCCCTCCCTGCTTGCGCCTCCGGCGCTCGCTGAGGAAGGGGGCTTAGCGCCACTCCTAAACCGCTTCTCTCGCAAATCGGTACATGGGCTGGACCGAAGCGGACGTTCCGAACCAGCGCGGACAGACCGTCGTCGTCACCGGTGCCAACAGCGGTATCGGGTACGAAGCGACGCGAATGCTCGCCGAGCAGGGTGCAACCGTCGTCATGGCGTGTCGCAGCGTCGACCGCGGCAGGGACGCGGCGATGGCGATCAAATCGAAAACCGACGCCGGAACGCTCGTCGTCGTCGAACTCGACCTCGCGAACCTCGAGTCCGTCCGAACGTTCCCGGATCGACTCGCCAGGTCCGAAATCGGCGGGGATGGAACCGTGCCGGACGTCGACGTCCTGATCAACAACGCAGGCGTGATGGCGATCCCTCGCCGGGAGACCGTGGACGGCTTCGAGATGCAGTTCGGCGTCAACCACCTCGGCCACTTCGCGCTCACCGGAACGCTTCTCGACTCCCTCGCCGCCGCCGCCCGCGTCGTGACCGTCTCGAGTATGGCACACGAGGGCGGCGAGATCGACTTCGACGACCTGCACGGCGAGGAGTACGGCAAGTGGACCGCCTACGGGCAGTCGAAACTCGCGAACCTCCTCTTCGCCTACGAACTGGATCGCCGCCTCGAGGCGTCCGACCGTAACGTCACGAGCGTCGCCGTCCATCCCGGACTCTCCGCGACGAACCTGCAGGCTCGTGGCCCGAAAATGGCCGGTTCGACGGTTCGACTCGCGTTCATGCGCATCGTCAACGCCCTCTTCGCACAGTCGGCTGCCAGCGGCGCGCTGCCGACGGTATACGCTGCAACGGCATCCGACGTCGACGGCGGCGAGTACTACGGTCCCGGCGGCTTCCTCAACGTTCGCGGTGCGCCCGACCGCCAGGAATCCGCGGCACAGTCACACGACCGTGAAACTGCCAGAAAACTGTGGCAGGTCTCGGCGGAGCAGACGGGGGTCGCGTTCGACCTCCCGACATCAGCGGTCGCGGAACGCGACGACGCGTAGACGACAGGCACGCGAGTACCGTCCGCTCGCCGATCCTACCGTCCCGCCGTCTGCCAGGACCGATCGGAGCCGACGTCCTCGAGGTACCGATCCGGCACGTACGGGAGTACGCTCGCCGGCAGCCGCCGGACGACGACGGGAGCGAGTTCGGCGAGGATGCGCCTGAATGCGGTGTAGACGGCCGCGACGACGATCGCCGCGATCACCACCCACTGCAGGACGCCCTCGAGTGCGTACAGCAGTGGGACTGCGAGCGTAACCGACAGCAGCAGATCTCCCGGCGAACCGTCGTACCGGACCAGTTGTCGGGGGGCGATCCAGGTCCCACGGTAGTGATCGTACACCGCTCGCTCGGAGTTGCCTTCCCACGGCCGCAACTCGAGTCCGCTCCCGAAGACGTCGGTCACACAGTGAAGAGCGGCCCCGAGCAGGAAGAGGGCGACGGCGACGGTCATCGTCGTCGGGACGAGGACGGCGACGACCGTCGCGCCGGCGGCCAGGAGGCTGTAGTACACCGGGAAGTGGAGGGTCTTGCGGTGGCCGGTGTACATATCCAGGTCGGGGAAGATCCCGCCGAGTAAGCCCGCCGCGAGTGCGATCGGTGCGAGTTCCGGCGCCACGGCTACCAGCGGTAACGCGAGGGCCATCCCGCCGAGGGCGTGGGTCGGAAGCATCATCGTGTCCTTCTAGAAGGGACACATCCCCTTCAACGTATCGACGAACGCGTCGTCTCAAAACAGCTAACTGACGATGAACTGAAGAGGAACTATCGCATGGAACTCGAGACGACGCTGGCCGAACTGGTCCTCACGGTCGGGGTCCCGGTGCTCGCGATCCTGTACTTTCTGGAGGGATTGTTTATCGGGAAGCTCCTCCACCCGTCGATGTTGCTCATCCTGTACATCGTCGTGACGGAACCTGGCGTGGTGGTAATGCTACTCGTCCCCGGTATTTGTGCGCTGGCTGCGACGGCGGGACAACTGGTGCTATACTACGGATTCAACGACGACTTCGACGAGGACACGCGAATCGGTCGAGCCGTCCCGTATTTCGATCGCATTCCAGCCATCGTCAAACGTCGTATCGGTCCCGATCGGATGCAGTTCATCAACCGTCAGTTCGATCGGTTCGGCGGGAAAGCGATCTGTCTCTCCAACGCGACGCCCGGACTCCGGGGACTAATGACCGTCGTTGCGGGGTTGAACGGGTATCCACGACGTGAGTTCGTCCTCCTGTCGGCACTCGGGAACGCGATCTACATGGTGATCCTGCTCGCCGTGGCGAACGGCCTGCTGGAAGCGATCCAGTTCCTCCCCGAGTGGGATGTCGTCCCCTCGTGAACTGAAACAGGTGGAGTCGCTTACGAATCCGATTCTCGAGCGTCGAACCGCTCCTCGAGCTGGGTTGCGAGACTGTCGGAGAATTCGGTGAGGTACACCGTTCCCCATGTTGCGACGATAATCGCGCCCAGGACGTTGAACATCATGTCGACGATGGTGTCGTCGATGCCGTGTTGGGCTAGGACGGGATCGATGCCGAGAACGAGTGCACCCTGATCGACGAAGAACTCGAGGATTTCCCAGATGACTCCCATGGCAAGTATGAACACCAGGGTGAACGCGAACATCGCCCACCGTGGGAGGTGGATCGATTCGCCGTGGATGTGAAGCGCCTGAAGCGTGGCGTATCCGGCGGCGGCGACGACCGTGGCCGAGAGTGTATGCGTGAGGTGGTCCCAGGTCGCGATGGCGTCGTACAGTCCGGCGGTCCCGATTGCGTGCAAGAATACGGCACTCGTCACCCAGAGTGCGAGTCCGGGTTCGACTGTAATGTTGAAGTCCCGGTTTAGTACAGCGGGGATGAACGTAATGACGAGAGCGAGTATGGCGTTGGTGATGACGGGGAGTTGGAGCGTCCAGAGACCATAGGCGAGGACGACGACGAGAGCGATCTGCATCGCACGGACCAGTTGTCGCTGCCGTCTCGTCGAGATGCCCAGTCGTTCGCTGAGAGCGACACTTTCGACGTCTTCCTCGGCTGACTGACGTGCCGAGGGAACGGCCGTTCTGGAGTCGGTTTGGCCGGATATCGTGTGGAAATAGGCGTAAAAGATTGCACCAGCGAGAAGCCCGGCCAGGGTCACGTAGATGAGTTCGATCATCACCGCCGCGTTGATCGCATCCTGTGTTCGCCCGTCGAGTAAGAACGCTGTTCCGAACAGGACGTCGGACGACCAGCGGAGGATGTTCAACAGCCCACCCATCGCGAGGGTGAACAGGACGGTGAGAACGACGGTGAACCACGGGACCAGACGAAGCGGCGTGAACCGGTGGAGTTCGACCGCCATCAATAGGCCGAGCGTGGCGAGTGCGAGGCTCGGGACGATGGCCGTCGCCATCTGGGGACCGAACGCATCCCACAGGACGGGCAGACAGATTAGCCCGACGAAATACCACGGCGGAAGCACCGTCGGATCGCGAAACGCGATCGCCGGCGCGACGATGATAGCGATCGCGACCGCGCTGAACAGGACGGATTCGTACTGCTCGAGAAGTATCCCGCCAAAAAGACTCCCTCCGAGGACGAGAACGAGGAGCCACGAGAGGACCGTATTTCGAGACGATTCGACGAACAACGCGGCGAGTTTGTCGGTTTCAGTCATACTTGGTTCGGTCGGACAGAGCGAGAGAAATCGATCGGGATGATCGGCTATTCATATTGACATAGCGACACTGAGACTATAAATAAACGGTGGATGGACGCATGTGATCGACAGTCGATCACCTGGCGAGCATGGAACGATACATAGATGATTAGATCGACACCTATCTCCTTATATAAGTCTAACAACTTAATCTACTCTATATTGGGTTCAGTCTATCAATCGCTCTATCGGTCGCCGTAGACAGCCGAGGTCCTGACCCCGACAGTCGCGTTCGGGGAATTAACCCCCTTAGTTATATTTATTCCAATATGTTATCATCTTTGACTACAAAACGCTGGCCTCCTCGTGTGAAGCTCTCCATCCGACTGCACCACGGCTCGAGAACCACGCCGCCTTTTTCTTGCTCGCCTCGGTTCTAGTCTCCATGACCGAGACGCTGTTTCTCTCGAGCGACGAAATCGACGGGCTCGCGACGCCCGAAGCGTACGTCGAGGCCGTCAGGGACGGCTACCGGCAGGTCGGCGAGGGCGCGCCGGCACACCCGCGCCAGAAGTTCCGTCGGTCCGATCCCGACGGTATGTTCACCAGTTACGCGGCCTTACTCCCCGAAACCGGCGCGATGGGCGGCTACATGTACGGCGCCGGCTTCGGCGCGGGAGACGCCTGGTTCGTGACGCCGCTTTTCGACGCCGAGAGCGGCGAACCGCTGGCCTTGCTCGACGGCGCGAGCATGAACCCGTTCAAGACGGGTGCCGCCGGTGCCGTCGCCGTCGACGAACTTGCCAGTGAGGACGCAACGACCCTCGCCGTCATCGGTAGCGGATCACAGGCTCGTGGCCAACTCCACACCACCGCGACCGTCCGGGAGTTCGAGGAGGTCCGCGTCTACTCGCCGACCCGCGAGAACCGCGAGGCGTTTGCCGAGGAGTTCGACCAACTTCTCGAGGCGACCGTCACCCCCGTCGACTCGAGCGCGGACGCAATCTCGGGTTCGGACGTCGTTATCACGGCGACGAAGTCCAAAGAGCCGGTCTTCGACGGCGACAACCTGGATTCCGGCACCCACGTGACGGCGATGGGCCAGTACGAGGAGGGAAGTCACGAAATCGACGTTCGGACCGTCGAGCGATCGACGTACGTTCCGGACCTGCGCGAGCGGGCGACGTTCGACGCCGGAGCCTTCCTCGCGGCGCTCGAGGAGGGTGCCATTACGGAGGAGCACGTCCACGCCGAACTGGGCGAGGTCGTCGCCGGGAACGCGCCTGGGCGGACGAGCGACGACGAGATCACGGTGTTCGACAGCGGCGGGACGGGAATCGAGACGGTCGCTGCGGCCCACATGCTGTACGAGCGTGCCCGGGAGCAGGATCTCGGTTCGACGATTTCGTTCGCACCGGCGAGCGAGGCGTTGACGGGGACGTTACCCGAAGAGTTATAGGCGGACTCGAGTTGGCCGGAGACGTCAGCGATTGGGTTTTTGCGTTCGAACCGCTAACTGCCCGGTAGAACGACGATGGAGGTAGCGATCATCACGGTCGGCGACGAACTGCTGTCTGGCGATACGGTAAACACGAACGGGAACTGGCTGGCGACCCAGCTTTCCGACCGCGGCGTGACCGTCACCCGGCTCCTCTCGCTGCCAGACGACCGAGACCTCGTCTCGAATCGAGTGGCCGACTACTCTGCGTCGTTCGACGGTGTCGTTGTGACCGGCGGCATCGGCGGCACGCCCGACGACGTGACGATGGACGCGGTCGCGGACGCGTTCGACCGCGGCATGGCCGTAACGGAGCTGGCTCTCTCGGACGTCGAACGTCGGCTGGCCGAGATCCAGCAGAAGCTACCCGAGCACGACCTCGCAGTCGACGCCGAAGCCGAGGCCGCACTCCCCGAGGGGAGCCGTCCGCTGCTCAACGAGGCGGGACTCGCACCCGGCTGCGTGATCGAGAACGTCTACGTCTTCCCGGGGATCCCCGAGGAACTCGAGGCCATGTTCGGGACCGTCGCGGACGAGTTCGACGGCGAGCGACGCTCCCGGTTTCTCTACACGGTCGAACCGGAGGCGAACATCGTCCCGACGCTCGAGGAGGCGATGGACCGGTTCGCGGTCACGGTCGGCTGCTACCCCGACCGCGAGGCGGGACACAACCGGTTGAAGGTCGTTGGAACGGACGACGGGGAGGTGGCTGCGGCGAGCGACTGGCTGCTCGAGACGATCGACGCGAGCGAGACGCCGGTCTCACGCGAGTGGGGCGATGGCGACGACGGCGACGAGCCGAATTATAGTAACAACTGAAACTGTTTGCACACCGATCGCACCGCTGTCGTGCGATCGGGTGCGCACTGGCTTTCAGTGGCTACTATAGTAGTCGTCTCCATGGCGGGGGTTCTGTAATCATCGTGCGTCCCCCGTCTACTACGGGGACAAACAGCGTCTCGTGGCCGATCAGGAGGACTGAACCAATCTACGAGTGGATGTCGATATCGATATGTGGGCGTGTTCAGAGACCGGAGGTATGGAGACGACTCGTCATTTTACTGGAACGATTTACGTGGTCAATCGCGGCGCAACCGCATTGCACGATCACAAGCACCTGGGAATCACGATCCCACCGGGCGGTCACGTTGATCGGGACGAACTCCCGCACGAGGCTGCCCTTCGAGAAGTACGGGAAGAGACGGGGCTCGAGCCAAACCTTCTCGATGAGACTCGAGACGTTTCTGCACCTGCTGGGAGAGCACTTCCGCAACCACGCCATCAGATGCTCTACGATATCAACGTCCACGACGGAACCGTTGGACACCAGCATATCGACCACATCTACTACGCAACCGTCCCGAGCCGTGATATCTCACCAGAAGACGGTGAAGAAAGCGCGGAATCGTGGCAGTGGTATACAACGGATGAGCTTCGGAACAGTGACCTCTCCCCAGACGTAGTACAGTTCGGTATCGAAGCAATCCAGGCTGCGGAAAGCGAGTCAACGTGAGAAAAGCGAGTGCGTAAACGGGGCGTCGACGTGGGAATCGACACGGCCCACTCACGGGACGGATACGATAGAAAAGAGGCCTTCTCCCTCGACGTGACCGCAGCCAGTCACGCCGATTTTCCTCACCGGAGCCCAGCGTCGACTGGACGAGGTGAGTCCGCACGACCCAACTAACTCTCTGATACCGGTCTACGGCGGCGGGGAGCGGCTCCGCAAGCACGGATCGTCTTCGCCGGCGATCTCTCCGGACAGAAAGCGAAATTCCGGCTCGCGCTCCCACTCGAGGCGTTTGACTTCCGGGAATCGACGATCAGACGTAGTCGCTCTCGGTCTCGTACACCGACGGATCCTCCCTGTACTTTTCGGCGACCGTCTCGAGCGTGACGAACTGGGCGTTCTCGTGGCCTTGGACGTACTGGATGAACTCCTCGAACAGCGGGATCATGTGAGGGAGTCCGTGGATGTCCGGGTGGATCGTGAACGTGTAGACGCCCGCGCCGCGCCGATTGTAGAGGTAATCGAACTGGCGCTTGTAGTACTGCTCGTACATCATCTCGGGGTCCTTGTACCCGGCGTGGTAGATCGGCTGTTTGATGAACAGCATCGGTGGGATGTCGTCGCGATACCAGCTGATCGGAATCTCGACGACGTCGGTCTCCTCGCCGTACTGGTACGGCTCCATCCACGTCTCGGGGTTCTTGTCGTAGTCGATTTTCTCCCAGCTATCGCCCTCGCGCATCCAGCCCGGTTCGAACATGCGTTCCATCAGGCTGCTGTCGTAGTCGAAGCCGTGCTTCTGGACGAGTTCCGGCGTGTTCTCGCTGAACTCCCACCAGCTCGCGCGGTGGCCGACCGGTTCCGACCCCGTGACGTCCTCGATGAGGTCGATCGATACCTCGAGGATCTCGTCTTCCTGCTCTCGCGAGAGGTCGGTCGGGTTCTCGTGGGAGTAGCCGTGGACGCCGAGTTCGTGACCGTCTGCAGCGACGGCCTCGATCTCGTTGCGGAACGTCTCGATCGTGTGGCCGGGAACGTACCACGACGTCTCGATATCCTGGTCGTCGAAGAGCGCGAGCATCCGCGGGATGCCTTCGCTTCCGGCGGCCAGCCCTCTCGAGAGGTCGGCCGGGGAGTCCTCGCCGCCGTAGGAGCCGAGCCAGCCGGCGACGCAGTCCGCGTCGACGCCGATCGCAACGTCTACTGTGCCCATAGCAAGGAGGTCTCTCACGAACCAGGGGTAAAGAGGTGTATCCCGGCTATCGACGACCGTATTGCGATCCGACCGGTTTCCGTGACACAGGAGACAGCTATCAGCAGACCGTGCACAATCGTTATGTTTTGAACGAGCGTATACTGTACCGATTCACGACGGAGTGCTCGAGACGTTTCTTTCTCCCGCTGCTCGCAGTCGAGGAATCACGAGGGATACAGATGGCCACAGAGGGCAACGTCAAACAGGGCGGAGTACAGCCAGTCGAACTCTATCGATTCGAGGGGACGGACGTCTGGCAGGAGGGCGACGAGCACGCACGGGTCCGCGGGTACTTCCCGTTGACGCCGGGCATGCCGAACGCGAGCGAGGTAGCCGGCGAAGAGTTGATGATCGTCTCCATCGAGATCGAACCCGGAAACTACCTCCCGACTCACCGCGACAGTAACGAGGAACTGCTCCTCGTCACCGACGGGACGGTGGCGGCGACGGTCGGTGAGGAGACGGTCGAACTCTCGAGCGGACAGTGTGCGATCGTTCCCGAGATGGAACCCCACGGCATACGGAACGACGGCGACGAGACGGCACGCATCATCGGATTCTTCCCGAACGACGAACTGACCGCGACGTTCGACGAGACCTTGATGCCGTTCGACAGCACGGTCCTCACGATCGGCGGACAGACCGAGTGAACGCCGTCGACCGAGTCCGACCTATTTTCGTCGGTCGCTGACTCCGCTCGACCGATCGATTTCTCGAAACTCGAGCGTACCCCGAGAGCGCGAGATCCAGTTCGGAAACCCGTACCTGGTGCGTCTTCGCTCACGCTGCGTGTACCGTCACGGTCGGCGCGTTGGGCTGGACGAGCGTGATGAGAATGGAGACCGGCAACTACTCGTGATAGTGTTCGACCGCAGAAGTGACCGATCGGGACGTCGTTACCTGATCATCCAGCCGAATCCACCGCCACAGTGTGTCGAACCGCCGCCACCGGAGTCCGCTGCCATTCTGAGCCCGTGATCCTGTCCACGGCTGTCGCAGGTGACCGTTCGCGACCACGTCCGGGTCTCGTCGTCGTCGCTCTCGACGATGTACAGCGTTACGTCGCCGTGGGACCAGCCGTCGACGACCCCGGTGGTTGTTTCGTTGGGGCCGACGGTAAACGACTGGCTGTTGACTCCCTCATCAACTAGCGTCACGTTCTGGTAGCTGGTCGTCCAGACGAGGTCGTTGTAGGTGACGAGTCGTTGTTCACCGTCGTCGGTCGTCACCTCGAAGTTGAGATAGCCCGCTGCGTCCAGGTCTTCGACGGTGTAGGCCGTCACCTGGTAGGAAACGTTGTCGTCGTTCTCTATCGTCAGGACCGGTTCGGGCGTCCCAGTAGCGAACCCCACGCCGACGAGGACTGCACCGAGGAGGACCAGAGCCAGGAGGACGGAACGGCGAGAGACCATACAGCTGATTGAACCGTTCTCGGTAAAAATACGTTCGGTTCGACTGGAATCTATCGCTCGAGACGCGTTCCACGAACAGGTATCGGGAGAAACAATTAGGAGAAGTGAGAAGAACGGGTACGATACGAATGCCCTCCAGACGGACACTCCTTGCAGGCGTAGGGATCGCGCTGGCCGGCGGGACCACCGGCGCAGCGTTGGCTTCCCGGCCGGAATCGCCGTCCTCGTCTCCTTTCGACTGGCCGATGGCACAGTACGACCCCGCCGGAACCGGCTACAATCCCGACGCGTCGGGCCCGACCGACGACGTACAGGTCGCCTGGGAACACGATTCGACGGAGTGGTTTCGAGGCGCGAGCGCACCCATCCGACTCGGCGACACGCTCTACGCCGTCGGAAACGGACTCGTCGCACTCGAGGTCGACAGCGGCGAGCGCCAGTTCGCCCGACACGGCCCGTACACCTCGAGCGCGGCTGTCGCCCGTGCGTCGGCGTACCGGACAGAGACGCTGGCGGTAACGTCGACTGGCGGCGTCTACGGCCTGAACGCCAGCGGCGGACTCGATGTCCCCGGACTCGAGCGCGGACTCGGTAGCCAGCGCTGGGAGGGGCCGGGAAGCGGCCAGTACCGACCGACGAGCGAGCACGCTCCGACGACGGACCCGATCGCAGTCGACGAGACGGTGTACGCGACGGTTCCCGGAACGAACGACCTCGTCGCCGTCGACGCCAGCGACGGCACCGAGCGATGGCGCGTCACGGTCGAGGACGACGACATCGTCAGCGCCTCGTTCGGGCGGCCGACAGTCCGCGATGGCACCGTCTACGTCGCGAACTGGCCCAACCGAGTGAGTGCGTACGACCGCGAGGACGGCACCGAACGCTGGCAGCGGGACCTCGAGGACCAGATGCAACTCTCCTCGCCGGCAACTGAGGAAGGCGTCGTCGTCACGTCGCGAAACGGCGTCACGCTGCTGGACTCGGACGAGGGCAACACGATCTGGCGACGCGACCTCGAGGGCAACGCGATCGACGGGGCTGCTGCAGTCGCCGAGGGGACGGTCTTCCTGAGCGACGGAAACGACCGGTTTCACGCGCTCGACCTCGAGACGGGCGAGTCGCTGTGGTCCGTCCCGTTCGAGCGAGAGACGACGCCGGTCGTCGCCGACGGGATGGTCTACGCCGTCGAGCACGATGCGGTACTGGTCGCTCTCGAGGCCGACACAGGAGAGGAGCAGTTCAGGTACGAACCGCCGGAGGTCCCGCTGTCGCCGCCGATCGTCGGTGACGGACGGCTGTACGCGGTCAACCGGGGACGGATCGTCGCACTGGCGGAGGAACCATGACGGACGAGACCGAGTCGGGCCCAGTATCGGCCGACGAAAACGGATCGACGGGCGACGGAAACTCTCCCCCGAGAGAGAAGGGGGAGCCGACTGCCGGTGCCGGGACGATGGCGGGTGAGGACGGCGGTACCGACGGGAACCCGAAGTCACCACCGTACCGTCGTCGGAAACCCGTTCTCACTGCGGTCGCGGCCCGACTTCGTAGCGATCCGTGGCTCTTCGTTCCGTTTTTCGTGGCAGGCTGTGTCCTCCTCGTCGCCGACCTGCTTCGAGAAACCGACGCCGTGCCGACCGCTTCGAGCGTCGGCGACTCGACGTTCCACGTCGCGTACTCGATCTATCCGACCGGAACGACCGTAACGGAGCGATCGCTGAACGCCCTCGTCGACCTCGAGTTGCCGTTGCTGGGCTACGCGCTCGCACTCGAGGTTCTCGCAGTCACAGTCATCGCCGTCGCCGGCTGGATGACGATGATGCGAGCGAGCGACGAGACCGTTCACTGGAACCGGTTTCTCGTCTACTTCGGCGGTGTCTTCCTCGTCACCGTGCTCTTCGAAACCGGCGACGCGGTCGGACTCGAGTACACGACCGGCAGTCTCCTGGTCGGCGTGGCGTTACTGGGGCTCGTGCTGTTCGTCCTCGTCCGACTCTTCCTGGCACCGGTGGCAGTGCTGTACGAGGACGGGATACTGCGCCCGATCGCTGCAGGCTGGCGGTACTCGCGGGGCCACGGATTCACGCTGTTCGGCGTCCTTCTCGTCGTCGGCCTTGGCTCGTGGTGGCTCGCCCACGTCCCGTCGGCCGGGACGCTTCTCAGCACGACGATTGCGGGGACGGTCCACGCCGTTTCGCTCGTCGTCCTGTACGATCGGTGTCGCGACGAGTCGACGGTCGAAAACGAGTAAACCGCTACCGCTCCGAGAGCCGGTCCGAAAGCCGCTCGAGTCGCTCTCGAGCGGATTCGCGTCTATTGCTCGTCTCCTCGGGGCGGTACTCCGCGTCGACGAACTTCCCGTCCGAGACGGTGACCGACAGGACGCCACCCTCGTCCCGTGCCGGCTCCGGGAGCCGATCGACGCGGACGTCCAGCTGGTCGACCGCCTCGCCGCCCTCTTCGAGCAAGATCACGGCCGTCTCGCCGTCGACGATGCGATCCACGACGCCGGTGAAGGTCCCGTTCATCCTACGAGGGGAATAAGACCTGCCGGCGTATTAACCATCGCCGGCAGACTCGAGTGGGCGTCGTCCTCCGCGTGTTTCTCCTCGAGAAGATCCTCGGCGTCCGTCGAGAACGTCGTCTCCGCTTCGACGTCGATTTCGCTGCCGTCCGTCGTCACGACGACGTCGCCGTGGACGCCGGTCCAGTAGGTCTCGATCCCGCGATCCGCGAACTCCTCGAGCACCTCGTCGTGTGGATGGCCGTACTGGGAGTCGTAGTCGCTCGAGATGACCGCGATTTCCGGCGAGACGGCGTCGACGAACGGCTCCGTCGAGGACGTCGACGACCCGTGGTGGCCGGCCTGGTAGACGTCGCCCTCGAGGTCGTCGCCCCACTCCTCGACCATCCGCTGTTCGGCGTCTTCCTCGGCGTCGCCGGTCGTCACGTACCGGAACTCGCCGAACTCGAGGGCGAGCGAGACGCTGTTGTAGTGGAGGTCGTCACCAGACTCTCCCGCGGGTGGGTTGGTCACGAGCGCCGAGACAGACTCGTCGTCGATCGGGAGTTCGTCGCCCTCCTCGACGAGCAGCAGTTCGACGTCGTACTCTTCGACGGCGTCGAGGTAATTCTCGTAGGTCTGGGAGGTGTGCGGAATCCCGGAGTCGTAGGCAGCCCCGATCCCGTCGCCGTCGGTCTCGAAGTGCTCGATCACCGCGGCGTGGCCGCCGATGTGATCAGCGTGCGGGTGAGTCGCGACCAGGTGATCGATGCGGTCGATATCGTGGGACTCGAGGTAGTCGATCACATCGCTCCCGTCCTGTCGCCAGTCGCCGGTGTCCACGAGAATCGTCTCGTCGCTCGGCGTTATCAGCAGCGTCGCATCGGCCTGACCGACGTCGATGTGATGGATCTCGAGGTCGCCGTCGACGGTTGCGGCATCGGTCGTCTCTTCGTCTTCGGTATCGGTCGTCGTCTCCTCGTCTTCGGTGTCCTCGTCTGGTTCGTCCTGAGTGCCTGCTTCGTCGTCTTCGTCGCTCTCGCCGTCGTCGGGTTCGTCGACGTCCTCTCCGGAGAGGTCGTCCTCGACGGTGGCGTTATCGCCACCGTCAGGTCCACCGACACACCCCGCGAGAACCAGCATACTCGCCACGAACAGAACCAGAAGAACTCGTCTCATCTACCCGTCGTTATCGCGCTCGCGGGAAGACTGTTCTGGCACGGAGAGGCTCGAGGCGATCGACTACTTGTACGCCTCGAACTCCTCGCCGAAGACCACGAAGTAGGCGACGCCGATCAGACCGATCATCGTCGCGATCGTAAAGGAGAGTTCCGGAGTGGCGAACTCCCAGAGGAACCCGCCGAGTACACCGCTGGGGATTACGATCGCTCCCCGGACGAAGTAGTACGACCCGGTGACTCGGCCACCTGCACCACGCTCTGCGGGGCCGACGATCAGGGCCTTGTGTGCGGGCAGTCCGGCGAATCGGAGTCCGGAGAAGGCAAAGAGAGCGATGAGCAGCCAGGTTTCGTCGATCCCCCCGACGGCCTCCGGACCGAAGATCAGCAAGACCGGGAAGATCGCGTACACGAAGAAGCCGAGACCGACGACCGGTTTGAGACCGACCCGTTCGGCGATCTTGGCGGCTGGTGCCATCGTAAGCAGCGCGACTAGCATCTCGACGCTCAGCAGGACGCCGAAGAATGCGGCGGGCGAGAGATCGACGGTCCCGTACACGGGAACGGTCGTCGTCAGCCCGATCTCCATGAGCTGGGTGATAACCAGGATGAAGAAGGCGTACACCATTCCGTTGGCGAATCGGACGAAGGTATCCGCCACGAGCAGTGGACGCAGTGCGTCGGGCAGTGCCCGAAGGTCGTCGACGATCTGGCCGAATCCCTCGAACTCCTTGCCGACGGTGTCCTCGTCGGCCTCGTAGAGGTAGTGCTGGGCGATCGTCCCGAAGAGAGCGAAGACGATGCCGATCACGAGCACCCAGAGGAAGCCCGGCATCAACTCGTCGGCCACGAGAACGGCGACGATCAGCGGCGCGAGCAGGAAGGCAGTCCGCCGGAACGTCTCCGTGCTCGCGAACCCGCGAGCCAGCCGCTCCGGTTCGGTCGCCTGCTTGACGATGGCGTAGTGGCCGCCGATTCCAAAGGACTTCCAGCACTGGGCCAGCAACAGGCCGACGAACACCCAGACCCACGGCTCTAAGACGACCACACCGAGATCGATCGCCGGAATGTACGCCGAGGCAAGCCAGATTGCGAAGCCAAAGGCCGAGACGAACCCGAAGACGGTCAGGGCGTATCGCGAGCCAACGCGGTCGGAGACGACGCCGCCGTAGTAGGGGTAGACCGCCCCGATGACGTTTCCGAGCGTGGCGAACAGGCCGACGACGAACCCGCCAGCCCCGAGGTAGACGAGATACTCGGGGAGAAACCGGTTGGTCATCTGGAAGCCGAGGCTGAACGCGAACATCGCCAGCGAGAGCACCAGAACGTCCCGCTGCAAGGAGAAAAACTGACGGAACGCGTCGACGGGCCCGGATACTTCGGCTCGTCTCTGTGACATACTGACAGTAACTGGTAAAAGAACTCATAAAACCGGCGGTTCAGCGGACATGATCGAATCAGGGCGACTCCGAGACCTCCTCGGGTTCGGCCGGGCCCAGCAGTACACGCAGGTGCAGAACGATGTTTTGATACCCGCCCACAACAGATAATAGGTCTGTCACTTTTGGAATAGCATAAGAAAACAACTAATCATTCAACCAATCTCGAGATCGTGTTTCGGTAGTGGAATGTTATTTCAGTCCGAGCTAGGAACCTGGCGGAAGACGCCACGATGAAGCTGTTACGGGCCCCTCGAATCCCTACGTTGGTCGATAACCTTTCGTTTCGTGTGAGATCCGTCGAATCGGCCATCTCTTCCCGGCTTCAGCGTGAACGAGCGTCTTGTCGGCGGTCACTGCCGGCTGTCTGCTTTGATGGACCACCGAACAACGGTCTGTCTTGACGCCTACTATCCAATAATAAAACAGTATTCAGATCTGGTATATTGATGCTAGCTACCTCGAGCACGTTCGACTCGCCGGTCGACTTCTCTCGACTCGTTCCCTCCGACTTCCGCGACCGAAATCGACCGGGCGGGTAATCGGTCACGAAGAAGACCAACGATAGCATCGGGGTTTTTAACCCGTCAGTGGTAGAGTACTCCCTATGCGAGCGATCGTTACCGACGGTGAGGACTCCGTCTGGGAAGAGCAGCGAGAGCGCCCCGAACCGGACTCCGGCGAGGCGCTGGTGAAGATCCGCGCGGTCGGCATCTGCGGAAGCGACATCGGTTTGATTCACGGCGAAGGGCCGCCGTGGACACGGTATCCGCTCGTCCCGGGCCACGAGATCTGTGCGGAAGTGATCGAACTGGGAGACGGCGTCGACTCGCTGTCGGTCGGCGACCGCGTCTCGCTCCACGGATTCGTCTACTGTGGGACGTGTACGCCGTGTCGCGAGGGCCGATACTACCAGTGTGACGACCTCCGAGAGATCGGCTTCACGATCGACGGTGGCTACCGCGAGTACGCCGCATTCCCCGAAGAGACGCTTCGTCCGCTCGAGGACGACATTACCGATCTCGAGGCAACGCAGATCGATTCGGCCGGCTGTACGCTCCACGGACTCCAGCGCGTCGAGACGTCGTTCACCGACACGGCGGCCGTGCTGGGCCCCGGCTCGCTCGGTCTCTTCGGCGTCCAGTTACTGAAGGCGCGGGGCGTCGAAGATATCGTGCTGACGGGGACACGTCAGGAGCGTCTCGAGGTCGGCGAGCAGTACGGGGCAACGCGAACGATCAACGTCAACGAGGAGGATCCGGTCGAGGCGATCCGGGAGTATACCGACGGCGACGGAGTCGACCTCTGCGTCGAGACGGCCGGTGCCGGTGACGTGGTGAACACGTGTCTGAAAGCGACGAAAAAACGCGGTTCGGTCGTGTTGACCGGCGTCTTCGACGGAAAGCGCGAGATCGATCCGAACGACATCGTCGCGAAGGAACTGAAAGTAGTCGGCGGCGTCACAGCAGCCCACGCGGTCGACGAAGTCGCCGAACTGTTCCAGCGCGACACGCTGTCGGTCGAGGGAATCGTCACCCACGAGTTCGATCTCGAGGAGTACGAGTCCGCCCTCGAGACGGTAATGAACCGAGAGGACGGCGTGATCAAGGCCGTGTTACGTCCCTGACTCTCGAGCAGGAACTTGCCGAGAGCCGTTACAGGTACTACGGACTTACTTGCGACGTACGCGGCCTCGTCGTCGAGGGGCACATGGAGTTGGAAGGCGTCGTCACCTGCGACGGTCGATGGTGGGCTCTCTCAGTGTCTCAGTCCGACATCGATGCCACAGATCCCGATGGCTCGAATCCGAACAGGGGCTTCCCCGTCGTCGGGTTCGGGGTGCTCACGGGATTCTTTCCTGATGGCTTCAGTCCCGTCGGTAACGGTTCCTCTCATACATATCAGTAGATGCTACTTTCACCTGAATGGGTATGATGGAACGGGCTCGAGATGGAGACCGCCGTCAGTTACCGTTGCCGTTTCCCCGACCGCCATCACAGCCCGGCCCGTCGGGGTCGACTGCCGCGCCTTCGGGGAGGCAGTCGGCCTCCAGTACGTCGGGCGTGTTCGGTGTCGTCGCGCAGTTGTTCTCGTTTTCGACGACGACCTCGCCCGAGGAGAGCGATGCCGCAACGCCGAGGATCTTGCCGTCGGCGGTATACGTGACTACCGGTGCGTCACCGAACTGACCTGGGATCGTGGTCGTATTCTCCTCGGTGATCGCGACGGTTTCACACACCGCCTCGCCGTCGGATTCGACGATAACGTGTGCGGTCGGGGCTTCGTCGTCGGCAGTCGCAACGTCGTCTTCGCTGACGACGATCCGGGCTTGACCGCAGCCCTGGAAGCAGACATCGAACCGTTCGAAATCGACACCCGTATCCAGCGCAGCCGGCGTCACTGACCCGGCTTCGACCGTGATAGTGGTCGATTCGTCGCCGGACTCGACAGTGTATTCGCCGGGGTCGAGTGCCGCGAACCCAACCCAGCCAGAACCGTCGGTCGTGCGCTCGATGGTCTCTCCCTCACCCGAGAGGGTTACCTCGGCCTGGTCGAGTGGCTGTCCGCCTTCGGTGACAGTCACGCTGATGTGCCCTTCCTCGTGAACCCACGGCATCTCTGGAATCGCTGTTTCGTCGGCGAACACCGGTTCGGCGTCTTCACCCGCTTGCTCCGGTGGGTCCTCGGTAAACATCTCCGTGATCGTGTCGTGTGCCTCCGCCAGCGTCATGTCTGGGTACTCTTCGTCGAGTTCAGGATCTTCGCCGTCCCGATGGAGGTAGCTCCGTTTCGGGTTCGCATACGAGAAGCCAGCCCAGCCGTTTGCTGTACTGTCCTCTTCAGTGTGGATCCACGACGGGTCGTTCGCATACCGGTGTTCGCTGGGTTCCTGCGCCACACGAATCTGGGCGTCGGTGTCTTCGAGGAAATTGAAGAAGTTGGCCTGGCCGATGACTGCATCACGTTCGGTGGCGTTTTGCAGATCCTTGAGGTAGTCGGCCCAGCCGCGGTACTGATCGCGCTGGTTGTCAACGAACTCCCGAGCGTAATTCATCACGATGTTCGTGTCGATGATGCCCTCGTACATCCAGCCACGCCAGTCCTGCATGATCTGGAACCAGTTACCCTTGCGCTGCCACGCGTCGTCAGCGTCGAGCCACGAAGCTTCGGCATTCGGTCCGGCAATCGGTGCCGGTCCCCAGGCAATGCCGTCGATGCTCACCCGCAGCGACGGATCGTGATCTTTCACCGTTAGGTAGATCCGCCGCACCAAGTCCGTCACCTGCCGACGGCGCCATGCGGTCCAGTCGATATAGTCCTGACCGACGACGCCAGGATCCATCGGCGGGAACTGGACTTCTTCGGGCGGCTCCGGTACGTCGTCGTATTCGGTCGCCTCGAGGAACCGCTGGACTGCAGTTTCGTTGTACCCGAACTCCTGATGGTCCTCAACGTCCGGATACCGGATGTAGTCCAGGTTGATCCCGTCGACGTCGTAGTTCTCGACGATACTCTCGACGGTCTCGACGAAGAACTCGTGTACACCTGGATGACCGAGGTCGAACGCGTAGTCCCCGCCCAACTCGATGACGTCGCCGTCGGGCGTCTGGCTCACCCACGGGTCCTCGCTGTCCGGACCGTGTGCGTTCACTGGGTGATCCTCCGATTCAGGCAAATCCTCTGGGTCCGCCATCTTCCCTACCACCAACCACGCGTGCACTTCCAGACCGTGCTCGCTTGCCTTCTCTATCAACAACGCCAGCGGATCGATATCGTCGTCCACCTCCGGATCTTCCGTGCGTGGCGGGTGACCCTCGTCACCGTAGAAGTCGCCCCGGCGTACTACCTGCGCGATGATCGCGTTCAGGTTCTGCTCGACGCTTCGTTCGACCAGTGCATCGATCTGTTCCTCGGTTTTGATGCCGTCGTTGAACGCATCCGCCCAGTACGCACGGAACGACTCCGTTGTGCCACCAGTGTCTGCTGCGATGGTCGTCGTTGCCGTACTACCGAGAGCAGTCAATCCAAGTCCTGTACCTGTCGCCTTGATGAAGTCCCGTCGTTCGAACGTCATGATTTGGGTTGAGAGGTCACTCCCGGAATCTCCGACAGGCGTCGGAGTGAGCTACCGGAGCCCCTCCCGAGAAGGGTCAAGAAGATAGTATATTAATTTTATGTGTGGGATTCTAGTGGTTGGTGGATTTAATATAACGTTGATTGCCACTGATTAGCCGCCAGTGAGACCGATCCTCCGAACACCCCGTTGACGCGAGTACAGCATGGATCGCTGGAACGTCGACCTCCATCGGGCATCCCAATCCGCCGCCGAGCACGAACTGTCACAGGCCGAATCGTGTGGGTGGCCCCTCTCCATCGTAAACGACGGGAGGAGGTTACCCCAGGTGGTCCCTAAGCCGTTCAATCACGTAATCAGCCTCCTCGTCGGTCAAGCACATTGGATTGACGGTAAACTGGTTCCGATCGAGGTCGTCCGCGCCGACGTAGATTCGCGGCGTCTCCTCCCGAAGTTCCCGGACGACAGTCGTGGCCGACGTTTCCGTGGTAGTCTCGGGGCTGACGACGACCTCCGGAGTGACCGCAGTCTTTCCGGCTTCCGTCAGCGACGTCTCGACCCCGTCGAGATCGGAAAGCCCCTCCGCGATCGTCTCCGCACGACGCTGCCACTCGGCGAGCCGTTCGTCCTGGTCTTCCTCGAGGAACAGTTCGAGCGCCGTGATCAGCCCGACGAGTTCCTCTTTCCCGACTTTCATTCCCCGGCCGATTCCCTGCCGAGGGACGCCCCCGAGCGCGTCGACGTCGAGAAGCTCCGACGGCGGAACCCAGGCGTCCTCGGCGGCGTGCATGTCGAGGTGCTGGGCGGCTACCGACCGAATCAGGTCCTCGCGTCCGGCCAGGAAGCCGGTCGTCTGCGGCCCACGGATCGCCTTCCCGCCACTGAACGCGACCAAATCAACGCCCATCTCGACGAACCGTTCCAGGTTCTCGACCGGCGGCAACTCGGCAGCGGCGTCGACGATCACCGGGACGTCTCGCTCGTGGGCAATCTCGACGACGTCCTCGAGCGGCGGCCGGCTGTAGGACTTTTGCATGTAGGCGACCGCCGCGGTGTCTTCGGTGATCGCGGCGTCGATCTCCCATAGCTCGGTGTTCTCGGCACCCGTTCCGAGGTGGGCGTCGTTCGTCCCGACGTCGACGATCGTCGCGCCCGCGATCCGGTAGGCGTGGTCGTACCCGGTGCGGTGGGTTCGAGGGACGACGATCTCGTCGGCGAGTCCCTCGGTATCCGGCAGCTGTGCCATCGCGGCGAGGTCGTTGCCCGCGATGGTCGCCGCCGCCGCGAGCGTGAGACAGGCACTGGCTCCCGAGCAGACGTAGCCCGCCTGTGCACCGGTAACCTCCTGGATTAGCTCCGACGCTCGCGCCTGCAGGTCGGAGATCCGCGCGAAGCCGTCGGCCGCCTCGCACATTGCCTCGGCAGCCGCCGGTCTGATTCGACTTCCACCGATCCGAGTCTTCGTTCCCGTGGCGTTGATCACGTCCGGTACTCCGATCCGTTCGTACACTGAATCGGCCATCACGAACCCGTACGAATAGCTGACAGATAAGAATAGGGCACACTCGAGTCGTCCCCTTCAGTACCCGGAGCGATCAGATTTAACTCACCCCGGTGTGAATCGAGAGCTATGCGCATCCTTGCGTTAGTGGCACATCCGGACGACGCGGACATCTTCTGTGGCGGAACGCTCGCCAGACACGCCGACCGCGGCGACGACGTGACGATCGCACACCTGACTGCCGGCGAGTACGGCGGGTTCGACGCGACCGAAGCGGAGGTCGCGGCGACGCGTCGCGAAGAGGCTCGTCGGTCGGCCGAGACGCTCGGCTGTGACTGTACGTTCCTCGAGTTCGAGGACGGACGCGTCCAGAACACGCTCGAGAACCGCCTCGAGATCGTCGACGTCATCCGGGAGTACGAACCGGAGTTGATCGTCACCCACCACGACGACGACATGCATCCGGACCACCGGGAGACGTCGAAACTGGTTACGGACGCCTACTACATGGCGTCGCTGCCGATGGTCGAGACCGAACACGCACCCCACGACCCGGAGAACGTCTACTTCTTCGGGAAGCCGACCGCGGAGTTCGAACCGGACGTGTACGTCGACGTCAGTGACTACCAGGACCGGAAGGAGGAGGCGATCCTCCACCACGAGTCGCAGGTCGAGTTCCTCGAGGAACACGGGGGGATCGACGCCGAGTTCGACGACCTGATCGAGAACGTCAGGGCCAGAGCGCGAACGCAGGGAACGACGGCGGGCGTGGAGTTCGCCGAAGGATTCAGCCGGCACCACGAGGTCGCCGACGACGGGCTCAGGTAGGTCTCGCGAAAAGAATTAACACTCCATCTCTCGTCGGATAGCGTGAATGCTAGAACGCGGTACCAGTTACTTCGGCGTGAGAAACGTCGATCACGCGACCCGAGATCTGGATCGATTTGCGGACGCGGGACTGAACGCGGTCTTGCACACGTTCAGCGAGCGCGACCTGCAGTACTATCGCGGCACCCTCGAGCGAACGATCGAGGCGAGCCACGAGCGCGGATTCACCGTCTACGTAAACCCCTGGGGTGTCGGGCGCGTCTTCGGCGGCGAGGCACTGTCGGAGTTCGTCGGTCGCCACCCCGAGGCCCGCCAGCGGCTCTCGAGCGGCGACGCGGTTCCGGCGGCCTGTTTCAACCATCCGACGTTCAGGAGGTTCGTGCAGGAGTGGACCGAGGCGGCGGTCGGGATCGGCGCGGATGTCGTCTTCTGGGACGAACCCCACTGGTTCATCTCGGAGTGGGCCGACGTCGACGTCCCCGAGGGTGCGTGGGCCTGTCACTGCGACCACTGTCAACGTGCGTACGAACGCCGGTACGACGAACCGCTTCCAGACGAGCGGACCGACCGAACCGACGAGTTCAGGGAGGAGTCTCTGCTCGAGTTTCTCGAGGAGACGATGGCCGTCGTCCGCGATGCGGGCGCGCGCAACGCCGTCTGCCTGCTCCCGCGCCAGGACGCCGCACACGGGCTCTCCGACTGGGACACTCTCGCGGCGAGCGATCACCTCGACGTGTTCGCGACCGATCCCTACTGGGATGCGTTCGAGCACGCGACCGACGCGACGTCGTTCGTCGCCGAGTACACGGATCGGGTCGTGGCGCTCGCCGACCAGTACGACCTGCAGAGTCAGATCTGGATCCAGGGGTTCCGGCTCGACGACGACCCCGAGACCATTCGTACAGTCGAGAAGGCGACGAAAACGGCCGTCGAGGGTGGCGTCGACAGCGTCTTCACGTGGGGGTACGACGGCTGTGCGTCGATTTCCAGCATCGCCTGCGACGATCCCGAGGCGGTCTGGAACACGTACCTCGACGCGCTTCCGGACTGATCAGGTATCCCGGTTTCGCTCGTGGATCTCCCGGAGGAGCGTCTCGAGTTCGTCCCCGAGTCGCTCGAAGAGTTCGCGCCCCTTCTCGGCCGACGCCAGTTCGGGTTCGCCGATCGCACCCGACTCCGAGTACTCCTCGAACGATCGGTAGACCGAGAGCGGTCCCGGCGCGAGGAGGTCGGCGTCGCCGAGGTCGTACGGCTCCTCGAGCGGTGTCGCGTCGCCGTCCTCGCGAACCAGGTCGGGATAGAGGTGCAACAGCAGTGAGGTCTCGAACTCGCCGCCGTGAGCCATCCCGCCGTCCTCGCTGTCACGGATCTCGTCGGCGAACGACTCCGCCAGGGAGAAGTACGTGATGCCGGTCACCTCGGCGTCGGGATGATCGACGCCGATTTCGCTGACTGCCGCGCCGACGAGCGGGCCGTTCCCGCCGTGGCCGTTGACCAGCAGGACGGCGTCGAACCCGTTCTCGAGGCCGCTCGAGACGACGTCCTCGACGACGGCGAGTGCGGTCTCGAACGAGAGCGTGAGGGTGCCGCCGAACTGCAGGTGATGTGGCGAGTAGCCGCTCCAGATCGGCGGCGTGACCGCGACTGGGACGTCCGAGGCGAGTTCGGCACCGCGGGTCGCGACAGCCGAGGCCAGCAGCGTATCCGTCCCGACCGGGAGGTGGTCGCCGTGCTGTTCGACGCTTCCGACGGGGACGATCAGGATCGAGCCGTCCGACTCGCCGACCTCGCGGATCTCTCCTGCTGTCCGGCCGACCCAGGAACTCGAGTGCGTGAGCTGATCACGAATCACACGAATTGAATCTCAGTACGTCCACAAAAACCTTCGCGTCGTCCGATCAGACCGACGCGATGACTTCGATCTCGACGCCGATGTCGATGGGGAGGTCCTCGACCTGAACGGCGCTGCGTGCCGGATACGGCTCGCTCATGTAGCGACCGTACACTTCGTTGATGGCGTCGTAGTCGTCCATGTCCTGGACGTAGACGGTCGCCTTGACGACGTCGTCGAGCGAACAGCCGGCCGCCTGCAGGACTGCGTCCACGTTCTCGAGCGTTCGCTCCGTCTGGGTCGCGATGTCGCCGTCGACGATTTCGCCCGTGTCCGGGTCGACCGGTCCCTGGCCGGAGACGTAGAGTCGATCGCCGTCCAGGACCGCCTGCGAGAAGGGACCGATACTCTCCGGTGCCTCGTCAGTCTGGATTGCTTTCATCCAGCGTGAACTTCCGGCGGATACGTATTAAGTGTGGTGTGCAGTCGAACGGCGGGTAACCGTCGAACTGCCTGCACTGTGGTCGGCAGCTACGCCTCGAGGTTGCCTTTGGCGTCCCAGATCGAACGCATCATATCGGCGAAGACTGCCGTCCGAACCGGAACGCCCTCGTCGGTCGTCGCGTCCGGATCACAGTCGGCGATCTGGGCGACGAAATCCTCGGTAAACGTCTGCTCCGAGAGCGTCTCCCGAACGTCGAAAGTCAGTACGCCGTCCTCGTCGGTCTCGAGCCACGAGACTGCCTGCTGGCGATCGTCGTACTCGAGTGCGTACGTCTCGCCGAGTAACTCGAGCAACGTCGCTTCGGCTCCCACCTCGAGCCAGCCGTCGTCGGTTTCCAGGTAGAAATCACCGTCGTCGAACTTCGTCTCGTACCGGCACATGGCTCGAGTATACGACTCGGATACCATAAAATCGGGGGCGACCCCGTCGAACGTGGAGGCGAGAGTCACAGCTGACGACGTGTAAGTCGTGGAAAAGAGTTTTACTTGCTGATAGATAAGTATCCCCAATGACCGGTCTGTGGACCTATCCGTGGAGTCTATCGGATCCTTGCCCCGAGACGACGATAGAGGGGCTCGCGGACGCTGGCATCGATCACCTGAAAGTCGCCGCCCACTATCACTCGGTTCGGACGTTCGACCCAAAAGCCGACGACCTCGGATTCGACACGTTTCCGGGAGGCTGTCTGTTCGACCCCGACGAGACGTACTTCGAGCGGACGCCGATCGATCCGCCACGAAACGAGAGCTACCAGCACCCCGACGCGTTCGCCGATATCGTCGCGACGGCGAACGACTGCGGAATCGACGTCGACGCGTGGCTCGTCTGCGCTCACGGGACGCGCCTGGCCGGAGCGTGGCCGGAGTACCGAATCGAGGACGCGTTCGGGACTGCACACGATCACGCGCTCTGTCCCTCCCACGACGAAGTACGACGCTACTACGCCGGGATCGTTCGCAATATCGCCCACTACGACGTCGAACGGGTCGACCTCGAGTCGCTCGGGTTCCCGAGCGTCGTTCACGGCCACGGCGACCGCTTCGGCCACCACAAGGACCACGTGATAACGAACCGGGCCGACGAATTCCTCGTCTCGCAGTGTTTCTGCGACGGCTGCCATCGCGAAGCACGTGAACGAGGGATCGTCGATCTCTCAGCTGCCGAAGCGGTCGTATCCCGGTTGTGCGAGCAGTATCTCACTACCACCGAACCGACGCCATCCCTGTCGGAACTGGTCGCAGAGCACCCGGAACTGGACGCGCTGTTCGAGTTCCGCTCGGCGGTCATCGGCGACCTCCTCGCGACGCTCGCTGCGGCCAGCGACGACGCACGTCTCTCGTACTACCTCGCCGACGGCGGCGGCTACGCCCCGTCGAGCCTCTGGCCGAGCGGCGTCACACCGGGGCTCCTCGGGGAGTACGTCGACGACGTCACGGCACTCTGTTACACCGACGACATAGACGAGATCGACGCCCGGTTGACCGACTGCGAGGAGTCGCTGGATCACCCGATCGACGCGGGACTCACCCTCGACCCGTCGGTGGTCGAGGACCGCGAGCAGTGGGAACGGCTTCTGGATCGCGTCACGGAGCGGATCGACGGCGAGGTGTTCGTCTACAATCACGCGCTCCTCACGGAGACGCAACTCGACTGGGTCGCACCGAACGGCGTGACGAAGCTCACGTGACAGCTCGCCATCGAAATGCGGTCTCGGCGGGGAAGTTTTAATGCGGTTCGTCGATCTGGTGAGTACATGCCAATCGAGTGGCACTACAACGTTGGGGGGTGCTTTCGCTCCCCCGGTGACGATCTCGAGCTAGCCGCGTACGCCGCGGACGCTGGATTCGACGGTATCTGGATCGGCGACCACTTCGTCCCCTGGCTCGACAATCGACCGTACACGCACCACGTCCTGCCGTGGCTCGGCTCGCTCGTCGAGCGGGTTCCCGACGTCACTGTCGGTACCTGCGTGAGCTGTCCAACGATCAGGTACGAACCACCTGTACTGGCCCAGGCGCTCGCGACCATCGACAACGCGTATCCGGGGCGGCTCGAGTTCGGCGTCGGAACTGGCGAGGCGCTCAACGAAGCTCGGTTTTACGACGGCGAGTGGCCCGACTGGGGAACGCTGGCGGGGATGCTCATCGAGTCGCTCGACCTGATGGAGACGCTCTGGGAGCGCGACGAGTACGTCTCCCACGAGGGCGAGTACTACCAGTACGACGAGATGAAACTCTACACGAAGCCCCGGTCGGAGATTCCGCTCCACTGGGCGGCGTGGGGGCCCCAGTCCGCGAAGTGCGCCGGCAAGTACGCCGGCAACCTCATCACGGCCGGCGACGCCGACCTGATCGAAGAGACGCTCGCACCGGCGTTCGAGGCCGGGCAATCCGAGCGTGAAGACTCCGGCGGCGGCACCATCTCGGTACAGCTGTCGGCCCACGTCGGCGATCCGGACGACCTCGTCGACGAACTCCGGGCCAAAGGAGAGTACACGCCCCACGAGGAACTCGATACCGCGGATCCGAGAGAGATCCAGTCTCTCGCCGACGAGCGATTGGCCGACGTCAGCGACGAAGAGTTACGGACGCTCAACAACGTGACCGACGACGCGAGCGACCTCGTCCCCGTCGTCGAACGGCTCGAGGAAGCGGGCATCGACCGCGTCATCGTCGTCTCGAAAGTTGGCGACCCGCGCCGGACGATCGACGCGCTCGCCGACGACGTGATGCCTCACTTCGAGTGACGCCTCGCGAGCGCCTGGAGCCGACTGAATTTGCGACTCACCCACATATTTATAATCACGCCCTCGGTAACCGCCAGTATGGTTCGCGTGGGCATCGAGACGTTAGTAGACACGCAGATGGAACCGATCGCGGGCGACCGCGTCGGCCTGATCACTAATCCGTCGGGCGTCGACTCCGAACTGGTTCCGACGATCGACACGCTATACAATCACGACGACGTCGAACTCGTCCGGCTGTTCGGGCCGGAACACGGCATTCGTGGAAACGAGCAGGCCGGCGTGAAGGTCGACGACAGCGTCGACGAACGAACGGGGCTACCGGTCACGAGTCTGTACGGCGACAACCGCCGGCTCGAGCCCGATATGGTCGAGGATCTCGATACGGTCGTCTACGACATGCAGGACATCGGCTGCCGGTTCTACACCCTGATCTACACGCTCGCGTACGCTCTGGAAGGGATCAGCGAGACTGACACGTCGTTCGTCGTCCTCGATCGGCCGAACCCGATCGCGCCGCTCGCGGTCGACGGGAACCGCGTATCGCCCGACCACGAGTCGTTCGTCGGCGGGCGCCGGCTCCCGATCACGCACGGGCTGACCGTCGGGGAACTGGCCCGGTACTTCAACGGCGAGTTCGACCTGGGGGCCGACCTGGAGGTCGTCGAACTCGAGGGCTGGACCCACGACACCTGGTACGACGAACTCGAGCTCGCCTGGGTGCCGCCGTCTCCGAACATGCCGACGCTCGACACCGCGACGATCTATCCCGGGACCTGCCTGTTCGAGGGAACGACGCTCTCGGAGGGTCGCGGGACGACCAAGCCGTTCGAACTGATCGGCGCGCCCTGGGTCGACGCCGAGGAGTGGGCGGCGACGCTCAACGACCTCGACGTCGACGGCTGTGCCTTCCGCCCGGCGTACTTCACGCCGATGTTCTCGAAACACGAGCGCCAGGACGTCGAGGGCGTCCAGATTCACGTGATGGACCGCGACGAGATCGCGCCGGTCGAAATCGGCGTGAAGATGCTGATCACGGCGTTCCAGCTGTACCCCGAGTCCGACTGGGTGCAATCGAACGGCGAGCACTTCGTCGACAAGCTGGCCGGCGGCCGGACCCTCCGGGAAACGATTTCGGACGTCGATCCTAACGAGAGCGCGGACGACGTGTACGACCGTCTCGACCGACGGTGGGACGAAGAACGGGAGGCGTTCGCAGACCTCCTCGACGACTACACCCTGTATCAATAATGGAGACCACCGTCGCAGATCTGACGCTTGAGCAGAAGGTCGGACAGCTATTTCACGTGGGTTTTCCGGGCACCGAACCGACGGACGAAATCCGGTCGCTGATCCGGGAGTACCACGTCGGCGGGGTCATCTACTTCTCGCGAAACCTGGAGACGCCCGAACAGACGCGAACTCTCTCGCGGTCGCTCCAGCGAACCGCTCTCGAGGAGGGCGCAGAAATCCCGCTGTTTCTCTCCGTCGATCAGGAGGGTGGAACGGTTCGTCGCCTCCCGTACTACACGGAGACGCCGGGAGCGATGGCCGCCGGCGCGACCGACGACCCGGACGCCGCGGAGACCGTCGCACGCGTCACGGCGGCCCAGCTCCGGAGCGTCGGCATCAACTGTAACCTCGCGCCCGTCCTCGACGTGAACAACAACCCGGATAACCCGGTTATCGGCGTCCGTTCCTACGGCGAAGACCCCGACGAGGTCGCCACGTTCGGCGAGCGCTACCTCGAGGCGTTACAGTCCGCCGACGTCGTCGCCTGCGGGAAACACTTCCCCGGTCACGGTGACACCTCGACCGACTCCCACGCGGAGCTCCCGGTCGTCGACGCCGACGGGGATCGACTCGAGGACGTCGAATTCCGGCCGTTCGAGCGGGCGATCGACGCAGGGATCGACGCCATCATGACCGCACACGTCGCCTTCCCGGCGATCACCGGCTCGGAGACGAAACCAGCGACGCTGTCACGGGCCGTCCTGACCGATCTCCTGCGCGATCGGCTGGGATTCGACGGCCTGCTCACGACCGACTGCATGGAGATGAACGCCATCGCGGACACCGTCGGCACCGAACGTGGTGCAGTCGAGGCGATCGCCGCCGGTGCCGACGTCGTCCTCGTCTCGCACTCGGCGGACCGACAGCGCCGGGCGATCGAAGCCGTCCTCGAGGCGGTCGAGACCGGCGAACTCGCCGAAGACCGTATCGACGAGTCGGTCGAGCGCATCCTCACGCTGAAATCCCGGCGCGACCTCCGTCCCGAACGGTCCGGGGCGGAGAGTGACCCTGCCGCGGACTCCGACCTCGCTGCCCTCCGTGACCTCTCGCGTGACGCAGTGACGCTGGTTCGAGGCGAGTTCGACACAGCGCTGCCGTTCGACCCGGACGAACCGCTGTACATCGTTGGGCCCCGAACGACCGGCGGTTCGCCGGCGGCAGAAACCCAGTCCGCGCTGGACGTACTGGCGGCCCAGCTTACGGACCGTGGGTTCGAGACACACGTCCTCGAGGTAGACCGCGAAGAACCCGCCGACCTCTCGTCCATTCCTGTTGGATCCCAGCTCCTGTGTTGTGCCGCGAACGTCGCCCGGAACCCCGCGCAGGCGTCGGCTCTCGAGCGCCTTCTCGACGCCAGTCACTCGCCCGTCGTCGTCTCCGTGAACAACCCGTACGACGTCCACCACCTGCCGGCCGTCGAGCCGTTCCTGACGACGTACGACCCGTCGGCGGGCAACCTCCGCGCACTCGTCGACGTTCTCGTCGGCGACGAGCGGCCTCGCGGTCGGCCGCCTGCCAGTCTTCGGTGACGATCTCGGTTCTCCTCCGTCGGTATCGTTTAGTCAGTTCCTGCTAATGACCCGAACGTGACTTCGTACCGTACTATCGGACTCATGTCGGGTACGTCGCTCGACGGCGTCGACGCGGCGCTCTGTCGAGTCGACCTCCCGGACGCGGACGTGCCGCTCACGGAAGCAACGGTCGAGCGCGAGGCGTTCGTCACGGACGAGTACGAGCCGTCGTTCCGGGAGTACGTTCGATCCATCTGTGACGAGGCGACGACGGTCGAGGAACTCGCGCGAGCGCGGGTCGCCGTCGGCAGGCGGTTCGCCCGCGCCGTCGAGGGTCTCCTCGAGACCGCCGACGTCGCACCCGAAGGTGTCGACCTGATCGGGAGCCACGGCCAGACCGTCTGGCACTCGCCGGCGAACGAACCGCTTCCCGCTGACCTCGGACGAACGCGAGCGACGCTACAGGTCGGCGATCCGAGCGTGATCGCCCGAGAGACGGGGATCGACACCGTCGCCGACTTCCGGTCGGCCGACGTTGCCGCAGGAGGCCACGGCGCGCCGCTCTCGCCGCTGCTGGACTGGATCCAGTTTGGTCGGGCGTCGGAAGACCGGATCGTCCAGAATATCGGCGGTATCGGCAACTGTACCGTCCTCCCGGAAGGCGGGGACTGGTCTACCGTCACAGCGTTCGACACCGGTCCCGGGAATATGGTAATCGACGCCGTCGTCGAGCGACTCACCGACGGCGAGCGCCAGTTCGACGAGGACGGGCGGATGGCTACCGCCGGGACCGTCGACGACGACCTGCTGACCGATCTCCTCGACGACCCGTATCTCGAGCGCGCGCCACCGAAGTCGACGGGGCGGGAGCGGTACGGCGACGGCTACGCGACGCGCGTCCTCGAGCGGGCCCGCAAGGACGGCCTGGCGGCCGACAACGTCGTCGCGACGGTTACCGCGCTCACCAGCGAGTCGATCGCGGACGCCTACGAGCGCCACGTCGACCTCGATCCGGACCGGGTCGTCGTCTCCGGCGGCGGTGCGTACAACGAGACCGTGCTCTCGCGACTCGAGGATCGACTCTCCGTTCCCGTCGAAACGAGCGGAAAGCGGGGGATCGCCCCCGACTCCCGCGAGGCGGTGCTGTTCGGCCTGCTCGCGGCCCTGTTCGACGCCGATCGTCCCGGGTCGGTTCCGTCCGTTACCGGTGCCAGCGACGCTGCCGTCCTCGGAACGCTCGCCAAAAGTAGTGCGAAAGTCGATTCACCTGGTTCTCGTCACAGCACCGACGACGCGGCGGATCGGTGTTCTCGAGAGAGCCGTAACGCCGGCGAATAGACCGGTCTCCGGTTACGAGTACGCGAGCTGGAGTTCGATGACGTTTTTGGTGTCGATCACCGCCTCGAGGACCGGGCCACGGAGTCGTTCGGGAGTGAGTCTGCTCGTCGGGCCGGTGATGCCCACGGCACCGACCGCGACGCCACGTTCGTTTCGGACTGCCGTTGCGACCGACCTGACGCCGCGCAAGCGTTCCTCGTCGGCGACCGCGTGGCCATCCGACCGGACGTCGGCGAGTTCGTCCAGAAGCGCCGACCGGTCGGTTATCGTCTCCGACGTACACGCCGCGAGTCCGCAGCGATCGATGATGGCCTCGATCTCTTCGTCGGGCCGATCCGCGAGGAGGACCTTTCCGAAAGCGGTCGCGTGAAGCGGGACGCGTTTTCCGGGATAGAGATCGAGGGGAAGATCGCTGTCGGCGCGCTCGTGTGCGAGCAGGAACCCCCGGCCGTCCTCTTCGACGAATGCGCTCGCGGACTCTTCGGTTTCGGACGCGAGGTGGCGAAGTTCGGTGCGGGCGGCATCGGTGATCCTGTACTGGTCCCGGGCGGACTCGCCGTAGGTGAGAAACTGGAGACTCAATCGATACACACCGTCAGTTCGCGTGACGAACCCGCCCTCGACGAGCGTACTGAGGTGGTTGTGAACGGTGCTGTCGGGGAGGTCGAGTCGGGCGGAGACGTCCGTGAGGCTTGCAGTTCCGAGTTCGAAGAGCGCCTCCAGTATGGCGATCGAACGTCGAGTCGCTTTCACCGGATTTTTCGCCTCGCGTGTCATTCGTTGTCATTTCGATTGGAAGCCACGAACATTAGTCTACCGCTGTCGATTTCATCCGGCAGTTCGTCGAGAAATGTCGAGATTCCAGTCCCGTTTCAGCGATAGTGAAACGGAGTATCAGCGGTACAGTCTATGTTTGGAGATAACATGGGGCAGGAAAAGGCGCTCGATCCGCGACGACGTCCGCCGAGAACGCCGATCTCGGGCGGAGAAATTATTTACAGCAGTACGGCTGTAATCGTCTCGGAAGGAGGCGATTCTCCATGAATGAAACTGATAGTTTCTGATGACTGTCTCGTCCGACTCGTTCAGCGCACCGATCGTAGGATAATGCGGTAGCACCGTCGATACCAGAACTGTCCCTGCTGGTCGACACCGACAGCGGTCGGCGATGACTTCGACGATACGGAACGGAATCCAACCGGCAACAAGCTCGCTCAGGAGCAGGAAACAGACGGATCTGGGGGTGTATCCACGCCGATCGATTCGTCGAGTTCCGACGAGCAGGGCCTACGACGCCCGGTAAGCGATCGCCGCGTACGAAACGGAGCCAATTACGAGCAGTGCGAGACCCCAGATGACCATGAACGCCGGTATCACGCCGTCGTGGACGACGAACCCGACGGCAGTCATCGCGAGTCCGGTGACGGCGAGTTTGAGCGACAGCGAGTCGAGAACCGTTTCGCCGATCGACGTTCCCGTCTCGGCCGTGCGTGTTTCTGCCATGCTACATTCCCTTCCCGGCTGGAAGATATACGTTTCGCTCGAGTCAGTATCGGACGTGGGTTGGCCACGTCAGTCCGGCACCGCTCACGATTCAGTCGACGAATCACCCATTTTGGCGGCGAAGGCTCGAGTTCAGTTATTCGAGACCGATATCGTCGGCAGATTTATATTGTTGGTTTTAATATAGCAATGCGTATGCCGAACAATGACATGGTCAGGGAGAGTGCAACCTGGTCCCGCCGAAAATGGCTGCAGACGGTCGCAGCGAGTGGCGCAATCGGTTCAGTCGCAGGGTGTCTCGGTGTTGGCGACGGAGGCGAGGACGAGTACTTCGTCCTTCCGGCGGTTGGCAACCTCGAGCAGGCTCACTTCAACCTCTGGAGTCTCGACAGTCAGCTGTTCTTCGAGACCGGGTTACTGTGGGAAGAGCTCGCGTACTTCTCGGCCGACGCCTCCGACTGGTATCCGCAGTTCGCCGAGGACTGGACGTTCGATACCGACGGTGGCACGGTCACGTTCGACCTCCGGGAAGGCCTCGAGTGGCACGACGGGACGCCGCTGACGGCGGATCACGCCGTCGACCACTTCCGACTGGCGGAAGTGTGGGGCGACCCGATCTGGGACTACGCTACCGACGTGCACGCGCCCGGAGAACACACGCTCGAGTTCGAGATCGAGAACGTCGCCGAAGGACTGATCGAACACGTGTTCCTCGGAGACATGTTCAATCGGTGGATCTACACCCATCCCGAACTCCACGAGGAGTTCATCGAGCGCGCCGAGGACGCGACGACCGACGACGAACTGGCCGACATCAACGAGGACCTCGCGAACTTCTCGATCGACGGCGAAGAGGCGATCGACGCCGGCCTCGGTAACGGACCGGTCGAACTGGTCGAGGTCACCGACTCGAGGATCGTCATGGAGCCGTACGACGGCTACCCGATCGGCTGGGACGACGGCAACGACATGAACTGGGCGGGCTTCGAAATCGTCGACTTCGGGGAAGGCGAGTCGGCGTTCCACGAGGCGGCGATCGCCGACAACATCCACGGATTCACGGGTGACACGCCGGAGGAGGTTCGCGAATCGATGGGCGACCACTGGGAGATCATGACCGGCCCTCAGGAAGGCTTCCAGACGATCCAGTTCAGCCCTGATTCGGCCTGGGGCGAGGACAGCGAGGAGGGTCGCGCCCTCCGACAGGCGATCGCCTACATGTACGACCCGACCGAGTACGTCGATATCTTCGGCGAGGAGATCATGGACTATCCGGACCCCAACAACGTCACCGGACTGAACTCGCCGATGGACGAGCTGTGGCTCGACGGGATCGTCGACGACTTCACCAACTACGGCAACAGCGACACGGGCTGGGTCCAGGAAGACCTCGCCGAAGAGAAGATGGAGGAAGCCGGCTACGAGCGCGACGGCGACAGCTGGGTCGCCGCCGACACGGGAGAGGAACTCGAGGTCGAGATCCTCTATCCGGTGGACTTCGCCGCGAACGTTCCGTCCTACGAGAACGTCGTCGAACAGTTCGATCGGTTCGGGATCACCGCAGAGGGTATCGGCGAAGACTTCGTCACGCTCGAGACCCAGATAATGGCGGAACACGACTTCGAAATCGCGATCTACACGTCCGGCCCTGCATCCCCACATCCGGCCAGTTCCTACCGGAACACGATGGGTGACGTCTCGTCGCCGGATACCGATCGGTGGAACAACCAGCTCTCTGAGGTTACCGTCCCCTGGCCGCCGGGCGACGAGGACAACGACCTCGAGACGGTCGACGTCGACGAACGGATCGAGGCGATGAACCAGGCGGAGACCGACGAAGAAGTCGAGGAGCGAGTCGAAGAACTGGCGTGGATCTACAACCAGTGGGTACACGGCGTCCAGACCTGTACGGAGTTCCGTCTGAACTACGTCGCGACCGACAACTGGGACTGGGGCGTCGACATGGACGATCCGCGAATCCGATCGGAACAGCCGTGGATGTATCTCGCCCGAACGGGGCACCTGCACGCGTCCGATGACTGATCGGTCCGAACCTCATCGATACACCGGACGATAGATCAACTGCTGGGGACGTCAGCAGTTCGAGTAGCTGGCAGTCCTTCTGGCCCTTTTCGATTCGACGAGTCGCGATCGTGTTCGAATTCCAAGTATGACAATCGGTATCTATATGGGTGTGGAAGTATCGCATACAACCGGAAATGCACTGGGTACTGAAACGGGCAGCACGAGCAGGGTTCACTGTCTTTCTCGTGATCCACTTTACGTTCGTGCTAATCCACTTCCTCCCGGGCAGTCCGATGGACTACCTGCAGGCTCAGCTGTCGCGTCAGCAGGGTCTCAGCGAGGGTGAAATCGAGGCGATGGCTGCGGTGTATCTGAACATGCATCCCGAAGCGACGCTCCAGGAGCAGTACGTCGACTACATGTCGTCGTTGCTCAGGGGCGATCTTGGCACCTCCATCTACTTCAACGAACCAGTCAGCGAGCTACTCGGGACGGCGATGCCTTGGACCGTGTTCCTGATGCTGAACGCGATCGCGATCTCGTTCGCGATCGGCATCTCGCTCGGTGCACTGATGGCGTACCTCGAGGGGAGCCGGTTCGACAACGTCGCGACGATCTTCTCGATCGTCAGCAACTCGATTCCATACTACATCATCGCAATCCTGCTGGTCTACGTCCTCGGTCACCAACTGGATCTGTTTCCGGTCACCGGCCGCTACGACGATCGGACGACGCCGGGCGTGAATATCCAGTTCATGTCGAGTGTCATCTACCACGCCACGCTTCCGGCCCTCTCGTGGGCGTTCGCGGGACTCGGCGGCTGGGCGCTGGCGATGCGGGCAAACAGTATCAGCGTCCTCGGCGAGGATTACCTCCGCGTCGGGCGTCTCCGGGGACTGCCGACACACCGCCTGACGCTTCGATACGTCGCGAGAAACGCCGTACTGCCGCTGTACACCAACATGATGGTCGTCATCGGCTACGCGTTCGGTGGCGCCGTCGTCCTCGAGACGATCTTCGTCTACCGGGGCATCGGGTACTACCTGTTCCAGGGCATCGAGGCGCGGGACTTCCCGCTGATGATGGGTGCGTTTATCGTAATCACTATCGCGGTCGTAACTGCGCTGTTCCTGGCCGAACTGACGTACGGAAAGCTCGATCCACGTGCACAGGAGGGAGGGACCGATGAGTCATTCTGACGATACCGCTGGAACCGACGACTTCCCGTTCCAGACGCCGACGACGGGTGAAACGACGCGACAGGAACGCTGGTCCCGAACGCTGGACCGGACTGTGCTGGCCCCGATGCGGATCATCCTGAGCGACTGGCGAGGCAAAGTCGGCGTCGTGATTCTTACTGCCTACCTGCTTATGGGCATCGTTGGACCGTACCTGATCGCACCACCCGAGACGGACACCGCGAACATGCTGGTCGGGCCGTTCCAGACGTGGGAGTACCCACTGGGAACCGACAGCTCCGGTCGGAGCCTCCTCGCGGACGTCGTCCACGCGACGCCGCCGATGCTGAAGATGGTGTTCGCTGGCGGCGTCTTTGCCGTCACCGTCGGCTCGATCGTCGGAATGGTGGCCGGCTACAAGGGCGGCCGGATTGACCAGGCACTCATGGTCGTGACCGACACGCTGATGGCGATTCCCGGGCTTCCGCTGGTCATCGTGCTGGCGTTCCTGTTCGAACCCCGGAACCCGTACGTCGTCGGTATCATCCTCGCGATTCCCGCGTGGTCGGTACTCGCCCGTTCGATCCGCTCGCAGATGCTCCCGCTGCGAAACGTCGAGTACGTCGAGGCCAATCGACTCATGGGAATCTCGACGTGGAAGATCATCCTGAAAGACGTCGCTCCGAACCTGATGCCGTACATCCTGGTCAGCTTCGTCAGCGCCTCTCGCGGGATCGTCTTCGATTCGATCGCGCTGTACTTCCTCGGCGTCCTCCCCACCACTGACCCGAACTGGGGCGTGACGATGGACACGGCCTACTCGAGCGGCGGCGCGCTGTACTCCTGGGGAGCGGCCCACTGGCTTCTGGCTCCCATGTTCGCGGTCGTGTTCCTCTCGCTCGGGCTGATCCTGATCGCACAGGCGGCGGACAAACTGTTCAATCCGCGCATCCGGGCTCGCCACCAGAAGACGACGGCCAGCGAGGGCGAGGGTGACGACGGAGATCACGAGCCCAGTGCGCCGCCGGAGGGCGCAGTTCGCTGAGCACGTCCGCCGGAAGCGGCTTCTCGGAGCACGTCTGCCGAACCCACGAACTCACCGACACTTGAACCGGACGGCGAGGATCACGGCGAGAAACGCCGAGACGACCAGCAGGTTGTACTGCACGATGACGTACTCGGCCGTTCCGGGCTCGACGTATGGAAAGGAGAGCAACGTCAAGATCCCAAGCGTGAACACGAGAACGCTGAGGATCTGGAAGGCGAACTCGTACTCGCAGATCCGATCCCACACCGTCTCAGTCATTAATCCACGTATCCCAACGAACACCTATAACGATTGTGGAGAGTCGTCTCTAGGAGTACGTTGACTCCGTCCGTCTCCACCCCGAGGGCGATATCTGCCATCTGTTCCCACGACACAAATTTCAAGTAACTGCACAACCCACGTCGTCGCATGTACTCGGTACGTGGACGTACCACCGGAAGACGACAGTCTCGAGCAGCGGCCGGTCGGATCCGGCGGTGGGTGTAATGGCGACGAGCGAACAGACTCGCTCGGACGCTCGAGCGGACGACGTGGTGATGAGCGCTGAGGACGTGACGGTACGGTTCGACATGGACCGGGGAGAGTCTCGCGTGCTCGACTCCGTGAGCATGGACGTCCGTCGGAACGAGATCCTCGGCGTCGTCGGCGAATCCGGCTCGGGGAAGTCGATGTTCGCGGACGCACTGCTGGACGCCGTCGTCGATCCGGGGCAGGTCAGCGGTTCGATCACCTACTATCCCGAAGACGACGAGCCGGTCGACGTCCTAAACCTGGGGCCCGACGAACTCCGTCGGTTCCGCTGGGAACGCGTCTCGATGGTGTTCCAGGGTGCGATGAACTCGTTCAATCCGACGATGGATATCCAGGGCCACTTCGTCGAAACGCTGACGGCTCACGACTACCCCGTCGACGAGGGGTTAGAACACGCCAAAGAGCTCCTGGAAGCACTCTACCTCGATCCGGATCGCATCCTCGATTCGTATCCGCACGAACTGAGCGGCGGGATGTCACAGCGGACGCTCATCGCACTGAGTCTCGTGCTGGAGCCGGACGTGCTGGTGATGGACGAGCCGACCGCCGCCCTGGACCTGCTGATGCAACGGTCGATACTGAGTCTGCTGGAGACGGTCAAAGAGGAGTACGACCTCACCATCGTCTTCATCACGCACGACCTCCCGCTGGTGACGGGGTTGGCGGATCGACTGGCCGTCCTCTACGCCTTCGACTTCGTCGAAGTCGGCGACGCCGGGGCGATCTTCGAGAACCCCTCGCATCCGTACACGCGGTCGTTACTGAAGGCTATCCCGACGCTCGACACCCCGCTCGAGGACGTCACTCCTATCGAGGGGTCGAGCCCCGACCCCGTTTCCCTCCCGGACGGCTGTACGTACCATCCACGGTGTCCGCTCGCGGACCAGCAGTGCGAACTCGAGGACCCGGCGTTTCAGGACGTCTCGCCCGAGGACGATCACCGTGCCGCCTGCTTCCACTGGGAAGACGCTGCGGAGGAGATTCCGTTCTCGCAGGGTGAAAACGACGCAGAGACAGAGCCACGGGCCCGACTCGAGGGAGAACAGTCCGACGAACCGATCCTCTCGCTGTCCGACGTCGAAGTCCACTTCGACCAGCAGGTCGGTCTCCTCGAGGGGCTGTTCTCCGAACCGAGTCCCGTTCGTGCGGTCGACGGCGTCGATCTGGATCTCTACGAGAACGACGTCGTCGCACTCGTCGGCGAGAGCGGCTGTGGAAAGACGACGCTCGGGAAGACCGTCGTCGCCGCCCAGCGACCGACTGGCGGACGTCTCGAGTACGACGGACAGGACGTCTGGGCCGCCAAAGACGGCACGGGAGAGGTGTCGATCCCCTTCGAGGAGATCAGGAAGTCGCTGCAGATCATCCATCAGGATCCGGGGAGTTCGCTCAACCCCAACCGGACGGTCATGGCGAACCTCGAGGTCCCGCTCAAACAGTGGAACGAGGAGATGGATTACGCCGACCGCGAGAAACGGATCCTCGCGATGCTCGAACACGTCGGTATGTCGCCACCGGAGGACTACGCTCACCGGTATCCACATCAGCTAAGCGGTGGCGAACAACAGCGGGTCGCACTGATTCGCGCGCTCTCGATGAATCCTGGCGTGATCTTCGCAGACGAAGCCGTCTCCGCGCTGGACGTCTCGTTGCGCGTCGAAATGATGGACCTGATGCTCGAGCTGCAGGAGGTGTTCGACACCTCGTACCTGTTTACTTCGCACAACCTCTCGAACGCGCGGTACCTGTCGGCCAGCGTCGGCGGCCGCATCGCAGTCATGTACCTCGGAGAGATCGTCGAGATCGGCCCCGGCGAGGAGGTCATCTCGAACCCGAAACACCCGTACACGAAGATCCTGAAGTGGTCGACCGAGGACGCCGACGCGGACGGTGAGGTCGAGGGCTCCCCGCTGCGCAACATCGATATTCCAGACCCGATCGATCCCCCGAGCGGGTGCTCGTTCCACACCCGCTGTCCGAAGGCGCGAACGGCCTGTACGCAGGAGGATCCGCTGTTGACTCACGACGACACCGACCACCACGCGGCCTGCTTCAGAGACTACTCGGACGACCACCCCTACTGGGAGAGCGACCCGCTCGAGGAGACCGGAGAGGGTGACAAATGAGAACGACAGTTACGAGTGTCGAAGCCATCCCAGTCGAGGTGCCGGTCGCACCGCTCGAGGAAGGTGGGCTGGCTCCCTACAGCAGCAACCACGACGAGGTCGAAACGGTCGGTCGAACGCTCGTCCGAGTCGGAACCGACGATGGCGTGACTGGCTGGGGAGAAATGTTGACCGCGATGCAGTCCGCTCGAGTGACCTGTGCCGTAATCGAAGACGTGATCGAACCGAATCTCGTCGGCCGCCGACTCGAGGATATCGGAGAGTTCCTCGACTCGTTTTACTATCCGTACGTGAAGACCCGGCCGTTTCTCGGCGCCGTCGAAACCGCACTGTGGGACGCACTCGGGACGGTCCGCGACGCCTCCGTCTCCGAAATGCTCGGTGGTGGCGTCCGAGACTCGGTCGACGTCGCCTACTGTCTGGGGATGCACTCGATCGAGGATTCGCGGCGATACGCCCGGCGTGCAGTAGAGGAGGGGTTCGACGTCCTCAAGACGAAAGCCGGACCGGACTGGAAACACGACGTCGAGCGGATTCGGGCGATACACGAGGCGACCGACGGGGAGCTCGAACTTCGGATCGACCCGAACCAGGGCTGGTCGACCGACGAGGCCGTTCGCGTCGGCGCGATGCTCGAGGACGACGGGATCTACCTGCAGTACATGGAGCAACCCTGTCGGATCGACAGCTACGGCACCTACGAACGACTCCGCCAGCGGCTCCGACACCCGATTGCCGTCAACGAGGACACGTACTTCCCCCGGAACCTGTACTACCTCTGTGAGCGCTCAGCGGCCGACGTCGCCTGCGTCGACCTCGTCCCCGCAGGAGGACTGACCGCTGTCCGGGAACAAATCGCGGTCGCAGAGCGGGCGGGACTCTCCCTCACGCATCATAACGGGTTCGACCTGGGAATTAAGCAGGCGGCCGTGTTGCACCTGTACGCTAGCACGCCCGCCCTGAATCTCGCACCGGATTCAGTCTACTACGGCTGGGCCGATTACATCCTGTCGGAACCGCTCGTGGTCGACAACGGAGCAATAGCTGTTCCCGACGGCTCCGGACTAGGGATCGACGTTGACGAAGGGAAAGTGGAGACGTACCGTATCGACTGACTGACCTTCCACGAAGCGTCGCTTGCTGTGTCTTTCCGGCGGAATGTGTTATCTCGAGAGATTCACCAGCCAGATCACTCTCGAATGTGGCGATCACAACACTCCTTCTGTTTATGAGTGTGAGCAGCCAGAACTATGTATTTTAATAGTAATCTGTTTATTCGATATATTTGGCGGATCTTCTCGGCAGTTCAGATCGTGGCCGATAATTCAATACTGATGGGATCTCGGACCGGAGTTCATTCCCAACGGACACTCGGGCCGTATAGCGGAACACGCGCCGGTTTATCCATTACTACAGTCCGAAACGATGCCGTCTTCGGAGTTCCCGTTAGATTCGAACGGCCTGAGAGAAGGGAAATCATAAATATCATATTTAAGAGATGATCTAGAATGTTCCGTCTGAACGTAATATAATGGGTTCGGGAGGAAAACTGTGGTATAGTTGTATAGTGGCCATGCGGACGAATTCAACCAACGTATCGACGGCCGGTACTGTGCGGACGGAGGACTGGCTTCATACTTGCGAGATAGAAGGTCAGTAACGCGTGCAACTGGCTATTTAGGGGTGTTCGGTGACCGTCTGCTATGAGCGAACTACTCGCGGTCGAGACGCAGAAGTCACGAACGGACGTCGCCGCTATTCTCCGCGCACTCGCCGATCAGATCGATAGTGGAGAGACGATCCGGGTCTCCGCCGACGATCGGAACGAGTCGCTCCGACTCGCGGACTCACTCTCTTTCGAACTCGAGATCGAACGGGAGTCGAACGGTGACCAGGAGATCGAACTGGAACTCGAGGTGGAGTGGTTGGAGCCGGCCGAAGCCGAAGACGGTGCCGAATCGGAGGGCCGGGAAACGGAGTCCGTAACCGCGTTCGACGAGGTCGATCTGTCGGAGCCGATCGAAAGTCTCGGCCAATTCCAGCTGTTCAAGGATCGAGCGGACGAGTGGCGGTGGCGGCTCGTCCATCGGAACGGGAACGTGATCGCGACGAGTGGAGAGGGGTATACGACCAAACGAAACGCAAAGAAGGGGATTCGAAGCGTCCTCCGGAACGCACCTGGTGCAGCGATTACTGAGACGGACGAATCGGCGTGACTGTCGAACGACTGTGCCGTATTCCGTGCTACTCGTCTTTCCACTCCCCCGGTTTTTCGCCGTACACCTCGCCTTTCGCTCTTCGATCGTGGGGCCACTTCGCGATGGCGAACAGACCGAGGTAAAACGACCCGAGCAGGGCTGCGACGATTATACCGTGAACACCGGGTAACTCGGCTGCCTCCGTCCATTGGGTTTCCGGCGTGAACATGGTCACCTTCGCGATCCATGCGACACCGATGACGCCGAACAGGAGCGCGTAGATGCGGCGTATCCGCCGAGATAGCGCTTCCCATGTACTCACTTTGAACGTCGGATACCGAAGGTCGCCGCTCAACTCCTCGCGCCACCGCGGATGTTCCGCCCCCACCGGCTCCAGTGCGTTCGCGAAGACGTTCTCCTGGAAAAAGCGGACTCGCGCCCGGTACATGTCGTAAAACCGGTACCGACGAACCTCGTACCAGAGGAAGATACAGAGCACGAGGACGCCGACCAGAAGCAAGTACGCAGGCATCTCCGGACTCGAGAACACGATAGAGAGAACCGCCGCCAGCACCGTGATTGCCCAGTTCGTCGTTTGATCGATTCGATCCTGGGAACTCGTCGCCTGGCTGACCTCGCCGCGATAATAATGTGGAAGCGCCGAAAGGAGCGTCTCGGGATCGTCGGCGATTTCGGCGCCAATCTCCTGGTCGTCTCGCTCGAGCGGGCCGTCTTCGTGCTCGTGCTCGCCAGTCATGCGACGGTGCCCTACGAGGCTGGGAATAGTAGTACCACGGCCGGCGACGTCGACTCGCGGCGAGTCCGGCGTTCTCCCGGACGAACGACACTGTCCAGTAGGCGACACACCTGTCGCCGAGAGACGGACTTAGCCCGCTGAGACAACCGAACTGTCGAAAATCGATCCTCGAGAAAACCACATTTTTTGTACGAACCCGCCAAAGACCCGCCATGAAGGTCATCAAGGACAGCGTCCACGATCACATCCACGTGGACGGCGTTGCGCGGGACCTGCTCGATACGCCCGCCCTCCAGCGGCTTCGACGCATCAAACAGCTCGGCACCGTCTCGTTCGTCTATCCCTCCGCCAACCACACTCGCTTCGAACACAGTCTCGGCGTCTACCATCTCGCTTGCCAGGCCATAGAGCACCTCGAGGTCGAAGGAAAGCGAGCCAAACGCGTAAAGGCCGCCGCGATGCTCCACGACGTCGGTCACGGCCCGTTCAGCCACAACCTCGAGTCGCTGACCTACCGCCGGACCGGGCGCTACCACGACGACGTCCACGACCTGCTCGCCGACGGCGAGGTCGGCGAGGTGTTGCGCGACCACGACCTCGAGCCCGACACGGTCGCGGACCTGGTCGCGGGCGAGGGTCGGTTCGGCCAGCTCGTCTCGGGCGAACTCGACGTCGACCGGATGGACTACCTGGTACGGGACGCTCACCACACGGGCGTGCCGTACGGGACGATCGATCCCGGCCGTCTCCTCCGGGAACTGGCGTTCGTCGACGGGGAACTCGTCCTCGAGGAGGGGAACGTCCAGACCGCCGAGAGCCTGCTCGTCGCGCGTGCGCTGATGAACCCGACGGTCTACAGTCACAGCGTCGCCCGGATCAGCAAGGCGATGTTGCGTCGGGCTGCGGAACGGCTGCTCGACGCCGACGACGACGTCGACGCCACCACCCTCCAGCGGATGGACGACGCCGACTTGCTCGTCGCCTTGCGATCCTGCGAGGCGACGGCGGACCTCTCCCGGCGACTCGACCAGCGAGACCTGTTCAAGCGGGCTGTCTGGGCCGAGATCGACGCCGTCCCTGGTGGGGTTATCGAGGCCGACCACGAGAAAATCCGCGAGTTCGAACGCGAGATCGCCGATAGCGCAGGTGTCGACGACGAGGCCGTTATCCTCGACGTGCCGAGTCGCCCGTCGATGACGGAGTCGAGTTCTCGGGTGATGGTCAGCGGCGAAATCCGGCGGCTCGAGCAACAGTCGCCGCTGGTCGAGGCGCTCCGTGCCGCCCAGTACTCCCAGTGGCGGCTCGGGGTCTATACGCCGGCGGAGCTCCGGGATCGGGTCGGTCAGGCTGCCGTCGAAGTGCTCGGTCTGGACATCGACGGTGCGCTGGTGAGCGAAGTTCGGAACGGCGACGGTCTCGAGACGACGCTGGATCAGTTCGTCGACTGACCCCGAATCGTTGAAAAGGCTGCCCGCAAAGGTCAGGTATGGAACTCACGGGAACTATCCTTCGGGGACGGGAGTTCGAGCCCGTCGAGGGGCGCGTGGTGATCGGCGACGACGGACGCATCGAGGCGGTCGAGGAGACGTCGGTCGAGAGTACCGACATCGTTCTCCCGGCGTTCGTCAACGCTCACACACACATCGGTGACTCGATCGCGAAAGAGGCCGGCGGCGGCCTCTCGCTCGAGGAACTGGTCGCGCCGCCGGATGGGTTGAAACACCGGCTGCTCCGGGAGGCGTCACAGGCGGAAAAGATCGAGGCTATGCGACGATCCCTCCGGTTCATGCACCAAAGCGGTACCGCGGCCTGTCTGGATTTCCGGGAGGGTGGTGTCGAGGGCGTTCGTGCGCTCGAGGAGGCTGCTGCGGACGGAAACGTCGACGCACTCTCGTTCGCTCGCGGCTCGGTCGCCGCGATGGAGGAGGGTGACGGGTTCGGTGCCAGCGGCGCGAACGACGCCGATTTCGATCGAGAACGGACGGCGACTCGGAAGGCCGACAAACCGTTCGGAATCCACGCCGGCGAGGTCGACGAAAGCGACATCAATCCGGCGATGGACCTCGAGCCGGACTTTCTGGTTCACATGGTCCACCCCGAGCCGGTCCATCTGGATCGTCTCGAGGATAGCGAGATCCCTATCGTCGTCTGTCCGCGCTCGAATCTCGTGACCGACGTGGGTCTCCCCCCGGTCGACGAACTGCACGAGCGGACCACCCTCGCGCTCGGGACGGACAACGTGATGCTCAACTCGCCGTCGATGTTCCGGGAGATGGAGTTTCTCGCCAAGTTCTCGTCGCTCTCGGCCGGGGAAATCCTCCGCATGGCGACGATCAACGGCGCGGAGATCGCAGGGCTGGAGTACGGGCTCGTCGAATCAGGCCGGAAAGCGCGATTGCTCGTCCTCGACGGCGAGACGGACAACCTCGTCGGCGCGCGCGATCCGGTCCGCGCAGTCGTTCGTCGTGCCGGCGTCGACGACGTTCGTGACGTGATCGTCGAAGACTGACTGTCGCGTCAGTACGTATCTCCTCGCGTGACGTTCCCACGATCCCATGACAACGTTATTATATCTGGGCGTTATACGGTACCATACGACACGATGTACGACTGTATCCTCGTCCCGACGGACGGCTCGCCCGAGGTCGAACGTGCACTCGAGTACGGGTTCGACCTCGCTCGTTCCCACGAGGCGACGGTCCGTGTTCTCTACGTCGTCAACGCCGCGAGCTACGGCGGGCTTCCGATGGAGACCGCATGGGAGGGGATCAGTGATGCGCTCCGGGACGAGGGACGGGATGCGGTCGAGCGAGCGCGACAGCTCGCACCCGAGGACGTCGACGTCGAGACCAGGGTTCGCGAGGGCTCGCCGAACCGCGTCATCGTCGAGGAGTCGAAAACGGAAGACTGCGACCTGATCGTGATGGGGACACACGGTCGTGGCGGCATCGACAGGTTGCTGCTCGGCAGCGTCACGGAACGGGTCGTCCGGCGTGCGCCGGTGCCCGTATTGACGGTTCACGTCGATCCACAGGAGGACGACCGGCCCGACGCGGTCCCAGCCGATTCGACGGAACAGCCCGTTACCGGTGTGGACTCGGCGGATCGAGCCCAGCCAGACTGATTACTCGTCTTCGAGATAGTCGATCGCTTCGTCGTCGGTGACCTGGCCAAACTCCCGATAGAACTGCCCGACAGCACGGAAGCTCTCCGGCGTCTCGAGGGCGATCACGTCGTCGGCCTCGCCCTCGAGGTCCGAGACCGTTCTCGGCGAGCCGACTGGCACCGCGAGCGCGACGTAGTCGGCGTCGGTTTCGACGACCTGCCGGAGGCAGGCGATCGCCGTCGCCCCCGTCGCGACCCCGTCGTCGACGACGATCACGCGCTGGCCCTCGAGGTTCGGTAATTCGCCACTGCCGGCGCGGTAGCGATCGGCCTTCGTCCGTGCGTTCTCGGCTTCCTCGTCGCGAATCTCCTCGAGGTACGCCTCGGAGACGCCAAGCCGATCGATCAGGTCGTCGTTGTACCAGGCGCTGCCGTCGCTCGCGACGGCACCGATCGCGAGTTCCGGGTTGTTCGGCGCGCCCATCTTTCTGGCGACGACGACGTCCAGGTCGGCCTCGAGTGCGTCCGCGACCGGTCGTGCGACGGGTAACGCGCCACGGGGAATGCCGAGGACGACGTCGGCCTCGAGTCCTCGCTGCTCGAGTTCGGCCGCGAGCCGTTCTCCGGCGTCGGTTCTGTCGTCGAACATGTCGATCGCTACCACGGCCACGTACTATGGCTTGTGGGGGTGAAACTGGAACACGCTGGCCCAACGGCTACCCGTCGCGCCGCGAACGGTCGGTATGGGACGACTCCAGCGAACGCTGTCGAACGTCAGCGACGAGACGGGGGCCGACAACGGCCGCGTCGCCGTCGTCGGCGGGAGTATCGACTACCCGAACCAGCCCGCGATCGTCGGGCAGGCGGCGCTTCGCACCGGCTCGGATCACGTCCGCGCGCTCGTCGCCGAACCGATCTACGAGGTCGTCGCGGGTCACTCGCTCGACCTGCTCGCGAGTTACTACCCCGGCGAACGGTTCGACGAGGACGCCCGCGAACGGACGGTCAACGTCAGCGAGTGGGCCGACGCGCTCGTGATCGGGCCGGGTCTGGTCGACGCGGAACCGGACGCCGTCTGCGAGACGATCGACGCCGTCTCCATCCCGGTGGTCGTCGACGCGCTCGCGATCGAACCCGCGCTCGAGGCCGACCTCTCGAACGCGGTGCTGACGCCCAGCGCCTCCGAAGACGATCCGATCTACGAGAACTACGGCTCGCTCGAGGCCGTCACCGAGGAGACGGGCGCAGTCATCACCCTGACTGGCGACGTCGACGAGATCATCGCGGACGGGACCCGCGAGCACAACGAGACCGGAACCTCCGCGCTAACCGTCGCCGGCACCGGCGACACACTGGCGGGAATCACCGCCTCCCTGCTGGGACAGGGGATGGACCGCGAGGACGCCGCGGAACTGGGTGCCTGGATCCTCGGCAAGAGCGGCGAACTGGCGACCGCCGAGTACGGTCCGGGTGTCCTCGCGACCGACGTCGTCGACCGCATCCCTGACACGATCCGGTGAGCAGGGAAAACGATTCCCCGTAGCCGCCCGTGACGAAGCGTATGGCCGAGGAGTCCGAGACGACCGGACGCGACCACGACGGCGAGATCGACCATCCCGTCTTCGCCGCCCTCTACGATCTGATTCCGCAGTCGCTTTTTCTCCGTACTCATCGCGAGTACCTCGCGCGGGACCTCTCCGGACGTGTCCTCGAGATCGGCGTTGGCAACGGTGCGATGTTCCCGTACGTCGTCGAGGGTGCGAGCGACGACCTCGAGTACCACGCTATCGAACCCGACCCGAACATGCGCTCGCGGGCGAACCGGCGGGCCAGGGAGAGCGGCCTCTCGGTCGACCTACAGGACGCCCGCGCGGAATCGCTGCCCTACCGCGACGACACGTTCGACGTCGTTCTCTCCGGGATGGTCTTCTGTACCGTCCAGGATCCCGACGCTGCGCTCGCGGAGGTCGCACGCGTTCTGAAACCCGGCGGAGAGTTTCGGTTCCTCGAGCACGTCGGCACCGACGGCTGGCGACGGTCGGGACAGGACCTCCTGAATCCCGTCTGGGAGCAGGCCGCGGGTGGCTGTCAGCTGAATCGGGACACTGTCGACCGGTTCGCGGACCGCGACGAGTTCGCCGTCGCAGAGATCCGACGCCTCGAGTTCGGAATCTTTCCGGTGACGCCGTTCGTCCGCGGAACGCTGTGCCGGCGCCGGGAGCCGCCAGTCTAGGGGATTTATCCCGTCGGATCTCTCGGACTCTCCTATGAGTGATCTTCAGGACCGCTTCCGGATGACGCCCGGACCGACCGAGGTACCCGACGCCGTCGGCGAACGGATGACCGAACCGCTGCCGAACCCGGACGTCGAACCGGAGTTTTTCGAGTTCTACCGCGATCTGACCGGAAAGCTCGCCGAGGTCTACTACGCGGGCCGCGACGAAACCGGTGCCCCTGGAGGCCAGGATTCGCCGTCCGACGTCGTCGTCCTCGGCGGTGAGGGAATTCTCGGCCTCGAGGCAGCGATCGCCTCGCTCGTCGAGGAGGGAGACCGCGTCCTCTGTCTCTCGAACGGGCGCTACGGCGACGGGTTCGCCGACTTCGTCGAGTCCTACGGCGGCGAGGCCGTCACTTGTGACGTCCCGTGGCGGGAGACGCTCGAGGTCGAAGTCGTTAAAGCGGCGCTCGAGCGGGCGGCCGACGACGGCCAGCCGTTCGACGTCGCGACGATGGTCCACTGCGAGACGCCGACGGGGACGCTGAACGACCTCGAGCCGATCCTCGACCTGCTGGACGAGCACGACGTCGTAAGCGTCGTCGACGCCGTCTCCTCGCTCGGCGGAACGGCCGTCCCGACCGACCGGATCGACGTCTGTCTCGGTGCGAGCCAGAAGTGTTTCAGCGCACCGCCGGGGCTGACGACGTGTGCGATCAGCGATCGGGCGTGGGACCGCATAGAGGCCGTCGAGACGCCCGAGTTCTACCTCGACTTGGAGCCCTGGCGAATGGCCGCCGACGAGGAGTGGTTCCCCTACTCGCACTCGACGGCGAACCTCTACGGTCTCGACGCTGCGCTCGACCTGCTGCTCGAGGAAGGGATGGACTCGGTCTTCGAGCGCCACGAGGAAGCCGCACGGGTCTGTTGCGAGTGGGCGGCGGAACTCGGACTCGAGACTTATCCCGACGCCACGGAGGACTGTTCGCCGACCGTCACCGCACTCGAGATCGACGGTCGCGCGGGCGAGTTACAGGACGCGATGCTCGCAGAACACGATATCGTCCTCGCGACGGGTCTGGGCGACCTCGAGGACGACGTTCTCCGCATCGGCCACATGGGTCACAACGCACGGGTCGACCGTGTCGAGCGGACGATGGACGCACTCGCGGACGTCCTCGAGTGACCGTCCCGCTCGAGTCGGCCGGAACCTGCAGGTGGAATCGTTTCCCGCGCGTCGGCCCAACCTGGCTGTATGTCCAGTCCCGACGAGGAACCCACGGAGAAGGCCACGACAGATCGAAACGAGGCCGAACACGAGGGCAAGTGGATGGGCCGTAACTGGCTCGGAATCGCCGCCGTCTCGATCCTCGGGCTGTTGTTGCTCGCACTCGGGATGTTGCAGGCGGGCGGACTGGTCGACGTGTTCGCTCCCATCGCCGAGACACAGACCCAGCAGTGGGCCGCGTTCGGCGTGCTCGTATTGATCTGGATCGGACTCGCCGGCTGGAGCTGGCGCGGGATCACGAAGTCGAACTGGGACGGATGATCGCGTCGTAACGGAGTGCGGATCGATTCTCTCGGCTGTCGAAACCGATTCGTCGATCAGTCGTCGTCGGCGACCGCCGACTCACGCTGAACCGCGTCGAACCCACGCTCGAGGTCCGCGATCAGGTCGTCGGTTCCTTCGACGCCGACCGAGACGCGAATCAACGTCTCGGTAATCCCTAATTCCTCGCGTTCGTCCGCCGAGAGCGGTTCGTGGGTCATTCCCGCCGGCAGTTCGATCAGGCTCTCGACGCCGCCGACCGAGACCGCGAGCGTGAACTCCTCGAGTGACTCCAGGAACGCGGCCGCGTCGTCGATATCGCCCTCGAGTTCGAACGAGAGGATGCCGCCGAAGCCGTCCATCTGTTCCCGGGCGAGGTCGTGCTGGGGGTGGCTCTCGAGGCCGGGGTAGTAGACGTCCGAGACCCGGTCGTGGTCGTCGAGAAACTCCGCGATCGCCATCGCGTTGCGTTCGTGCTGGCGCATCCGAAGCGGGAGCGTCTTCAATCCACGGAGGACGAGGTAGCTGTCGAAGGGGGCGAGCGCGTCGCCGATCCCGACCTGCTGGAGGAATTCCAGTCGCTCCGCGAGCGCGTCGTCGTCGGTGACGACCGCCCCACCGATCGAGTCGGAGTGCCCGTTGAGGTATTTCGTCGTGCTGTGAGCGACGACGTCGGCACCGAGGTCGAGTGGCTGCTGGAAGTACGAACTCGCGAAGGTGTTGTCCACGCCGAACGTCGCGTCCGCACGGTCGGCGATCTCGGCGATCGCCGCGATATCACAGAGTTCGAGCCGGGGGTTCGTCGGCGTCTCCATCCACACGAAGGCCGTCTCCTCGGTGACAGCCGACTCGACAGCGGCCGTCTCAGTCGCATCCACGAACGACACGTCGACGTTCAGTCGGTCCGCAAAGACTTCCTCGAGCAGTCGTCGCGTTCCGGCGTAGAGGTCGTCGAACGCGACGAGGTGGTCTCCCGGTTCGACGGCCGCGAGAACCGTCGTGAAAATCGCCGCTGTCCCCGAAGAAAAGGCCATCGCGTGTTCGCCACCCTCGAGCGCGGCGAGACGCTTCTCGAGTGCGTGCCGTGTCGGGTTCGACAGCCGTGAGTAAACGAACTCTCCAGCATCGGGATCGACGTCCTCGAGGCTCATGTCGGTGTCGAGCCCCGGTAGCGCGAACGTAGAGGAGAGATGCAGCGGCGAGGTGACGTCCCCTGCTTCGCTTCCCGTGCGGAACGGTTCCTCGCCAGCGGTGACCGCGAGCGTCTCGAGTGTCCGATCGGTCGGGCTCATGGCGAAATCGGACGAAAGACGTTGACTAATAACTTTTCATGCACCAGTAATATTAGCCGCGGCCTACGATAATCGACAATTATTGCGAGAGGCGAGACGGAGGCGTGAGCGCGGTTTCGGAGGCTCCTATCCGCTTACGGCCAGACTTCGTCTATCGAACGATCAACCCTGCACCCACCATGTTGCGTGATTTCATAGCAAGCCGGAATCGGAAGGAAACCCGTTTAGTCGGGCCGCTCCACGGACGGATAATGAGTACGAGTTACCGGATCGGACTGGTCGGCAAACCCTCCGTCGGCAAGTCCTCTTTCTTCAACGCAGCGACGATGAACGACGTGCCCGAAGGGGCCTACCCGTTCACGACCATCGACCCCAGCGTCGGCGAGGCCTACGTCCGCGTCGACTGCGCGGCCCCCGAGTTCGACGAGGAGTGTACGCCCAACGTCGGCTACTGCGATCACGGCACTCGCTTCGTCCCGACGAAACTCGTCGACGTCGCCGGTCTCATCCCTGGCGCACACGAGGGCAACGGGCTCGGAAACCAGTTCCTGACCGATCTGAACGAGACGGACGTGCTCGTCCACGTCGTCGACTTCTCCGGCAAGACGGACCTCGAGGGCGAACCCACCGAGGATCACGACCCTCGCGAGGACATCGCGTTCCTCGAGGAGGAACTCGACCAGTGGTACCTCGACGTCCTCGAGAAGGGAATCGAACGATACGAATCGGGCTACACGACGGAAGACGACGCCATCGAGGAGGAACTCGCCGAGCAGATGAGCGCGTTCAAGACGAACGAAGACGAGATCAAGCGTCTCATCCGCCGCGTCGACGTCGGCTTCGAACCCGAGGAGTGGGACGACGACGATAAACTCGAGTTGGCCCGCGAGATCCGCAAGGAGACCAAGCCGATGGTGATCGCGGCGAACAAGATGGACACGCCCGAAGCCCAGGAAAACTACGAGGAGATCACCAGCGATCCCGACTACGAGCACCTGACGATCGTTCCCTGCAGCGCACACGCCGAGAAGGCACTGAAGTCGGCGGACAAGTCCGGCGTCGTCGACTACCGTCCCGGCGACAATGATTTCGAAATTACGGGCGACGTCTCGGGCGACCAGGAAGCGGGCCTCGAGCAGATTCGGGACTTCCTCTCCGAATACGGCGCGACGGGCGTCCAGGCTGCCCTCGAGACGGCGCTGTTCGACGTGCTCGGTGTCATTCCCGTCTTCCCCGGCGGTGCGAACGGCCTGGGCAACGAGCGCGGCGAGGTGCTGCCCGACTGTTACCTGATTCCGCCGAACTCGACGGCGGAGGACTTCGCGTACAGCCTCCACTCGGACATCGGCGACGGCTTCCTGCACGCAATCGACTGCCGGACGAACCGCCAGCTAGGAAAGGGGTACGAGGTCGAATCCCGTGACGTAATCGAGGTCGTGACGACGAATTAACGGCCCCAGGTGAGCCGAGAGACGGCGTCGTCGATGCGACTCGAGACCCCAGCGATCCAGCCGTCCGGCGACAGCGTCCGTAGCTGGGTCTCCTCGACCTCGATCCGGTCGTCGCCGTAGGGGTCGCGTTCGACACGTCCGTCGTCATCGTCGTGCTCGAGGTTGGCGACGTCGACTGCCACCGACATCGAACAGCGACCACACGCTTCGCGGTCCTTTGGCATACTATCTCTAGCTCGGTCCCGAAGATGCTTAAAAACTCGCGTCGATAACCGCCCGATCCGGGGCGACGGATTTTTGGTCGCACCGTGGTATCGATCGACATGGACGATTCGGCGGGACGAGAACGGAGTCCGACGAGCCGTGTGACGACCGCCAGCAATCGCGGGGGAAACACGAATGAGTGACAGCGAACGACCGACCGAAGAACGGATCGACGCCGGCCCCGGGCCGGACAACGACGCTGCTTCGGAGCCGGAGGACGCACTCGAGGAGGTCCCCGACTGGGACGACGAGTACGTCGATCGCGTCAGCGATCGGCTCTTTCACAACTACGACCTCGAGAAGGAGTGTTCGTTCGACGGGGAACGGTTCACGCTGTACGGGAAGATGGAGCTGCGAAGCAAGAAACACTTCCTCCATCCGGCGATCTCGTTCGCCGAACACGAGTCGACCGAACACCTGTTCGCGACGCGAGTCGACCGCGTGGACGATCGGACGCTCGATCGGTACGTCGAGATGGGCCACGAACTCGCCGACGAGTGGATCGATCCCGACGAACAGCACTTCTGTACGGAGTTTACGTTCGTCGCGATCGCACCGTCGATCCCCGACGACGTTCGCGATCGAGTCGAGAGCTTCGACGGTCGGAACCTGTTGAAGTACGGGTTCCACGGTCACTACGAGATCAATCTCGTCGTCGTCGATCCCGACGACGAGGAACTCGTCGCCTGTGACAACGCCGACGTCGCGACGGCGTTCCGGCTCTGGGATCCGATCGAGACCGAAGAGCCCGGACTCCTGGATCTGATCGCGCGTCGGTTCCAGTTGTAACTGACAGCAGTACTGCTATCCTCTCGCGGGTCCGCCGAAAAAACGAAACTGCGATTGCGTTTCGCTCGCGTCAGTCGTCGTCCGATGCACCGGTTGCAACGCCGGGTTCGGGTTCCTCGCCTGCCTTCATGTTGTCGTAACCGATCTTGAACAGCGACAGTGCGAGCCCGAGCAGGACTGCAATGATGACGATCTGGACGACTGCCGACACCTGTCCGAGCAGGCTCGTGGCTGGATCCATCCCGCCGGTCATGCCGAGCAGTCGGCCACCGAGGATCTGGTAGATCGCGAGCCACGCCAGACCGAAGGTGGTGATAAACGCCATCAGGATCATCGGACCGCCGGTCGAGATCAACTGCTTGGACTTGCTCCAGTTAGCAAGCCAGATGGTGCCAGTCAGCAGCGCCAGCGATGCGAGCAACTGGTTGGCACCGCCGAACAGCACCCAGAGGTCCTCCCACTGACCGCTGCCCAGCAGGAAGAACGCAATGACGGTGATGATCGTGGTGTTGACGTACGGGTTCGCACCGTAGGACTGGACCTGGGTTTCGGGCGTGTCGATGATCTCCTCGAGCATGTATCGACCGAGACGGACGGCCGTGTCCATGCTGGTCAACAGGAAACTCGCGAGGACGAGCGCCATGAACGGTGCTGCGTACTCGAACGGGATGCCGAAGGCCGTCAGGATCGCACCGCCACCGGTCGCGAAGTTCGGCAGCGCCAGACCGATGCCCCCTTCGGCTGCCGGGATCGCGACGATCGTCACGGCACAGAGTGCGAGGGCCGCGAGCAGCCCTTCACCGAGCATGCCACCGTATCCGATCAGGCGTGCGTCGCTCTCCTTGTTGAGCTGTTTCGACGTCGTTCCCGAGGAAACCAGCGAGTGGAAGCCGCTGATCGTCCCACACGCGATGGTCAGGAACAGCAGTGGGAACAACGGCATCAGCGGAATGAGGCCTTCGACCGCGAGTGGCCCCTCCTGTCCGAGGAAGCCGTACCAGGCCCCCGTCGTAATGTCGAAACTTAGCTGCTGGCCCTCGTGAACTGCGTCGTCGCCCATCCCGGTGATGAACGTACCGACGATGATCGCGAGCAGCCCCCCACCGACCCCCGTGTACAGGAGGAACGAGGAGAGGTAGTCACGCGGCTGCAACAGCATCCACACCGGGAGGATACTCGCCGCAGCCCCGTAGACGAGGACGACGAGCACCCACGCGGCGATGTTCGCGCTTCCGAGGAACTCCGGTAACAGTGCCGGTGCCGCATCGAGTAGGACGAACGTCCCCTCCGGGTACGCGCCGGCCTCGGCCGGAGGCGTGATGGCGATCGGGAACTGGATGCCGACCCAGACCGACGCGAACACGCCAGCGACGAAGACGACCGTCCCGACCGAGAACGGCAGTCCCAGCTGGTACAGCCAGAACCCGAAGATGAACGCGAGCGCGATGTAAATGATACTCGCGGTCGCAGCCTCTGGGAACGCATCGAAGACGACCCCGATGACCAGCGCGAACACTGCCACGACGAGGATCGTCAACAGGAACGCGAACCACAGCAGCATGTTCTTCCCCCGTTCGCCGACGTACTCGCCGATGATGTAGCCGATCGACTTCCCTTCGTGTCGGAGGCTGCCCGACAGCGAGATGAAGTCGTGGACCGCCCCGATGAGCGGGTTCCCGATCGCGACCCACAGCACGGCTGGAACCCATCCCCAGATCAGTGCTGCGGTGATCGGGCCGACGACGGGTGCGCCGCCGGCGATGCTCGAATAGTGGTGCCCCAACAGTACCGGTTTTTTCGCCGGTACGTACTCTTGACCGTCTTGATACTTGTGTGCCGGCGTCTCTCGGCTGTCGTCCAGATTGACGAACTGCGAGAGATATCGGCCGTAGGCGACGTACGCCGCGGTAAACGTCACCAACACCAGTGCAACGATCCAGATTACTCCTACCATGGTATTGCCTCCCGTACCCACGATGGGACGGGACCATTATAAATATAATTCATCCGAGTAGGTCGAACTGGCTGTTCCACTAAACTTTCACGCTTTCTCGAACGGAATCTTTGTAGATGTAGGAGTGAAGGCGCAAGCACCTGTCAATCGGACAGAGTTCATCTACGTCGGTTCGTCGCGCTCGAGTGTGATCTCGAGGTCGGCAGCGACGTCCTCGAGAAGATTGCCACGGACTTCCTCGATGCGCGTCTCGATCGTCGCGACGACCGGCACGTCGAACTCGCGTTCGATGTGCTCGAGTCGGTCGCGCTCGGTTGCGACTCGGTCGCGGAGATACCGTGCGCCACGGCCTTCCTCGTCGGGATCCGGTTCGGGCGTCAGCCGATTGACGACGAGGCCGCGGACGGGGAGGTCGGCCTCGGACAGCGTCTCGATCGACCGTTCGGTCTCCCGAATCGAGAGTTCGTCCGGGTTCAACACGAGGTAAAACGACGAGTCCTCGCGGAGGACCTCGCCTGCGAACTCGAACCGTTCCTTTCGCTCCTGAAGTCTCGCGAGGACGGGGTCGCCCTCCATGACGCGGCGTGGCTCCCGGTTTCCGATCGCGGCCTTCTCGTAGAGATCGATGCTCCGCTCGCGTTTGGACATCAGCCGATCGATCCACCCCTCGAGTAACTCGGGCAGCGCCAGCAACCGGAGCGTCGACCCCGTCGGCGAAGTGTCGAACACCACCCGGTCGTAGGGGTCGGCGTTTCGCATCACGTCGACGAACCGGTCGAACAGCGCGGCCTCGTACGCGCCCGGCGTCTGGTGGGCCATCTCGAGTTGCAGGTCGACTTCGTTGACCATCGTCGCGCTCAACTGGGCGTTCAGTTGACGCTTGAGATCCATCAGGTGGTCCTGGACCTCCTGCTCGGGGTCGATCTCCATCGCGGAGAGTCCGTCGTACCCCTCGACCGATTGCGGATCGTCGCTGAACTCCTGATCGAAGACGTCGGCCGTACTGTGGGCTGGGTCGGTCGAGACGACGAGCGTCTCGAGGCCGGCCTCGGCACACTGCACGGCGTGTGCACTCGAGACGGTCGTCTTGCCGACGCCGCCCTTGCCGCCGAAGAAGACGAACTCGGTCATCAGAAGTGGTACTGGTGGCCCTTGCGTTCGATCACCGACTGGCGATCCCACATTCGCCGTTCCCACCCCTCGTACTCGTCTTCCAGGAACGGCAGGAGTTCGGCCGTATAGTACGATACCGGACTCGGAATGCCGAAGGCATCGGGGAAACACGCCAGCATGAACGCGTCCTCGAGGTCCTCGGCCTCCTGCTCGATTTTCTCGTAGGCCGGATGGGTTATCATTCCGTGGAAGAGCCCGCGCAGCCACTCCTCGAGTACCGTTCGATAGGCATCGATCCGGTCGGCAACTGTCATCAACAGTCATGCTCGGCTATGGAGACAAAAATATGTCGTCCACGCCCGGATCGACCGTTCGACCGTCTCGAACCGGATTCGCGAGTGTGACTCTCGAAACGACGACTCTTTGTGCTCGAGTACCAAGGGGCCCGGTATGCAAGCGACGATTCCCGTCACCGTTCTCTCGGGGAGTCTCGGCGCGGGGAAGACGACGTTGCTCAACCACCTGCTTCACAACGCCGGCGACCGCGACCTCGCGGTGCTGGTCAACGACATGGGCTCGGTCAACGTCGACGCGGACCTCGTCGCCGACGGTTCGGACCTCGACGTCGAGGACGGCGTCGCCGAACTCTCGAACGGCTGTATCTGCTGTGAACTCCAGGACGACCTCGAGACGGCAGTCGTCCGACTGGCCCGCAACCGCGAGTTCGACCACCTGATCGTCGAATCGTCGGGCATCTCCGAGCCGGAACCCGTCGCCCGGCTGTTTACCACCGCCTCGCGGGTCGCGGCCAACTACGAGATCGACGCACTCGTGACGGTACTTGACACGCGACTGTTCGTAGACGCCTTCGCCGGAGAGGACGTGCCCGAACGACGCGGGACGGACGACGAGAGCGACCGACCACTCTCGGATCTGTTGATCGAGCAACTCGAGGTCGCCAACGTCGTCTTGCTGAACAAGACCGACCTCTGTAGTGAGGGCGAACTCGAGGAAGCCGAGGCGCTCGTTTCGGCACTCCAGCCCGACGCCGAACTCGTCAGAACGGAGTTCTCCGCGGTCGATCCGACCCGACTGCTCGGCGTCGACCTGTTCGATCCGAGGACGATGGGCGAGTCGGCGGGGTGGCAACGCGCGCTCGAGGAGACGGACGACGACGAGAGCGGACACGAGCACGCGAGTCACGACCACGAGGACGAGCACGCCGATCACGACCGTGAAGGCGATCATAGCCACGACGACCACGAACATCGCCACCCCGACGAAGTCTACGGCGTCGACTCGTTCGTCTTTCGCGCCCGTCGTCCCTTCCACCCCGAACGGTTCGAAATCGTCCTCCGGGAGCTTCCTGACGGTATCGTCCGCTCGAAAGGAGTTGCGTGGATCGCGGATCGTGATATAAAAATCGACGTCGCACAGGCCGGCCCGTCGGTTCGAGCGACCGTCAGAGGCCCGTGGATCGCCGCGCTCCCCGAGGTCGAACGCGACCTCTACCGGTCGAACCGCCCCAGCCTCGAGTGGCACGACGAGCACGGCGACCGCCGAACCGAACTGGTGTTCATCGGCACCGAGTACGACGAGGGCGCGCTACGCTCACGACTGGACGACGCGCTGGTGACCGACGACGAGTGGGAGCAGGCTGCCGACCTCGAGAACCGGTTTCCGGCCGATGGCGACGAGACGCTGGTCGTCCGGGAGCCATGATCTGGCTCACGATCGACGACCGCCGCTACGCGAACGCGGATTCGATCTCCTCGAGTGCGCGTTTCAACTCGCCTTTCCGTTTCCAGGCGGCGATCCGGTCGCCGAACGGCAACGGTGCGGACAGCGACACCGACGAGCGAAGCGTGACCCGCGTGCCGCCGTCGGCCGGTTCGCACTCGAGCCACGTCTCCATGTGCGAAAACGGCCCCTGTTCGCCCTCCTGTGTGTAGTAGATCGTCTCGTCGCGATACTCGAATCGCAACGGTAGTCGGATCCCCGGTCCGCTAGCGACGACGATCGTCGCCTCCCCCTCGTCTTCGATATTCTCGACCGTGAAGCTTCCCTCGGCCTCGACGATCATCGGTGGGTCGAACCGCGCCCAGACGTCGTCGGGGCTGGCGTCGACCACTCGAGATACTGTTACCTCCCGCATACCGACACCTTCGCGGGTGGAACTATAAATTCCGGTGGCTCGCTACGGGACGCTGTGGAAAGACGAAAACGGCTAAGTGACGAACGCACCCTTGTGAAGCTATGACCACCGATTCCGATTCCGACGGACTCACGGACGGACTCGAGTCTTCGAAGGGGGATCCGCGCGTCCTGGCCGCACTGAACGCGGTGCTGTCGGTACTCTTTGCCTGGTGGATCGTCTGGGGACTCGCCATCCTCGGAACGATCCAGTACAGTCGACCGACCGTACTCGCGGTCGCCGTCGGACTGTTCGTCCTCACACACTTTATCACTAAAAAGTGATATCACGGGCCGGTTCTGTAAACCAGTCGGATGGGTCGTGAATACAGTCTGGCGACGAACGAGACAATCAGCTGGCAATAATTATTTTGTACACCCGGTCGGGAGGTGTCGCGTGTGGACGAGCAGTAAATCGTCCCATATCCGGATGGAACGTCCGGATTCCACGATGCCAAATGTTGGCATCACTCGGGCGGGAGCGAAACAGCAGATGGGGGCTTCGAACATGACCGGGATACCGACACTCGACTGGAAGCGACGATCGTACGGACGAACAGTACTATCGAACTCGAGGGCGACGATAGTCGACGTCACACGGGGGTGGCAGTGATGATTCCGAACACGACGATCCTCGCCATCTCGAGTGGCGTGCTTGGCCTACTGGCAGTCGTCTTTCTGGCCGGTAGCCGGCTGTTGTCGCCGGAGATACGCCGGTACGGGTACGTGGCTGTACTCGCGTCCGGTGCTATGAGCGTGACGTACTTGCTGATGTCGGCCGAGGTGCTGACGGTCAGTACGAGCGGCACCGACGAGTCCGTGGTCCGATTTATCGGCTACACGGTCGTCTGGGCCGGGATCAGCTACGTCCTCGGTGCAGTCGCCGATGCAGGACAGCGAAAGACCGCGGCCGTCTTCGGCTGTAGCCTGGTCACTCTCTGGGGGACGTTTGCGAGCTGGTTAGTGAGCGGACTGGCCGGAACAGTCGTCTCGCTCGGTATCGTGCTGGGATTCGTCGGACTCGTCTACCTGCTCGTCGGGCCGGTTTCGCGGACGGCCGCAGCGACGAGCGAACACCGGGAACTGCTGTACAGCAAGCTCGAGTACCTGATACTACTCTCCTGGGCGGGGCTTATCATGCTAGGACTCCTTTCGGAGCAGAACCTCGGGCTCACCGGCAGCTTCGTCGGACAGATCGCGGCGAGCTACGTCGATCTCGTCTTGCTCGTCGGGTTCGGCGGACTCGTACTCCGGAACACGACCGCACTCGAGCAGACTGCCGCCACGACGGTTCTCCTTCCGTTTTTCGATGGCGACGACACCGGTGAGACGGCCACGAGCGGGGCGGAGACGACCGCCGACACAGCGGACTGACCCCGTCTCCGCTCGACTACTGGTCGGGGCGAGCGAATCCGACGCCGTGGTGACCGTCGTACCGAAGCGACACGTTGTGGACGTCCTCGAGATCGATCTCGAACGAATCGCCCTCGGTGAAGTTGCCGTCGATCACCTCGTCGAGGCCCATTTCCTCGTGACCGTCTTCGCCCCAGGCCTGAACCTCGAGTTTCGCCGCCGGCGGTTCGTCGCCACCGACGTGTTCGACCGTTCCGTCGTCGTATGTGAGTTCGATCGACGGGCTGGGCCGCGTGCCGCCGACGCGGGCATCGCTGTCGCCCCAGACGACGGTGACGTCGGTCCCGACGGCCACGTCAGCAACCTCGATCGTTGCCTCGGACGAGACGGTGTCGGTCTCGCTGGCCCACTGGGTGGCTGCCGGCTCGTCGTCGACGAGGAGTTCGTACTTCTCGGCCGGCTGTTCCTCGTCCTCGAGTTCGAGCGTCGCGGATAGCGTTTCGCTCGCGTAGTCGTAGTCGAACCGGACGGTGCCTGGCGGCCGAATCCGGTGGCGGCCGATGTTGTCACGTGGGGAGACGTCTTTCCAGCCGACGATGATTTCGTCGCCAGGGCGGACGTCCTCGAGCGTGGCTTCGGCGCCCTCGTCCAGCGTCTCGCCCTCCCAGGGCTGTACGGAGGTTCGTGGTTCGGGGTCGTCCTCGTCGGGACGGTACCGCGGTCGTTCCTCGTAGGCTGCGAGATGGACCTCGTCGCCGTCGAGCGGGAAGTCGTCGGCGTACGTGATCGAGAGGCTCTCGGATTCGAGGTCGTAGTCGAACTCGAACCGGAAGTGGCTGAGGATCGACGTCCCACTGGAACTCGAACCGAGTTCGTGGTCGTGGCGGAGCCTGATCGACAGGTTCGGTTCGACGTCGTCCATGTCGATCACGATCGTATCGCCTTCCTCGAGTTTGCCGTGGCCGTCCGCCCAAATATCGGCGTCGTACTCCTCGTCGTCGAGTTCCAGCGAGAGGTCCTCGATCGGCGTCGGATCGCCACGCCCGATCTCTATCTCGAGTTCGTCGTCCTCGAGGTCGAACTCCCGGTCGACCCGGAGGCGGCCGGGGCTGTCGTGTTCCCGGATAGCTCGTTCGGCCACGAGGTCGCGCTCGGCGGTGACGGTGACGACGGAGCCGTCGACCGTCGCCGTCGGGTCGCCGTTCGTGCCCATGTACGCGAACTCACCCTCGAGGGTCTCGACGAGTTCGTCGGTGATCGCCGATTCGTCGACGAAGGCGAGGCCGTACTGTGTCTCGATCGTATCCGGATCGAGGACGGTCTCGGCGTGAACCACGTACTCGACGTCCTCGGCGTCGGCGGCCGGCAGGTGGAACTCGTCGCCGACGAGGTGAACGCTGTAACTGTCGGCACCGCCACGGTCCTCGAAGGCCGCCGATAGCGTGGACTCGGCCTCGAGCAGCTGTTCGGTCTCGCCTGTGCTAGCTGCAAACGCTGTCTCGAGCGTTTCGGCTTCGTCGGCGAAGAGGGCGACGTCGTCGGTGACCGCAACGGCCAGGTCGTCGCGTTCGTAGTAATCGTACTCGACTCCGTGGGCGTCTCGGGACTCGCTTTCACCCTCGAGGTCGACGTCGCCGGTGAGGACGACGAGCGGTTGGGTGTAGCCGTCGTCGTGGGACGTGACCCGGACGGTCTTCGAGACGTCTTCGGCTTCGACGTCGAACCGATGGCCGGCCGGGATCGGTACCGGGTGACTGTGAGGTTCGTCGGCCTCGAGCCGACTGTCGACGTCCGTCGCAGCCAGTTGCATCGGTTCGCCAGCCAGCGACGCGGGGAGGTACTCGAAGAGGGATTCGAAGTCGGATTCGGACGGAGTTTCGACTCGACCGTCGGTAGACGTTGCAGACACGCTCGTGCCCGCGAGCGCGACCGTAATCGTCGTACCGATGCCTCCGAGGAGGGTGCGGCGGGGACACTGTTGCATACGCTCGAAACGTGATGTTCGGGCTACAAGTAGTTTTTCACGACTTTCCAACGTAGAAGAACGTCGGCAAGGCCGTGCCGAAGCCGTACAGACGTCGGCTCGAGAGTCGAACCGATGCGACAGGTACTCACCGCCGGATACCGTCCGGTCTTCTGATGGAAGTGCAGGAGGTCACGTCGTACCGACCGAGCAAACCCGAACTGGCCGTGTTCGTCTCCGGCGTCGTCAGCATGGGACTCGAGATCCTGGCAGTCAGGGTCGTCGCCCCGCAGTTCGGGAGCCACATCTACACGGTCGGCGGTATCCTGACGGTCTTTCTCGTCGCGTTGAGTCTCGGCTACTGGCAGGGCGGGAAACTCGCGTCGACGGCGTCGACCCGCCAGATGTCCTGGATCATGCTCGGAACTGCAGTCTACGTCGCCGTCGTCGTCTACGCGAGCGATCTCTTGCTCGTGCAGACGTCGACGCTCGCGCTGCCGCCACGCTATGCGTCCCTGCCAGCGGTTGTTATCCTCTTCGGACCGCCGACGTACTTGCTGGGCTTTATCAGCCCGTACGCCGCCGAGCTATCGGCGAAGGTCAGCACCGGCGAAGCGTCGGGTCACGTCTACGCGCTCGGAACGATCGGCAGCATCGTCGGCTCCGCGGCGACGACGTTCGTCCTCATCCCCGCGTTGACCGTCGACCAGATCGGACTGTTCTTCGGTCTCGCGCTCGTCGGAACGGCGATCGCCCTCGGGCTTCCCCGACCCTCTCGCAGATCGATACTCGCAAGCGGACTCGTCACGCTCTTGCTCGTCGCAGCCGTCGGCGGCGGTCCGCTCGCGTTCGACTACCGTGGCGACGTCGTCCACGAGACCGGGACGCCACACCAGCAACTCGAGATCGTCGACGACGGCGACGTCCGCACGATGTACCTCGACGGCGCTCGCCACAGCGCGACCGATCTCGAGAACCCCGACCGCCACGTCTTCACCTATACGCGATACTTTCACCTGCCGATGTTGATGGTCGACGATCCAGACGACGTCGATCGGGTATTATTCGTCGGTGGCGGCGGCTACACTGGCCCGCAGGATTTCGCGGAGCAGTACGACGCGACCGTCGACGTGGTCGAGATAGATCCCGAAGTGACCGACGCCGCGGAGACCTACTTCGGACTCGACAGAGGGGCAGTGAACATCCACACCGAAGACGGTCGGCAGTTCCTCCAGGGAACCGACGAGACCTACGACGTGATCGTCCTCGACGCCTACAAGAAAGATCAGGTTCCGTTTCATCTGACCACTGTCGAGTTCATGGAGTTGCTCTCGGATCGACTGACGGAGGACGGCGTCGTCCACGCGAACGTGATCGCCGCCCCCTCTGGCTCGGCCGCCGAGTTCTATCACGCCCAGTACGAGACGATGGACGAGGTCTTCCCCGACGTCTACAGCTTCCGCACCAGCGACCAGAACGCCGTCCAGAACATTCAGGTCGTGGCGACGAACGACGAAACCGACTTCTCACAGGCCGACCTCGCCGAGCGAAACGACGCGCGTGATACTGGCGTCGACCTCGAGGACGCGGTCGACAACTGGTTGGACGACCCAGACTCGGAGGACGTCCCCGTACTCACGGACGATCGAGGCGAAGTCGACAGCCTGCTCGATCCGATGTTCGGACAGCGATACGTCATCGAAGAAACCGACGACGTGGCAGCCGAGAACGACTCGACAGAGTCGCCGGCAACGATAGATGGAGAACCAGCGCTCGAGTCGCAGTCCCCGTCGTAATCGTCGCTATCTCTGTGACACCCGATCGTCGCGTAATCGACGACACGATTTTTGGCCGAGTGGCCGAACTCCTAAATATAATTTATATGGTGGGATCGGTAAACAGTCTTCTGTAATACATTATTCGACGGTTCCGGAGGTCGTTCGTTCGGCTACAGAGATCGGAGCCACCTAACAGGGATAGATGGCCCACAATTGCCTAATACGTGCCGAAAAGGGTATTGCGACCGATAATGGATCGGACGCGTCGCATATCGACATCCTGTCGGAAAAGTCCGCTATACCAAACACGGGGAGTGTAGCGGCGGATTGTCCTATTCGGGGGAATCGTCTTCGCCAGAGATCAGCACAGAAGTTCACCCAGAATATATCAGAAATAGTTCTATGAACGGTATAGAACACTTCCTCCGTGATCTCGCCGTGGAACGGATCGTTCACCGGCTCGTAAGGAGTCAGGATGTGGCGAGTGCGTTCGATGCACGACCGATGCAGCACCGATTACGAGAGTATGATTGTAAACAAGTGGATTACAGGCGTACGAGTGTAATTCATGGCGTCGGGAACTCGATCCCCTCGATAGCGATGATCTCGGCTTCGACGTCCTCGAAGACCGCGCCCCAGCCGCCGATCGAGTACTGACGCCCGTCGTCGTCGACGACGAGCGTCGCGTAGCCGGAGAGTTCGGTGACGGTGGGGTTTCGCGACGGCACCGTTCCACCCTCGGCTGCGATGTACGTGAGTTCGCCCTGCACCTCGGTGTACTCGCCCGTCTCCGGATCCTGCCCGAGCACCCGGACGTCGATCGTCGCCCCGTCGTACCACAGCGGCGCGACGTCGAGGATGAACCCCTCGATCGAGACGTACGTCGGCAGCCGATCGGCGTCCACGTAGCGTCGCTCGCTGGGGAGCCAGATGAGCGTCAGGTAGAACCAGTGAAGCACCAGCGTGAGGATGTCGTCGTTGATGACGATGCCGTAGGGCTCGCCGTGGTGGGTGGCCGGCGCGAAGAACGCGCGTCGACGATCGACGATCGCGATGAACGGACCGGGTAGCTTGCGCCAGCGAACCTGCAACACGCCGACGTCGCCCGCGTCGACCGACTCCCCGTCGCCACAGAGCGTGACCCACGTTTTGACGCCCCGATCGGTCGCGTCCCGTAGCGCCGGCTGGAGTTGCTCGAGTTGTGCCGGCGTCGCGGCCACCTCCACCGACACGTTCGCGTTTTCGATCGCCTCCCGCGCGTTGTTGACGAGGCTCTCGCGGCGTTTGAGGACGTTCACCCGGAAATCCTGTTCGTCCGGTCGTTCCCACCGCTCTTCGACCTCGTCGGCGGCGTCGGCCAGCATCTGGCTCTTCTCGCGTAGCTCGTCGATAATCTCGACCGGCTCTCTCGCTCGAGCGTGAAGCTTGTCCCGCTCGATCGTCTCGACGAACCCGCGCTCCTCCAGGGCTCGGACGGTGTCGTAGATCTGTGGTGCCGGAACCGACGACCGTTCGGCGATCCCGACGACCGAAGACGACCCTACCTCGAGAAGCGTCAGGTAGGCATCGACCTCGTACTCGGTGAGCCCGCTTTCCTCGAGCGCCCGCCGGAGCGTGTCGGTGTCCATGGCAAATATCTAACGATAGTTCCGGTAAAACCTTCCCATTCCGGCTGTGGGTCCCACTCACTGGCGTACTAATAACTTCTCCGACACATTGGTTATCCATAACGAAAGTCAGAAATCGCCAGACTGGGACGGGACGAGAAACCAGCCAGCAAGTAATAATAGAGCTACAAAAAAGACGAGTGACAGAAACGAGTCGCCGAAATCCGGCGTCAGTCGAAGGCCGATGCGGTGATCCGTACACGCTCGCGAAAACGAGAACGGGGCGGCTGGGAGTCAGTACTCCGAGTCGACCTCGACCGTCGTCGAGCAACCGTCACAGAAGAGAGTAAACGTCCCCGGTTCGACCGTTCGCCGGCCGTTCGGACCGGTGACCGCGAGCGCGTCGTTGGGGATCGTCAGTTCGACAGTGGTCGACTCGCCGGCCTCGAGGTCGACCGTCGCGAAGGCGACGTGTTCGCGGACGGGACGGACGCGAGAGGAGACGTCGTCGCGCAGGAACACGTCCAGCGCACGTGCGCCGGCACGGTCGCCGACGTTCTCGACCGTCACCGTGACGTCGACCGGTTCTCCGGGCCCAATCGTAGCGTTCGTCGTCTCGAGATCCGACACGTCGAACTCGGTGTAGCTCAGCCCGTGGCCGAACTCGAAGAGAGGATCGTACGAGTCGGGATGCTCGTCGTCGCCGATGGGCGTCGGGTGAGCGAGTTGATCGAAGTGGGAAGGCAAGTGCCCTACAGACCGCGGCACCGTGATCGGGAGCCGTCCGGATGGGTTGTTGGTGCCGAACAGCGTCTCCGCGATCGCAGTGCCACCCTCGCTGCCGGGATAGTAGGACATGAGGATCGCGGGAATCTCCTCGGCCGCCCACTCGATCGCCAGCGGTCGACCGGTGATCAGGACGAGCACCGTCGGCGTCCCCGTCTCGTGAACGCGCTCGAGCAGTTCGCGCTGGGCGTCGGGGAGCCCGAGTTCGGTCCTGGTGGGGAAAGAACCGGTCTCGCCCGCGACCTCCTGGGGGCCGAACTCGTGGTAGTACCAGTTCTCGCCGAGTGCGACGACGGCGACGTCAGCGTCGGCGGCCGCGTCGACCGCGGCGTCGACGTCGTCCGGTTCGTCGATGCCCGCACCGCGTTCGTACCGGACGGTCGTCCGATCGCTGGTCGCGGCTTCGACCCCCTCGAGGAGGGTCGTCCCTGCGTCCGGTTTGGGCTGCTGGACGCTCCAGCCACCTAGCTGGTTGCGCAGCGAGTCGGCATTCGGTCCGGTTACGAGGACCTCCTCGAGGTCGGAGTCGAGCGGGAGGAGGTCGTCGTTTTTCAGCAGGGTCTGGGACTCGCGAGCGGCCTCGAGTACCGCGTCGCGGTGGTCGGGTGCGCCGACGATTTTCGATGCTGCCCCGGGGTCGACGTAGGGGTCCTCGAACAGCCCGAGATCGATTTTGAGCTCGAGGATGCGACGAACGGCCTCGTCGATACGTTCCTCCGGAAGTTCGCCGCTCTCGACGAGATCGTGCAGGTGCGCGGCGTGTTCGTCGCGGCCGATCGAGATGGAGTCGAGTCCCGCGTCGATCGCTCGCCGTGCGGAGTCGCGCTGGTCGCGGGTGACGCGGTGGTCCTCGTGGAGGTGATCGACGCCACCCCAGTCGGAGACGACGGCCCCGTCGAATCCCAGTCGCTCCCGGAGCAGTTCGGTGAGGATGAACTCCGAGCCGTGGGCTGGTTCGCCGTTGACGGCGTTGTAACACGGCATCACGAGCGAGACACCGGCGTCGATCGCGGCTTCGAACGGCGGCAGGTAGTCCCGGTAGAGCGTCGCGAGGTCGCACTCGACGGCACCCGTGTCCTCGCCGCCGGTCGGATCGCCGTACGCCGGGAAGTGCTTGATCGTCGCTGCCACGCGTTCGCCGTCGGCTTCGGACTCGAGACCGCGGACCGTGGCGGCGGCGAACTCGCTACAGAGCAGCGGACTCTCTCCGTAGGTCTCGAAGGTGCGACCCCACCGCGGATCGCGGACGACGTCTCCGGTAGGCGCGTAGTTGACGTTGGCGCCGGTGGCGCGCATCTCGGTCGCGGTGACCTGCCCCGCTGTTCGCGCGAGATCGGGGCGGCGGGTCGCCGCGACGCCCAGTCCGTGCGGGAAGACTGCCGCGTGGTCGACGTACCCGTGACCGTGGACGCCGTCGACCGGGAGCAACAGCGGGATTCCGTGATCGGTTTCTTCGACGGCGGTTCGTTGCATCTCGTTTGCTACTTCGGCGACGCGCTCCGGATCGTGGAACCACGAGACGCCGATGCCGAACGCAGCGACGGTCCCGAGATTGCCCTCTCGGACCATCGTCTTCGCGTCCTCGAGCGAGACGTCTTCACCCATCGATCCGATCCACGTGCCGACGAGCTGGCCGACTTTTTCCGAAAGCGAGAGCCCGTCCAGGATCGCGTCCGGATCCCGGACTACAGGCTCCGAGCTACCGGCTCGGTGCTGAACCATACCGGATACATACCCACGTAGGAAATAAAGACTGTGGTCCCCCGAATGGTTACCGATTCACAGGCGGCATCCCCCACGGTGAACTACCATCGATATCGCCGAACTGTCCTACTTCGGGGGTTCTACCGTCGAAAACACCGCATCCACCGTCCCCAGGTATCAATCATTATATTAGTAACTTTTATATTTGAGGCCTCTGATCGAGGTAGTGTATGTCACACAGATGTGACTCCAGCATCTCGCGACGTAAAGTCGTGAGTGCGATGGGAGCAGGCACGTTAGGAGCGGCGCTCGCAGGGTGTGTCGGCCTCGGGGACGACCCGGGCGACGGGGAAGTCGTCGGCGTCCCGGACGACGCGGACCTGTCCGACAGCCTCCAGGTCTGGAGCCTCGGAACCCAGCCCGACGGTCTCGAGGTGGTTGCCCAACAGTACGTCGAGGAGACCGGCGACGACGTCGACATCCAGATCGACGAACTCGGCCACGACGAACTCCACGACTCCCAGCAAGCGGCGGTCGCTGCGGGTGACGGCGGGCCGGACATCGGCGCGTACGAGGGTCGCTGGACGAACCAACTCGTCGGAACAGGAGGGCTCGTCGACCTCGAGGACGAAATCGACGCGGAGACCGAAGACGCGATGGTCGACTGGACGTGGGACAGGCTCTCGGACGATACCGGTGACGGCCGGTACGGTATCCCGATCGACATCGCGCCGGTCGTCACGTTCTACAACCGGGAGATCTACGACGACCTCGGCATCTCGCCCGACGACATCGAGACCTACGACGACGTCATCGAGTACGCCGACGAACTCCCCGACGACACCTACTGGATGGGGATGGGCAGTGGCGTCCTCGAGTGGCGCTGGGAAATGCTGGTGCGCCAGCAGGGGGGCGAGGTCTACGACGAGGAGGGGAGACTGATGATAAACACCGAGGAGACCCGTCGGGCGGCCGAGATCATCAAGGAACTGTACGAGACGGATACCGCAGTCGACGAGGAGGAGTTCACCGAACCGTGGACCACCGGGCTCGCCGGCAATCAGATCGCGACGGTTACGAGCGGTGCGTGGATGGCCGGCGCACTCATCGACACGGTGCCGGACATGGAGGGTCAGTGGGGGATCCACCTCCCGCCGGCGGTCACCGAGGGTGGTGGCCGGGCGACGAACCACGGCGGCTCCAATCTGGTCATCCCCAACCACAAGGACGACGAGACCATCGCTCGCGCCTGGGACTTCCTCGAGTTCGCGCTGACGAACGAAGAGCAAGTCATGACGATCGCCGAGGAAGCAGGGATCTTCCCGCCGCTCGAGACAGTCTACGACGACGAGTGGTGGGAGCAAGAACAGGAGTTCTTCGGTGGAGACACCTACGAACCGATCGTCGACATCGCTGCGGACGTTCCGACGATGCGGATGACTGCCGACCACCGCGAAGTGTACGAACGGATGGGTGATTTCATCGCGGACTACGTCGTCGACGAGTACGATTCGGCCGAGGAGATGGCCGAAGACGCCGAAGAAACGCTCGCCAGCGACCTCAACAGGGAGATCGCCTAACACATGTCGCTGCGGGACAAACGGCGAGTGCAGTCGGTAAGAACCAGCGTCCGGACCAAACGCAACGCCGTCCGTGACGCGTTACCGAGCTTCCCGGGCGTTCCGTACCTGTACATCCTTCCGTTCTACGTACTGTTCGGTCTGTTCCTGGCGTTTCCGGTCGCCTACACGTTCTACCTGTCGTTTTTCAGGTACCACGGCCGAGGCTCCGGCTACATCCTCGAGTTCGACCTGTTCGTGTTCGAGTTCGGCGTGCCCCGGATCTCCAACCTCGAGTTCGTCGGGCTGGCGAACTACCAGCGGCTGTTCGGCGACGCCCTGTTCATCCAGTCGGTGGAGAACACGCTCGTCATCACGCTGTTGCAGATGCCGCTGATGGTACTTGTGTCGCTGCTGGTCGCGCTGATGTTGAACGCGAAGTTCATGCAGTACTCGGGGTACTTCCGGACAGCTATCGCGATTCCGGTCACCGCGAACTACGTCGCGTACTCGGCGATCTTCCTGGTGATGTTCGCCGAGAACTTCGGGTTCATCAACTACGTGCTCACGGCCGCAGGACTGCCGACGATCCCGTGGCGAACCGACGGCTTCTGGTCGAGAGTCTCCCTGGCGATGGCACTGGACTGGCGGTGGATGGGCTACAACATGCTCATCCTCTTTGCCGGGCTCCAGGGCATCGACAGGCGACTCTACGAGGCTGCAGAGATCGACGGCGCGAACCGCTGGGAGAAGTTCCGGTACGTCACCCTTCCCCAGCTCAGACCGATCCTGCTGTTCGTGATCGTGCTCTCGACGATCGGTTCGTTACAGCTGTTCGCGGAACCGATGATCATCACCGACGGCGGACCAGCGAACCAGACGATAACGGTCGTGATGTACATGTACGAGGAAGCGTTCAGCCGATTCAACCTCGGATACGCGAGCGCGATCACCTACGCGCTCGTCGTGTTCGTCACCATCCTGGCGTACGTCCAGCTGAAGGTCGGAGGTGAGTAAGTATGTCGACAACGAACTCCAAGGAATCGCTTCCCGTTCGATTCGCGGTGTACATCTCGCTACTCGTAGTCGTCGTGATCACGTTCGTCCCGCTGTACTGGATGATCGTCGCGGCGTCGCTGCCACAGGAGGAGTTCTTCACGCTCCCGCCGCGACTCTTGCCCGGGACGCACTTCATAGAGAACGTCCAGGCGCTCGAGGCGCGGTTTCCCTACCTGCGAAGCGTCTGGAACAGCGTGTTCGTCGCGACCGTCTACACCGTGATCTCGCTGTTCCTGTGTGCGCTCGCCGGCTTCGCGTTCGCGAAGTACGAGTTCAAGTACCGGGAGCCGCTGTTTTACTTCATCCTGGCGACACTGGTGTTGCCGGTCCAGATCATGATCATCCCGATGTACCTGCTGATGGCGCAGTTCGGTCTGTTGGACACACACATCGCGTTGATCCTGCCGTTTCTCGCCAATCCCATCGGGATCTTCCTGATGCGCCAGAGCATGCTGTCGATTCCTGACTCGTGGCTCGACGCCGCACGGATCGACGGCGCATCGGAGTTCCAGATCTTCTACCGCGTCGTGTTGCCGGCGATGAAGCCGATGCTGGCGGCGCTCGCGATCATTCTCTTTATCACTCAGTGGAACATGTTCCTCTACCCGCTGGTGATCTTGGAGAGCGAGGAACTGTTCACGATCCCGCTGGCCATCGAACGGCTAACGGGCCACCACCGGATCTACTTCGACCAGATCATGGCGGCAGCGACGATCGCGATCGTCCCGATGATCGTGCTGTTCCTGTGGCTGCAGGAACACTTCGTCCGCGGGTTCACGAACTCGATGTGATCGCCTCGACTTCCTCGTTCTCCCCTCTCTCGCCTCGAGTGCACCGGTGAATAACCCTACACATTAATACTGATGGAGTGATAGCATATACGCGAATGACGTCGATCGAACTAGAGAGCGTTGACAAGATATACGACCCGAGCGGGCAAGCGGTACAGGCGGTCGACGATATGAACATCTCGATCCAGGACGGCGAATTCCTCGTCTTCGTCGGACCGAGTGGCTGTGGGAAGACGACGACGCTACGGATGATCGCGGGCCTCGAGAGCGTCACGTCGGGATCGATCGTCTTCGGTGACGAGGACGTCACCGACGTACGGCCCCGGGAACGCGGCGTGGCAATGGTCTTCCAGGACTACGCGCTGTATCCGCACATGACCGTTCGGAAGAACATCGGATTCGGGCTCCGACTGTCGTCGGACTACTCGGAGCAGGAGATCGAACGCCGGGTCGAGGAGACCGCCGAGATGCTCGGCATCGAAGACTTGCTCGGCGATCGGCCCGGCGAACTCTCGGGCGGCCAGCAACAGCGCGTGGCGCTCGGACGCGCGATCGTCCGCGATCCGACCGTCTTCCTGCTCGACGAACCGCTCAGCAACCTCGACGCGAAGCTCAGAGACGACATGCGAAAGGAGATCCTCCGCCTCCAGCGGGAACTCGACGTGACGTCCGTCTACGTCACCCACGACCAGACCGAGGCGATGGCGATGGGCGACCGAATCGCCGTCATGAACGAAGGCGAACTCCAGCAGGTCGGGCCGCCAGAGGAGGTGTACCTCGATCCCGCAAACGAGTTCGTCGCCGGGTTCCTGGGGAGTCCGAGCATGAACTTCCTCGAGACGTCGGTCGAATCGGTCGACGGAACGGCCAGATTCGACGGGCCAGGGGAGTTCACGTACGAGCGGTCGATCGACTCGCTCTCCGCAACCCTCGAGGGCTACGATCGGGTGACCGTCGGTATCCGGCCGGAAGACGTTTCGATCGTCGAGAGCGGTGGGGTCCCGGTCGAGGTGACCGTGGTCGAGGCGATGGGCGACGAGAACGTCGTCTACCTCGAGACCGGCGGCGTCGAACTGACTGGTCGCATCGACTCTCACGTCCGGTTTTCGCGTGGCGATCGGGTCCGGATCGACTTCGCTCCCGACGACCTCTACCTGTTCGAACCGGAGACCGGCGAGGCCATCGAGACGAAGGCATCCCGGATCGTCGAGTACGAGGACCTCCAGCAGGCCGATGCGACCAACGTCGGTTGAGATGCGATCGTCTCACTCACAGCGGCCCTCGAGATCCTCTCGCACTCGAAATTCCCGGATCCGGAACCACAGAATCACGAAAGTCAGCGTCGAGGACTCGAGACACATGCCGACGCCAAAGTTGTAGGACGAGTTACTGAACTGACTCGAGTTGCAACCGCTGACTGCCGAAGCAGTCGGATAAAATAGCACATATTTTTAGAGACATATAATACAGTCGAACAACCAGACGTCTATTTCACCTGTCGTATAATAAAGCCGTTTTCGAACCCCGTTCGACGATTTATTGGAGTACAGTTCGTCTCCGACATTCCGGACGATCGACCGAGAAGTCAGCGCCCGTAAGACCTCTAATGTAGCTCTTGTACGTCTCTATCGGTACGAATTCGAACAAGAGTACGCTATATCGAAACACCGTCTCGATAAATATATGTAATAGGGTAGTATTTGGATTATGACGAACAACAAATATGTTTGGAGAGTCCCCCTTCGGCTGGAACAAGACACTGTCTGCCCGGAAACCGATCGGTGTCGCAATCGGTTGGAGCGGTTATCGATAAATACTCTCGTACCGGTCGCAGTACTTCCGGAGCGCGATCCGTGCGCGGCGTCGCGATCGGAACCCGAATCCGACCGCCGGACAGTCGTCTCGAGAACACTCCCACCGGAACGTCTCCGACGACGGATCCTTCCTAACGGGTGCCTCCGAGTCACAGCGCGGACAGGTCCACCCCCATCGAACGTCGCCGGCGTATCGTCGAGCCATGCTGGTGGCGTGGTTCGAACTCGAGCCGGAAGGGGATTGGACTTCACCAGTGGCTCGCTTAAGAGAGCCGCGTCGGTTTCCTGCTCGAGCGATAGCGGACAGCTCACCCCTTTCGGACTGTGAGGACTGGCACGTCGCTCTTGCGAACGACTTTCTCCGTGACGCTGCCGACGACGAGTCGATCCGCGCCCGACCTGCCGTGTGTCCCCATCACGATCGCGTCGATCGCGTGTTCGTCGACGTACCCGAGGATCTGTTCGTTCGGTTTGCCGTGTTCTATGGCCTCGACGACGTCGACGCTGCGGTCGGCTGCGAGGTCGGCGACCGACGCAGTTGCGGTCGCTCCTTCTGCCCGTTGTTCTTCGACGACGTCGTCCCAGCCGGCCGACGCCGGTTCAGCGCCGGCAGTGAACCCACCGAGTGGGATTGGTTCCACGACGTACAGAGCGTGAACCTCCGCATCGTTCAGATCGGCCAGGTCGACTGCCTCTTCGGTCGCAGTCGTCGCCGCTTCGCTCCCATCGGTCGGAACGAGAATTCGGTCGTACATCGGTAACAACCATCACGTCGACACGACCGGAGAAATAGATTTCCCCGTTGCAGGCGTCTACCACGACGTTTCATCGGCCGTTCGGGAACCACTCACTCGCCACTGCTTCCCGTTACGGCCACGGGTCGGTCGGTGTTGAGAATGACCGACTGGGTCACGCTCCCGAACATGGCTTTGCCGACTGGCGAACGTTTCCGGCCACCGAGGACGATCGAGTCGACGTCGTACTCCTCGGCGACGTCGAGGATGTCCGCTGCAGCGTCACCGCTGTCCTCGAGGACTGTCGTCTCGATGCCGGCCTCCTCGAGTCGTTCGCGCGCACGGCGGACGGAGCCGACCCGCGAGGCGGACTTGAACTGCTCGAGTTCGTCGGGCAGGTCCTCGTCGTCGCCCTGGAAGACGAACAAGATGTACGCCTCGACGTCTTCGCTCGCCTCGGGCAACGACGAAACGTATTCAGCCTGTGCGAGTGCGCGGTCTTCGCTGGTGTCGACGGGCAGCAGTACGCGATACATGGTCGACCGTTCGGACGGACAGGTAATAAAACCGACTCGAAATCCCACGTTCGAGCAGTCGGGACAGTCCTGTTTTAGCGACTACTCAGAATCGAGTAACAGCTGTGAGACACGTATAAAGACAGCAGTGGGACAGGCGAACGACTACCCGTACGACCCCACCAGACTCGAACAAGATGCAACTCGAGCAGTCCGCAGGGGAGACGGCAAGCAACTGGGGCGGAACGGTCCCGACCGCGTTCGACCTCCGGGTCGTCGGCCTGATCGTCGTGGTCGCAACACTCGCAGCGTCGGTCAACGTCCCGTATGGAGGGCTCCCGGTGGCAGCCGTCGCCTTCCTCGTACTATTGGGAACCGGATTCGCCGTCCACCTCCTCGGCGAACGAAAACTCCGCCGCATTACCGACGAACTCGTCTCCCGGTGGGACGAGGCCGGCGGAACCATCGAAGACGTCACCTGTACGACCGCGGGCTCGAGAACGGAGTGGATCGTCCACACCCCCGACGGCGACGTCACAGTTGGGGGCGTTCCGGTCGCGCCGATAACCCAGCTATCGGTCGAGTGGCAGGGCGTCGGCGATACGATGGACGCGAGCGAAGCCGAGGAGAACCTGGACCGACTCGCCGAAACGCTGTACGAGGAGATTTTCGAGATCGGCGCGTCGTCAGGACCACCGAAATAGCCGACGTCGAATTCAGCGACTGACGCGGAGCGTTACCGCCCGAGGACGCCGAGTTGCCAGCCAGCTAAAAAACCGCTCGTAGTGGAGGTTACTCGTCGAACAGTTCCTCGTGACGCTGGGCCAGGTTCGTATACTCCCCCGAGGAGAACTCCTCGAAGACCGCCTCGGCGTCGATTCCCGTCTCCTCGAGCGGCGTGGTCTCGGCCGGGACGCCGCGGACGAACGACTCGGCCGGGATGTCGTAGCCGTCCGGAACCACGGTCCCGGCGGCGACGATGCTTCCGGCACCGATCGTCGCACCCGTATTGATCGTCGCGTTGAATCCGACCAGCGCTCCTTCTTCGACGGTCGCCTCGTTGAGCACTGCGCCGTGACCGACCATCACGCGATCCTCGAGCGTGGCGGCGTGCAGCGTCGCGTTGTCGCCGACGTGGGTCTCTCTGCCGACGCGAACCGGCCCGACGTCACCACGGAGGACGACACCCGGCCAGACGCTCGCGTCGGCTCCGATTTCGACGTCGCCGACGACGGTCGCCTCCCGGCTCACTGCCGCAGCCTCGTGGACGTCGGGTTCCGTTCCCTCGAACGCGTAGGTTCTGCTGTCGACCATACGGAACGGACCACGATCTGTCTAATAAGCCTCGGCCCCATTCGGACTGCTGGAAGTTGGTCCGGAACGGCCGCCACCCACCTTGTGGTCACACCGGGAAATCGGTACAGCAGTCCGTCTCACTCGAGTTCCGGTATCACCGACTCGCCGAAGGCCTCGATAAACCTCTCCTGTTCCCGGTTGACGTTGTGGAGGATCAGTTTGTCGACGCCGAGGTCCAGATCCGCCGCGAGCCACTCGCGGTGTTCGTCGAGGTCAGCCGAGATTCGGACGTTCTCCGCGACCTGCTCTCGACTGATCTCGTCGCCGAGTTCGTCGAACTCCTCGGGCGTTCGCAGTTCCTGCGTTACGGGCCCGGGGACACAGTTCGTCCGCCACTGATCGTAGGCACCCTCGAGCGCGGCGTCCTCGTCGCTGTCGTAGGAGAGCTGGACCTTGCAGTAGACGTCGCCGTCGGGCGAGCCCTCCCGGAACGCCGAGATGCGCCCCTCGAGTCCCTCCTGATCCGGCGTCCCGATAGTGATCATGCCGTCGGTCCACTCGCACTCGCCGAGCCAGCGAGCGGTCTTCTCGGAGAGTGCTGCTCCGACGAGGGGTGGTGGCGTCTCCGATCGGGTGTAGAGTCGTGCCCGTTCGACGGTGATCTGTCCCTCGTGAGTGACCTCCTCGCCGTCCCAGAGCCGTCGCATGATCTCGGCTGACTCCTCGAGTCTGTCGTTTCGATCGCCCTTTACTGGCCAGTTCGTTCCGGTGATTCCCTCGTTGAGCAACTGGCCGCTCCCGACGGACAGCCAGAATCGTTCGGGGTAGCTCTCCCGGAGGGTCGCCGCCGCCTGTGCGATGATCGCGGGATGGTAGCGGTAGCCGGGTGCGTTGACCGTCCCGAACGCCATCTCGGTTCGTTCCATCGCGGAGCCGAGCCACGACCAGACGAACCCCGACTCCCCCTGACGTTCGCTCCAGGGGTGGAAGTGATCCGAGGCGAGCACGTCGGTAAAGCCGTACTCACCCGCGAGCTCGACGTACTCGAGTAATTCCGAGGGTGCAAACTGTTCGTGAGACGCGTGATATCCGATGTCACTCATAGTGGTCTCGCTCTCGCCCACGCGGGGCGTCTCCGAGCGTGGTCCTCTCGTTGGACACCTCGACACTTCGTCGCTTGCCCGGAATTCGTAAGCACGGCCGACTATCGTCACCTCGAGTCGTCTCTGCCGTCGGCATTCGAGAGAAAGAACAGATTAGAAGCATAGATACAAATATGACACTTTTGATTCTGTCCGAGATCATCTACCGACACCACCGCTGATCTCGTCGCCGGAATCTAACTTCCGAAATCGGTTTAGCTGCTAATTTGAGCAGATACACAGTATTTGACGTCACAATCTATTACTATGACTTCAGTGGTTTTGGTAGACCGTCTGTGAACGAAATCGGTGTTTCGAATATCAACTTATTTGTGGGAAGTTGTAAATATATGACTACCGAGTCGTCCGCCGTCGAGCCGGGCGGCGAACGACGTCCGGAAAGATTAATTGGCCAGTCGTCGGTTCACCTGGCATGACTCTCGAGAACAACGTCTTCTACAAGTGGGGTGGCGGGCTCGAGCCCGACTTCCCCGAGATCGTCGAGGCGTACGACGAGTTCCTCGTGACGGCCGACGGTCGGGAGATCGTCGACGCCGCGGCGGGTGCAGCGGTCGTCAACCTCGGCCACTCCCTGCCTGGCCTCGAGGACGTCTTCTCCGACCAGCTAGCGGACGTCTCCTACCTGAGTCTCTCACACTTCTCGAACGAGACACCGGAGCGACTCGCGGAGACTCTCGCCGAACGAGCACCGGGTGACCTGAACGCCGTCTTCTTTACGAACTCGGGTAGCGAGGCGAACGAGTCGGCGTTCAAGCTCGCCAGGGCGTACCACCGCGAACGGGGGAATCCCCACAAGAGTACGATTATCGGCCGCTGGCAGTCCTACCACGGCGCGACGCTGGGTGCGCTGTCGGCCTCGGGTAACACGAGTCGCCGGACGACCTACGAGTCACAGCTGAAGGGGTGGCCCCACGTCTCGCCTGCCTACCCCTACCGCTGGGAGTACGAGGGGACGCCCGAGGAGCAGGCGATTGCCGCCGCCGGCGAACTCGAGCGGACCATCCGCCGTGAAGGACCCGAAACAGTCGCGGCGTTCGTCGCCGAACCGATATCGGGCTCGAGTATCCCCGCAGCACACCCCCATCCGGTCTACTACCAGGAGGTCCGACGGATCTGCGACGAGTACGACGTTCTCTTTATCGCCGACGAGATCATGACTGGCTTCGGTCGCACCGGCCCGATGTTTGCGACAGAACGATTCGACGTAGTGCCGGACGTCCTGACGGTCGGCAAGGGGCTCTCGAGCGGCTACACGCCCATCAGCGCGGCGCTAGTCCGCGAGGAGGTCGCCGCAGCGTTCGACGCCGACGACGGCGGCTCGTTCTCACACGGCCACACTTTCTCGGGCAACCCACTGTCGGCGGCGATCGCGAACCACGTCCTCGAGCGGTACACCGACGACGTACTGGCGACCGGCCGAGAACGCGGGGCACAACTCGAGGAAACGCTCGAACCACTGCGGGACCACCCGATGGTCGGGGAGATTCGACGCGCCGGCGCGATGATCGGCCTCGAGTTCGTCGCCGACCGAGAGACGAAAGAGCCGTTCGATCCCGACCTGAACGTCTACGAGCGAGTGTACGAGGAAGCGATGGACCGCGACGTCTACACCTACCCCGGATCGGGATCGGTCGACGGCGTCGCGGGCGACCACCTCATGCTCTCGCCGCCGCTGACGATCGGCGAGGAGACCGTCGAGACCGTCGGCGAGGTCGTCGTCGACGCCGTGAACGCGGTGGCCGACGACCTCGCGGCGATGGGCGAACTCGAGATGTAGTCGGCCGTCGTTAGATGGCGAAGTCGAGACGCCGTTCAGCCGTCGACTGCAGCGGCGAGTTCGTCCTCGAGATCTGCGAGATCGATCGTCCGCGCCCGAGAGTCGACGTCCACGTCGTATCGTTCCTTGTACCCCGAGCCCGTGAGGACCGTGACGACGTCGTCATCGGGTGCCAGTTTGCTGGACTCGGAGAGTTGCCGGACGCCGGCGAGCGCGACGGCGCTCGAGGGCTCGACTGAGAGGCCAGCGGTCGTCGCCAGCCGATCCATCGCTTCACGGGTCGCCTCGTCCGGGACGGAAACGACCGCCCCGCCGGTCTCGCGGGCCGCTCGCAGCGTCCGGGTGCCGCTCGGCGGATCGCTGTTCGCGATCGAGACGGCGATCGTCTCTCCCGGATCGATCGGCGTCACCTCGTCGCGACCCTCACGGTAGGCCGTCGCGATCGGATCGCACGGCCCCGCCTGGACGAAGTAGAGTCGCGGCGTCTCCTCGAGCAGGCCCGCATCCTCGAGTTCCCGGACCGCCTTCCAGATGCCGCTGGCGTGGCCGCCGCTACTGACTGGCAGGACGATCGCGTCCGGTACGTCGGGCTCGAACTCCTCGAGAATCTCGTAGCCGACCGTCTTCTGGCCGGCCACTCGCAACGGTGTATCGGAGTTGACGAAGGTGACGTCGAGATCGCTGCCGTGCTCGAGCGCGAGCGTGTCCGCGTACAGTTGCCCGTAGTCGCCCTCGACCCGGAAGATACGGGGGTCGTGGCGGGCGATCAACTCGAGTCGCTCCGGTGGGGTGTCGGCGGGGACGAAGACGGCCGCCTCGAGGCCCGCGCTCGCGGCGTAGGCGCTCGTGCTCAGTGCCATGTTGCCGTGCGAGACGGTACCGATCCAGTCGTAGCCAGTCGCCGCGGCGTAGCTGACGCCGACGGCGGTGCCCCGGTCCTTGAAACTGCCCGTGGGGTTCTGTCCCTCGGGCTTGAGTGAGAGTCGACAGCCGGCGTACTCCTCGAGTTCCTCGGCGCGGACGAGCGGCGTCGTTCCGGGCGTCGGACCGATCGGTTCGGAGACCGGAAGAACGTCGACGTACCGCCACATTCCGGCTGTCCAGTCCTCGTCGGGCCACTCGAACCCCGCTGTATCGACGTCGAACCACAGCGGCTCGCCACAGACACAGCGTTTCCGCTCGTCGACCTCGAACGTCTCCCCGCAGTCGTAACATCGTAGCCGTCGGTTCATTTACCGTGTGGTCTCGACGGAACGCTAAAACGCTTTGCTGGTTCGAACGCTCGAGTCGAGCGGCGGGACCGACGCTTAAGTTCGAGGTCGTGGTGGCGGCTAGCATGACTCGCGTGTTGCTCCCGGTCGGCTTCGACGAACAGCGAACTGAACGAGCGGCGGAGGTCGTCGCATCGCTACCCGGCGATCCCACGGACCTCGAGGTAATCGCCCTCGAGGTCGTCAAAGAGGTCGACGTGATCGACGAAGGCGGAGACTTTAGCTCCGAGGAACTGTACGAGGAGGGATCGTTCCCCGAGAACGCAGCGGCGGTTCTCGCTGAACTCGAGGAGACAGGGACGTCGGTGACGAAACGGCGGGCTCACGGTGATATCGCGGAGACGATCGTCGACACCGCCGCGGACCTCGACGTGGATTTCATCGTGGTGAGCGGCCGCGAGCGGAGTCCGACGGGCAAGGCGATCTTCGGCAGCGTGACCCAGTCGGTGTTGCTCTCGGCGGACTGTCCAGTGGTGACGGCGATCGACTGATCACGGAATCGAAGTTCCGACTCCGGTCGAAGCGCTTCGAACGGAGAGAAGAGATTTATCTGCCGACACAATGGGTGGTGATATGAACCGGCGACAGTATCTCACCGGAGCGGCCCCCGCGCTCCTGCTATCGACGGCAGGATGCTTGAGTAGTTCGCCGGATTCGAAGGAATACCCGAAGATCCCGGATCCACTCACGCGAGAGGCGGCCGTCGACTTTGTCGAGGAGTACGACACGGCCGCCTATCACAACGCCATCCTCGAGGGAAACAGTCCGACCTCCATCTCGGTACGGTGCTCTGCCCGTTTCGACCGCGAGGTGGACTCGAGTTTGTACGTCGTCTCTCGTTGCTCCGGGAGTACCGAAACCGAGGGGCTGCTTCGACCGGCCACAGCTTCCGAATACGCCAGCGTTCCCCGAACGTACCGGGTCACGGACGAACGATTCCAGCGCGTCGACGTCGAAACTACTAGGGGCGACGGGGAGTATCCCGTCCGGGTTTTCAACTTCGACGACGGCGAACACGAGGTCGCGCTTACCGTTACGCCAGCCACGAAATCGAGTGACGAGAAAGTGCTCGACGACGCCTATACGCTCTCGAGCGAAACGGGCTTCACCCAGTTGCTCGACGTCTCCAGCGGGACGACGTACGAACTCGCCGTCGTCCTGAACGACCAGCAGTCGACCTCGTTCGAGTGGACCGTCCACGACGACCCGAGAGGTGTCGGGGTTTACGTCACCCCGGACGGCGGACTCGATATCGCGACGTTTTCGGACGACAACGACGGTAGTCGGTCGGGCTGAGCGATATCTCGGTTCCCGTACCGATTCCGGAGCCCCTCAGGTGAAATACAGCACGTACACCATGATCCCGATCCCGTAGAGGATACTCCCGACGACGGCGACGACGAGACCGACGGTCGTGTCGAACTGGAGCAAGTAGAGGATAACGAGGGTAAACCCCGCGTACAGGAACGCGATATAGACGCCGAATCGAAACCAGTCTCGCTGTCCCGACACCTCGAGTCCGGTTCGGCCGTCGTCGTCCGCTGCCATCTCGTCTCGAGCGTTCGTGGCCCAGATAGTTCAGTGTACGCACCGACCGAAGAACGGGGCTTCGGCGGCGACCTCAGCGAACCACAGGTGCCTCGACCGCCCCGACTCGCTCGACCTCGGCACGGACGTGGTCGCCGGGTTCGATCGGTTCCGCGCCGGGCGTACCTGTGCTGAACAGGTCGCCGGGCTCGAGTGCCATCACGCGGGAGTGGAAGGCGACGATCTCTCGCGGCGGAAACAGCATGTTCCGGACTTCGTTTTCGGCCGCGACGTCGTCGTTCACGATCGTCTTGACCGACAGTTCCTCGAGATCCAGCGGCGCTTCGGGAACGGCGATAGCCGACCCGACGACGAGGAACGTGTCGAAGCTCTTCGCTCGCGTCAGGAATCGCGGATTCCGCTGGAGGATGTCCTCCGCGGTCATGTCGATCACCGGCAGGTAGCCGGCGACGACGTCGTCGACGGTCGACTCGTCCTCGAGGTCGCGACACGCGCGGCCGATCACGACCGCGAGTTCGGCCTCGGCCGTGACGCCGTCGCTCTGCTCGGCCGGCGGCAGCCGGATCGGACCGCCGGGACCCATCACGGCCGTCGAGGGCTTCATGAAGCTCGCTGGCTCCTCCGGACGGTCCTCGCCGAGGTCGCCGGCGTGGTCCTCGTAGTTCAGACCGATACCCCAGAGTTTGCCGAACCGTTCGAGCGGCGGGCCGAACCGGACGTGGTCGGGCTCGAGACGGTCGGCCGGCACGTCCTCGAGGTCCGGTAGCGTTCCGGCCGCGGCTCGCGAGAGGACGTCCTCGACGGCGTTCGCGTCGGGAACGGCCGCGGAGAGCGGGACGTACCCTTCGTCGTCGCCCAGCAGCGGTCGGCCGTCGGCGGTGCGTGCGAGGTACTTCATTCTCGGTCGGTCCAGAAGTCGAAGGAGCGGCCGGGCGCGAACACGTCGAGCCCGACGGCGAGTTCGTCGCCGGTGTTCTCGACCTTGTGGGGTTCGTCCGACTCGAGCAGTACCGAATCGTACTTCTCGAGGGTGACGGCGTCGCCGTCCTCGGTGGTGACTGTGAGTTCGCCCTCGAGACAGAGACACACCTGCTCGTTCTCGTGGGAGTGCATCGGGGAACTGTGGCCCGGCGGCTTCTCGAACCACTCGAAGCTGAACTGGTCGCTGCCGGCGAGCGCGCGGCGTTGCCACCCCTCGTCGGGTTCGTAGGTCTCCGCGTCGTCGAACTCGACGGGTTTCATAGGTTCGCCCCCGTGGAGCCGCCGTCGATCAGGACGCTCTCGCCGTTGATGAACCCCGACGCGGGCGACGAGAGGAACGCGACGGTGTTACCCAGTTCCATCGGATCGCCGACGCGCTCGAGCGGGTTACCCGCCCAGTCGTCGAGTCCCTCTTCGTAGGAGTCGTAATCACCGCGCTCGACCGCCTGTTCGACGAGGTTCTCGATGCGAGCCGTCTCGTGGGGTCCGGGCAGGACGGCGTTCGTCCGAACGTCGGGCGCGAACTCCTTCGAGAGCGTCTTCTCGAGGCCGATGACGCTCATCCGGACGGAGTTCGAGAGTACGAGGCTGTCGATGGCTTCCTTGACGCTGCGAGAGGTGATGTTGACGATCGTCCCGTGATCACTCTCTTTCAGGTAGGGTTCGGCCTCGCGTGCCAGCCGGACGACACTCATCACGAGCAGGTCGTAGGCCTCGTACCAGTCCTCGTCGTCGGTCTCGAGGAACGGGCCCGATGGCGGCCCGCCTGCGCTGGTGACGAGGTGGTCGAGTCCGCCGAACTCGTCGACGGTCGTCTCGACCAGCCGTTCGACGTCGTCCTCGTCCGTCAGGTCGCCCTGCTGGGTGACGACCTTGCCCGTCGCGACGTCTTCTATCTCCGCTTTCGCGTCCTCGAGTCGATCCTCGTCGCGACCGTTGACGACGACGTTGACCCCCTCGCGCGCGAGTGCTTTCGCGGATGCCTTGCCGAGACCGCTCGATGACGCCGTTACCAGCGCCGCGTTGCCGTCGATCTGTAGATCCATATTCGTCCGTAATCCCCGACGAGAAGGGCAAAAAAGTTGACGTTGCGGTAACTCGCGAACTCTCGGACTGGCTGCCGTAAATCAAGCGTCGCTGTCGCGCCAGTAAATCAAACGTCGTGGCCCCGACGCGGACCGTTCGAACGCTATTCGAACGCGTCGTCGATCGCCTCGCTCACCGCGTCGACGGCCGTCACGATCTCGTCCTCGCCGGCGAGCAACGGCGGCGAGAGCACGATCTGCGTCGTGGGCCGGCCGCTGCCGACCAGCACGCCGCGGTCGGCAGCCCCGGCGATGACGTCGTTGACGGGGTTGTGTCCGTCCTCGGTCCACGGATCGAGGAACGGTTCGTCCGTCTCGGGATCTGCGAACTCGACGCCCCAGTGGAACCCGCGCCCCCGGACGGTGCCGACGACGTCGTGCTCTTCCTCGAGCGTCGCCAGCGCTGCCTCGAACGTCGCCTCGTGTTCCCGGACGTTCTCGATGAGTCCGTCGCGGTACTCCTCTATCGCGGCGGTGGCGGCGGCACAGGCCACCGGATGCCCGCCGAAGGTCTGGCCGAGCGGGAACCCGTCCTCGCGGAGGTCCGTCGTGATCTCCGGCTTGGCGATGACCCCGGCAAGCGGCGCGTAGCCGCTCGTTACTGCCTTCGCGAAGGTGATCATGTCCGGTTCGACTCCTTCGGTGTCGATGCCAAACCAGTCGCCACAGCGACCGAACCCGGCGATGACCTCGTCCGCGACGAGCAGGATGTCGTACTCGTCACAGAGTTCGCGCACTCGCTGGAAGTAGCCCGGCGGTACGGTGTAAGCGCCGCTGGTCCCAGCAATCGGCTCCATGACGATGGCCGCGATGCTGTCCGGTCCCTCGTTTCGGATGACGTACTCGAGGTGGTTGGCCGCCTTCTCCGCGAGTTCCTCGGGTGAGTCGGCGTCGAACGGCGAGCGATACGACAGCGGCGGCAAGAACTTCGTCACGCCGGTGGTCGCGGCGTGGGACTCGACGGCGTTGCGCGTCTCGGGGTCACCGGTCAGCGCGCCCGCGGCGTACGTCGAGCCGTGGTAGGACTGCCAGCGTGTGAGAATTTTCGACGCGCCCGTGTACTCGCGGGCGAACTGCATCGCCAGTTCGTTGGCCTCGCTGCCGGACACCGAGAAGACGACGTCCGAGAGCGACCCGGGCGCGATCGATCGCAGTTCCTCGGCGAGTTCCGCTCGAGCCGGGGTACGTTTCGACGGCGAGACGTACTGGACTCGCTCTAACTGTTCGGTCATCGCGTCGACGATCCGCTGGTTGCCGTGGCCGGCGTTGACGCAATATAGCTGTGAGAGGAAGTCCAGGTACTGGGTGCCCTCGTCGTCGGTCACGTGGACGCCGTCGCCGTCCGTGATCGACACCGGTGGTCGATCCGGATCGTACCAGTGTGGGATAGTCGCGTCGTCGGAGGCCTGCATGGGTACGAGTAACACGCAACGGCCAGGCCAATAACAGTTTGTGAGAACGGCATTGTTCACCCCTCCAGCCCTCGCTGCACGGTTTCACTGAACCGACGAAATCGAAGACGACAGCCGACCGTTCCAAACTCTTATTTCATGGTTCGATGTACCATACCGCATGATACAGCTCGAGGCGCTCTCCGAGGCCGACGAGGTACGGAACTACGTCGACGGGGAGTGGCGGCGACCGTCGGGAACGGACGAACGGGACGTCGTCGATCCGGCGACCGGCGACCGACTCGCGACCGTGCCCTTTAGCTCGCCAGCGGACGTCGACCGGGTCGTCGAGAAGGGGGACGAAGCCTTCGCCGATTGGTCGACTCGCCCCGTCGAGGAACGGATTCAACCGCTGTTCGAACTCAAGGGACTGCTCGAGGACCACCAGGAGGAACTGGCCGAGATCCTCGTCCGAGACCACGGGAAGACGCTCGCGGAGGCTCGTGGCGAACTCCGGCGGGGGATCGAGAACGTCGAGGTCGCCTGCGGAATTCCCTCGATGATGCAGGGCGGGACGCTGCTGAACGCCGCGCCTGGGATCGACGAGAGCGCGGTCCGCAAGCCGCTGGGCGTGTTCGCCGCGATCACGCCGTTCAACTTCCCGGGGATGATTCCCCTGTGGTTCCTGCCGTACGCCGTCGCGACCGGCAACAGCTTCGTCCTGAAGCCCAGCGAGCAGGATCCGCTCGTCCCCCAGCGACTGTTCGAACTGATCGACGAAGCCGGCTTCCCCGACGGCGTCGTCCAGCTGGTCAACGGCGGGCCCGAGACGGTCAACACCTTACTCGCACACGACGACGTCGCGGGCGTCTCGTTCGTCGGGAGCACGCCCGTCGCGAAACACGTCTACGAGACCGCGGCCGCCCACGGCAAACGCGTCCAGGCCCAGGGCGGCGCGAAGAACCACGTCGTCGTCACGGAGACAGCCGACCTCGAGTTCGCGGCCGAGAAGACGGTCGGGTCGTCGTTCGCCTGTGCCGGCGAGCGCTGTCTCGCGAACGACGTCGTCCTCGTCGAGCGGTCCGTGTACGACGAGTTTACCGACCTCGTCGTCGAGGAAGCGCGAGCGCAGACTGTCGGCTACGGCCTCGAGGAGGAGACCGATATCGGGGCGCTCGTGACGCCCGACCACGAGCAACGGGTCCGCGAGTACGTCGACAGCGGCATCGAAGAGGGTGCAGAACTCCTGCTCGACGGGAGTGAGGTCTCCCCAGACGGGTACGAGGATGGTAACTTCCTCGGCCCGACCGTCTTCGGCGACGTGACGCCCGAAATGCAGATTGCACGCGAGGAAATTTTCGGACCTGTCGTCGCGCTCGCAGCCGTCGACGGCGTCGGCGACGCGATAGAGCGGGTCAACGACAGCGAGTACGGGAACGCGGCCAGCCTGTTCACCGGCCGGGGTGCGGACGCTCGCACGTTCCGCCACCGGGCTGAGGTCGGCAATCTCGCCGTCAACGCCGGCACCGCCGCGCCGATGCCGTTCTTCCACTTCGGCGGCCGGAAAGCCTCGTTCTTCGGTGACCTCCACGCCCAGGGCGAGGACATGATCCACTTCTACACCGACGAGACGGTCTACATCGAACGCTGGCCGGACGCCTGAATTCCGCTCTCCGGAATGTTCTCCTTCTCGTCGTTCGGCCTGCTCGAGTCGGCGTGCCGGCGATGTCGGAACCACCGACCGGTTTGCTTCCGATTTACACACGTACACCCGTAATAACGAACGATATCGGACGGGTTACCTCCCGCTAATCCTCCGGACAGCGGAATCGGAGACGAAGCGACCGAACCGACCGGAGGATCGACGACGACGGACCGACCGGCGACCGGTCGATTTCACAGCGCGGAATTACTTAACCCGATCGTGGTGGTACTGGGCGTATGGACGGGAACAACGGGCGCGAAGGGGCCGGGCTCAGGGGAACCCGAACGAGCTTCGAGGTGCTTCACGCGCTGCAGGAACTCGGCCCCTCGCGACTCTCCGAGATCGCCGACCACCTCGAGATGGCCGAGAGCACGACGTATCGCCACCTGCAGACGCTCGCCGAACTGCGGTACGTCTCCCGCGATGGCGAGCGCTACCAGCTCGGACTGCGATTCCTCCGGCTGGGCCAGAGCGCCCGGACGAGAGACCCTGCCTACGAAATGAGCCGACGACAGGTCCGGACGCTGGCCGAGGAAACCGAGGAGCGATCGCAGTTCGTCGTCGAGGATCACGGCCTCGGCATCTACGTCCACGTCGAGACCGGCAGCAAGGGCGTCAGTGCCGGCTTCGGCGTCGGTCGACAGATCCACCTCCACTGCTCGTCGGCAGGGAAGGCAATCCTCTCGACGTACTCGAGAGAGCGCGTCGACCAGATCCTCGATCGGTGGGGGCTGCCGGCGCTGACCGAGCAGACGATTACCGACCGCGACCGGTTCTACGAGGAACTCGAGGGGGTCCGCGACCGTGGCGTCGCGTTCAATCGCGAGGAACACGTCGACGGACTCAACGGCGTCGCGGTGCCGGTCGAACGGGGCGACGACCTCCTCGGCGCGCTCGTCGTCGCGGGGCCTTCCCACCGGCTGACCGGCGAGCGGTTCCGGGAGACCATCCCCGACCTGTTGCTCGCGGCGGCGAACGAACTCGAGTTACACGCCACCTACTCCGAACCCGAGCGAGCGGACGATCACGTCGTGGAGTGATCGGTCCTCCTGTCGGCCGGAACGCGGTCGTTTCCGAATCGGTTCTCTCGGTAGTGACCCCTTTCCGCGCTCGCCGACGGCGCGAGCCGGCCGACCGCGGTGTATCCTTTTTTACCGTCCTCGTGGTGGGAAGCGTGTGGAGATCACAGCAATAGAGAGCGTCCCGATACGGATTCCGCTCGAGGAACCGGTTTCGTTCGCGACCCGGACGCTGACCTATCGGGACCACGCGATCACCTACGTTCGAACAGACGAGGGACTCGAGGGCGTCGGCTACTCGCTGGGCTACGAGGGGGCTGAGCTGATCGCCGAGGCCGTCGAGTCGCTGCTCGCACCGATGCTCGAGGGCGAGGATCCGCGGGACACCGAACGCCTGTGGCGCGAGATGTACGACGGAACCGTCCAGATCGGTCGCTCGGGCCTGCTCCTGCGTGCGATCTCGACGGTCGACATCGCGCTGTGGGATCTGAAGGCGAAAGCGGCCGACCAGCCGCTGTACAAGCTACTCGGCGGTCACGCCGACGAAGTGCCGTCCTACGCGAGCGGCGGCTACTACCGCGAGGAGAAGGGCCACGAGGGGTTGCGCGAGGAGATGCGTCGATACGTCGACGAGGGCCACGACGTCGTCAAGATGAAGGTCGGTCGTCGGTCGACTCCCGAAGAAGTGGACCGCGTCGCGGCCGTCCGCGACGAAATCGGCGACGATCGAACCCTCCTGCTCGACGCCAACGGCGCCTGGTCGACTGCAACCGAGGCGATCAGGGCCTGTCGCGCATTCGAGCCCTACGACCCCTACTTCATCGAGGAACCGGTGATGATCGACAGCGTCGAGGCGATGACCGAACTCAACCGGACGATTCCGTACCCGGTGGCGACAGGCGAACTCGAGGGGCCACGGTACGACTTCGAGCGCCTGTACAGCGACGGCGCGGCGGACATCCTCCAGCCCGACGTGACGGTCTGTGGCGGTATCACGGAGTGGCTGAAGATCGCCCACTATGCGGCCGCGCTCGACGTGCCGATCGCACCCCACTACAACTGGAACCTCCACGCGTCGCTGGTCGGTGCGATCGAGAACGCGCTGTGGGTCGAGTACTTCTACCGGGACATGGACGTGAAAGTGTTCGACGACGTCGTCGAGGAACCGCTCGTACCCGACGAGGACGGACAGATCGAACTCCCGGAACGGCCGGGACACGGCGTCGAACTGGACGAGGCTGCGGTCGAGCAGTTCGCAATACCAGAGCAATGAAAGACTTCTCCAATCAGATCACGAACCGCGCCGACGACCGCGAGGTCGAGATTACCGATATCCGGACCTGTGTCGTCGACGGCAACTTCGAGTGGAACCTAATCCAGATCGAGACCGACGCCGGCGTCACCGGTATCGGCGAGGCCTACCGCGGCGGCGGTGTCCCCGAACTCGTCGAGTACACCGAGCGGTTCCTGCTCGGCGAGAACCCGCTGGACGTCCAGCGGCTCTACCGACGAATAATCCAGGAGATGTCCGGCCACGGCGGGACGACCGGCAAGGTCGTGACTGCCGCCTCGGGCATCGAAATCGCGCTGTGGGATATCGCCGGGAAGGTCCTCGAGGTACCCGTCTACCAGCTACTGGGCGGCAAGTTCCGCGACGAGGTACGAATCTACTGCGACTGTCACGCTGGCGAGGCCTACGCCGTCGACGACGGCTACACCGAGTACGCCGACGCCGAGGCGTACTCGCCGGAATCGTACGCCCGCGAGGCACGCCGCGTCGTCGACATGGGCTTTACCGCGCTGAAGTTCGACCTCGACCTCGAGATGGACAACGAACCCGATCCGTTCAACGGGCGGCTGACGAACGACGCCGTCTCCGACAAACGCGAGATCGTCGAGGCCGTCCGCGAGGAGATCGGCGACGACGTCGACCTCGCGTTCGACTGTCACTGGGACTACACCGTCGAGAGCGCGAAACGACTCGCCCACGAACTCGAGCCCTACGATCTCATGTGGCTCGAGGACCTGGTTCCACCGGAGAATATGGGCGCGCAGAAAGAAGTCACGAAGGCGACGAAAACACCCGTCGCGACCGGCGAGAACCGATTTCGCGTCCACGAGTTCTCCGAGTTACTCTACGACCACGGCGTCGACGTCGTCACGCCCGATCCGACCACCGTCGGCGGTCTCGGCGAGACGATGCGGATCGCCGATCGCGCCGAGGAGAATTACATCCCGCTCTCGCCACACAACGTCTGTAGCCCAATCGGAACGATGGCCTGCGTCCACCTCGGCGCTGTGATCCCGAACTTCGACGTTCTCGAGTATCACGCACTCGAGGTCGACTGGTGGGACGACCTGATAGAGCGCGAGGAGCCGCTGATCCAGGACGGCTACATCGAGGTGCCCGAAGAGCCGGGACTCGGCGTCGAACTCGACGAAGACGTCGCCGAAGAGCATCGACTCGAGGGAACGGAGGGATTCTGATCGTCGAACACCGATTCGAGTGATGGGTGACGGCGATCCGCCCTCGAGTGACAGCCTCGAGAGCGACGGTACCGGGAACGTGCGCAGCGAGAATCGGACTCGCGTCCTCGCGGCGGTGTCGGGCGGGTTCGGAACGATCGCTGTCGGACTGCTCGTCATGGCACCGCTGTTGCCGGCTATCATCGCCGACCTGGAAATTTCGCCGTTTCAGGCGGGGCTCGGACTGTCGGTCATGTGGGGGCTGAACGCGCTCGGGCAGTACCCCGGTGGACGGGTGTCGGACGTGACCGGTCGCAAGACGGTTCTCGTGTTCGGACTAGCTGGGTTCGTCGCCGGATTCGCCATCGTGACGGCGTCGACCACGTTCGTGGGCTACCTGATCGGCGTCGGCGTCCTGGGGCTATGTTCCGGGACGTATCCGGCGACCGGTTACACGTTACTGTCGGAGCTGTACGGGGAACGGCAGGGGAGAGCGTTCGGTATCTACACTGCGTTCTGGGACATCGGCGGTGGACTGTCGGCGGGGCTGGCGGCCGCAGCCCTCGCGACCGGCGAGTGGCGACTGGCCTTTCCACCGGTCATCGTCCTCGCCGTCGCTACGTCTTTCCTGATTCACACCTGGAACGACGAACCGTACGCCCTGTCACGAGTGGGTTTCGACGTCCGGGAGACCCTGGAGCGGGTCGTCTTCGGCCGCGAAAGCCAGCGGCTGATTCTTGCGTTCTGTCTGTTCTTTCTCACCTGGCAGGGTGCTGTCAGCTTTCTTCCGACGTTCCTCCAGTCCGAAAAGGGACTGTCCGCGGGACTGGCAGCGACTGCGTTCGCGTCGCTCTTTCTCGTCGGGATAGTGATGAAACCGATCTCGGGGAACCTCGGCGACCGGTTCGGACGACTTCGGACTGCAGTCTGTGCGCTCACGATCGGTGCAGCGGGGCTGGTGGCGCTCGGTTTCGCCCAATCGACGTGGACTCTGCTCGGGGCCGTCGTGCTCTTCGCGATCGGACTCATGTCCGTGACGCCGCCCCTGCTCGCACACGTGATGTCCACGTTACCTGATTCGAGCGCAGGCGCCGACGTCGGGAGCTTCAGGACGATTTACATGGGAATCGGGAGCCTCGGCCCAGCCTACGTCGGGTTCATCGCGGAGCTGAGTACGTACGGCGTCGCCTTCGGCGGACTGATCGTCTCGCTGCTCGCAAGTGCCACGCTCGTCGTCTCGGCTCGTCGCTTCTGACGTCTCGCGTACGAAATCACAGGTGAGACGAGAGCGCGAAAAGAGAGTTTACCGCTCGATTGCCGCCGGAACGGGCAGTTCGTAGCCGTTGGCCACGTAGCGGACGCTGACGAAGGTGGCAACGAACAGGGCGATCCCTGCTGCCTGCAGCATCCAGCCGGGGTAGACCATCACGAACGCGCCGAGCCAGAACAGCCCGAAGCGAAGCGGCAGCCCGAATCGCCGTCGCAACTCGAACGGGTAGTTGAGTGCGAAGATGATCGTGATCGAACCGCCCATGACGAGCGCGCCGGTAAACAGCGACTGGGCGTCGATCACGGTGGAGACGATCTCGGGGTGGTAAATAAAGGAGATCGGCAACACGAAAAGCGGTGCGGCGATCGTGATCGCCTTCCCACAGGATCGCCAGAAGTTCGAGCCGGCGATTCCCGAAGCGACCACGACCGCGATCGCCACCGGCGGCGTCACGCCTGCCATCACCGCGGCGTAGAAGACCATGAAGTGGGCCGCCAGTTCGGGCACCTCGAAGACGTTGATGAACGTCGGGGCGACCAGCGTCGAGACGATGACGTAGGCCGCCACCGTCGGCATCCCGACGCCCATGATGATACAGACGCCCATCCCGAACAGCACCGCGATCAGCAGGATACCGCCCGACAGTTGCATCAGCATGATCGCGATCCTCGAGGGGACGCCGGTGGTCATCAGTAGGTCGACGACGCCGTTGACTGCGGCGAGGATGATCGCGATCGGTGCGAGGATGATCGCCCCGCGACGGAACCCGTGGATCGTGTTCGAGACTTCCTCGAGGAACGTCTCAACCGGTTTGAAGCGACGGATCGTTCGAGCAGTCCCCAGGACCGTGTGGATTGGACGGACGTGACCGACCTTCCGGACGGCTGGACGAACGCGGCCGCGGGACCACCACTCTCGAGACCAGACGCCATTGACGTCGTCGACGTACGCCGACTCGCTGGCACCGGTTTGAATGTTGTATCCCGACTGCAACACGGGGGTCGCGATCCCGAGAGTTACCATCGTGACAATGGTGTAAAGTGCTGCGGTCATAACCGTATACTGGAAGTACCCGAGCGTAATGAGCAAGACGGCAAAGGGGACGCCGAATCGGATCCCCTGTACGAGTTTGTCCGAGCGCGTCATCTCGTACTCGAAGTAGTCCTCGAAGTCCATATCCTGTCCCCCGATCTCGTTGATCGAGGTGTAGTGGACGGCGACGAGGATGCTAAACACGAGGATTGCGGCGGGGATGAGCCCTGCGATGATGATGTTCCAGTACGGGATTCCAAGCATCGAGGCCATCACGAACGCCGACGCACCCATGACAGGTGGGAGGACCTGCCCGGAGGTCGAGGCGGTTCCCTCGATTCCCGCGGCAGTTCGTCCAGAGAGGCCGGCATCCATCATCGTCGGGATGGTGAAGGAACCGGTCATACCGGCGTTTGCGGCGTAGCTACCGTTGATCGATCCGATAATTGCGCTTGCAATGACGGCGGTCTGGGCGACGCCGGATTCGATGTACTTGGCGCTGACGATCGCGATTCGCAAGATGAGGTCAAAGGCCCCGAACGCGAACAGTAAGCCGGCATACAGCAGGAAGGGGGCGATCCAGGCAGCTGTAAGCTGTGTGAGCGAGCCGTAGAACCCGGCGAGGTCGGTGATCAGCATCTGCAACATGTGGATCGTATCCAGACCGCTGTGGCCGAACAGACCCGGCACGTAGTAACCGTACATCGCGTACAGCATCGCGCCACCGATGAGCGCGAGGAAGACGTTTCCGTACGAGCGCCAGGTCAAATAGAGGATCACCGTGATGACGAGCCAGGCGAGCCGGTACTCGTGGTCCGGTGCCCACCCCTGGCGTCGGATGTAGAAGGCCTCGTAGTCGGTATAGATGTAAATGGTCGCTGTTACCATCACTGCCCCACAGGCAACGAGGATCAGCAGATCGAGGTAGTCTTGCTCCGCGACTGCTTCTTTCACCTCTGAAATGATGTACACTACCAGGATGCCACCGAGGAACAACACGCCGTACTGGGTTCGGCCAATGTTCTGGGTCCACGCCCACCAGAGAACGATCGCCCACAGAATGAGCGCACTGAGGGTTATGGCGTTGTCGAGCGCTTTCACTGCCAGCGTATCTGTTCCCGACGGCGTTTCGGGACTTGCGGTTTCGGTACTCATTGGTGTGTGGTATCGTGCTTCAAATATAAATTGGCGAGGCTGGAAGACGCTAATTAGTCAAAGTACTCGCCGACCTCATCTCGGTCGCCGACGACCCAGTCGTCGTCCCAGACGCCCTCGTCCTGGTAGAACTCGGCGGCGCCGGGGTGGAACGGGTAATCGTCCAGTGCGCCCTGCAGGAGATCCTCTGCGTTCTCGGGCGTGAACCGTTCCTCGGCGTTGCGGATGGTATCGCCGTGTTCGGCACCGACGCGACACAGCTCGTAGATCGCCTCGTCGGGCGTCTCGGGATGGGTCGCAACTGTAACGTTGAGGTCCCACGCGGCGATCTCGTCGGTGTCGATGTCCTGATCCCAGGCAAACTCCTCCCCGGGATTGTCGTCGTAGATCGAGAGCCCGGCGCCCGGGAACTGCTCGATCGCTTCGATCAGTGCGTCCGTGTGTTCGACGTAGTGGACGTCGACGCGAGCGTCGTACTCGACGACCCACCCGGTGTTGCCGATACCCGGCGTCCCGTAAGCGATGGCAGCGTCGATCCGCTCTTCTTCCATCGCACCCGGCGCGTCGGCGACGTCCATGTCGACGATGTCCATTTCGTCGTAGACGTCCGCGATCGGGTCCTGCTCGAACACGTCCAGCGTCGTCGCGCGCGTCGAGTACCCCGGCTCGGCAGGATAGACGCTTGCACCCGCGAGGTCGTCGAACGTCTCGATGCCGGTCCCGTCGCGAGCCATCATGTAGATGCTGTACGGGAACGCCAACATCCCCTGCCAGGGAAGCTGATCGACCGGGTCCTCCTCGAACATGTCCAGCCCCTCCTGGGCCTTGTTCATCGTGTTGGTGTCGATGAACGCCGCGTCGAAGGCGTCCTCGTTCATCCGGTACGTCGATCCGACGTAGCCCGGGCTCTCGACCGTCGAATAACTCAGGGTATCGCTCTCCTCCGCAACACCCTGTTCTACCGCGAGGCCGACGTCCATCGTCCCACCGGCCGACGTCCCGACGTCGATGTGATGTTCCCGGTCCTCGTCCGGTTCACCGTTCGCGTCGGCCTCGTCGCCGTCCTCGTCCAGCGGATCTTCCTCGTCCGGATCGACGTCTTCGTCCCCGATGCACCCTGCAACTCCCACCGTACCTGTGACGGCCGTTACTTTCAGAAACGTCCGCCTGTTCGAACTGCGGTCTGGCATGGTAACACTAACCGATTGTGTGACTATAGCATTTATAATCTTCTAAGGATTTAGCACAATTCCGGAAATAATGGATGTTCTTCCAAGAGATAGATTCGAGAATGTATGTTTGTCGTATAATTCACGAGATCCGAATTGGCGTCGAGTGAACCTCGCGAAGTCCCGGAGATCCCATCATGAACCGGCTTCGCTCGCTCGAGATATCCGACCGACCACCCGTTACGACCGGTCGTCGCCGACGAACCGATCCATCTCTGCGTCGGGAACGACCGCAGAAAGGACTGCTTCGGTGTGTTCTCCGAGCTGTGGCGGTCCGTGTCCGGACCGCGTCGTCGCTTCCGAAAACTGGATCGGACAGAGCGGATACGGGAACTCGACGCCGCCGACCTCGAGGTCGTCGAGCACCCCGCTCTCGCACAGGTGATCGTCCTCGAACAGTTCGCGCGTATTCCGGACCGGCGCGCCCGGAAGTTCGTGTTCACGAAACAGGGAGAACCACTTCTCGCTCGAGCGCTCGCGAAACAGCGCCTCGAGTTCCGAACGTAACTGCTCGCGGTTCTCGACGCGGTCGTCGTTCGTCGCGAACCGGTCGTCCTCGAGGAGGTCGGGTCGGTCGATGGCGGCACAGAACGACTCCCAGACGTTGTCGCTCGCGATAGCGACCGCGAACCAGCCGTCGGCCGTCTCGAACGCACGGTACGGTGCGAGCGTGGGGTGGGCCGTCCCGAGTCGCGGATAGGGTTCGTCGGTGACGAACGTCCGTCCGGCCCGTTCCGTGAGCCACGAAACCAGTCCCTCGAACATCGGTACCTCGACGTACTCGCCGCCACCGCCGTACAGCGACGTGACGATGCCGACGACCGCGTACATCCCAGCACAGACGTCGCCGACGGGAATTCCCGGACGAACGGGCGGGCCGTCCTCTTGGCCGGTGATACTCATACTCCCGCCGAGCGCCTGGACGACCATGTCGAACGCCGGCAGATCGCGGTACGGTCCCTCGAGAAAGCCCGAGATCGAACAGTAGACGATCTCGGGGTTGATCGCGCTGATCTCCTCGTAGCCGAGCCCCCACTTCTCCATCGTCCCGGGACGGTAGTTCTCGACCAGGACGTCGGCCGTCTCTGCGAGCGATTCGAACGCTGCCGCGCCCGCCTCGCTCGAGAGGTCGAGTTCCACGCTGCGTTTGCCGCGGTTCAGCGACGCGAAGTACGCGGTGATCCCGGAATCGCCGACCGTGGGGCCGGTCGTTCGCGTGATATCGCCGTAGCCGGCCCGTTCGATCTTGACGACCTCGGCACCGAGGTCGGCGAGCAACTGCGTCGCGAAGGGGCCGGCGAGCATCTGCGTACAGTCCAGTACCCGTACCCCCTCGAGCGGTGACGCCGTCGATCGGGTCACGCTATGTAGACCCAGTGGATCCAGTGGGCAAGCGCCGCCAGCAGCGCGATCGCGATCACGACCTCGATCGCTCGTACGAGGTAGGGCGTGTAGCTTCGAACCCTGGCGTCGGCCTGGTCGTACGCCTCGTAGAGCCGGGAGGAGTAAGCGACCAGCCGATCGGCTACCGATCGGTCCGGCGCGTTCTCGGATGCCATGGAATGACTTCACAATCGAGCATCTTAAAACTCACTCCGCGGTCGGTCGGAATCGGTCGTGACACTGCCGCTGCCGCTCAGACGTAATCCAGGTTGACCTGCGTGACGTTTGCGGCTCGCTGGACGACGTCGGCGATCTCCTCGCGACGCGACTCGTCGAGTCGGCTCTGTGGGCCACAGACGCAGATCGCACCGCGGATTCGATCGTCTTTGTCGAGGACCGGTGCCGCGACACAGACCATCCCCGCGATGCGTTCGCCCTCGTCGACCGCGTACCCCCGCTCGCGGATTTCCTCGAGTTGCTCGGACAGCACGTCGGGATCCGTGACGGTCCGGGAGGTAATCTCGACGAGTTCCTCCTCGAGCAGTTCGTCGACTCGCTCATCGTCCATGTGTGCGAGCATCGCCTTCCCGGGAGCCGTGGCGTGAATCGGTATTCTCGCACCCGGGTACGCGAACAGGTTGATCGCGTCCGGCCCCTCCTCGACGGCGAGGATCACCGCCTGGTCGTTCTCCTCGATCAGCAGGGTCACGTGCTCGCCGGTCTCTTCGGCGACCGTCTCGAGCTGGTCGCGGACGGCTTGGTAGATCTCGAGGCGGTGGCAGTGGCGGTGCCCGACCTCGAGAAAGCGGGCCGTGGTCCGATACTCCTTGCCCTCAACCGTCACGTAGCCCGTCGAGACCAGCGCTTGGAGGTAGTCGTGGACCGTGCTGACGGGCATCTCGAGTCGCTCAGCGAGTTCCGAGACGCGACCCGGACCGTTCGCCGCGAGTTCGTCGACGATGGCGAACCCGCGTTCGACCGATCGATTCGACGTGTCCGTCATAGATTCGAGAGGAGTGGGAACACACAGAAGCGTTTCGGTTACTTCGGAAGACTTTCCGAGAGCCGACTGTCGACCACGTCGCGGTAGATACATACCCTCACTCGCCGATGCCAGCATATGGTCGAGATCAGGTGTCACCGTCGGGACGCCGTCGCCGACACGCGGCCGAAGGAGGTCGCACTCGAGTGTCTGCTCGCCGGAATCGAGGCAGCACGTCCCGAAGCCCGTGTCGAGGAGACGGTCTCGCTGCGGGACGGGACGCTCTCGATCCGGGACACTGAGTACGACCTCCAGTCCTACGACGACGTCGTCCTCGTCGGTGCCGGCAACGCCGCGAGCCAGTTCGCGGCCGCACTCGAGGACGTCCTCGGAGAGTACCTGACCGACGGCGCCGTCGTCACGGACGACCCCGTCGAGACGACGGTCGTCGACGTGCTCGCCGGCGATCATCCGGTTCCGAGCGAGGAGGGCGTTCGAAACGCGCGAGAGGTGCTCAAGCACGCTCGCGAAGCGGACGAAGGCGACCTCGTCCTCGCCGCTCTCACCGGTGGCGGCAGCGCGTTGCTCGCCGCCCCTGCAGACCCGTTGACGATTTCGGCGCTGCAGACGGTGACCGAGGAACTGCTGGCCTGTGGCGCGTCGATCGACGAGATAAACGCCGTCCGAAAACACTGTTCGGCGATCAAGGGCGGCCGACTCGCGCGTACCGCTGCGCCGGCGACGGTCGCGACGGTCGCCCTGAGCGACGTTGTCGGTGACGACCCGAGCGTGATCGCCAGCGGGCCGACTGTGCCGGACCCGTCGTCGTTCGCCGACGCGCTCGAGGTCGTCGAGCGGTACGACCTTGCGGTTCCCGACTCGGTTCGCGAGTTCTTGGAAGAGGGCGTCGAGGGCGACCGGCCGGAGACGCCGCCCGCCGATGATTCGGTCTTCGCCGACGGACGAACGCACGTCCACGTCGTCGGCAACAGTCGAACGGCGCTCGAGGCCGCGAGCGAGGCTGCGACAGAGCGAGGATACGAGCCGCTGCTCCTGTCCTCGCGAGTTCGCGGAGAGTCACGGGAGGCCGCACTCACCCACGTCGCGATCGCCGAGGAGTGTCGCGAGCACGGGGCCCCGGTCGAGCCGCCGGCCGTCCTGCTGTCGGGTGGCGAGACGACCGTGACGCTTGGCAACCAGTACGGTCGCGGTGGGCCGAATCAGGAGTTCGTCCTCGGCGGTGCGCTGGCACTCGAGGACGAGGATATCGCCGTCTCTGCGGTCGATACGGACGGGATCGACGGGGCGACCGATATCGCAGGTGCCATCGCTGACGCGACGACGATTCCCGAAACAGACGGTCGAAACGCCCTCGAGCGACACGACGCATCGTCCGTTCTCGAGGACGCGAACGCGGTCGTCCGGACTGGGCCGACGGGAACCAACGTGAACGACCTTCGCGTGATCGTGATCGAGTCGGCCGACTGATCGGCTCCCCCTCGTGGCAGTTCGACCGCCCTCGGTAATTATGCTCTCTGTGGCATATTCCAGGACCTAACAGAATTAGGATATAATCCGTAGCGCGTTCACGTCACGTTCGACAGCCAACGCATTACGAGCGTATCACTGTAAACCCCGAACGCTTTTTTACGAGAGGTGCCGACACGCCTATCGTGAGTGAACGAACCAGCGAGGAAGGGAGAAGTGCAACGTGTGGCTGCAAGGTCGGTCGGATCGCCCATCAGCACGGCCTCTCGAAACTGGACGACGAACTCGTCCGGTACTGGACCGACAGAACCGACGAGCGCTACAGCACTCGAGAGCTCGCGGAACACGTAAACCAGCAGGTTCTCGCGGCGGCGCTCGACGACGCCGGACTGCAGTATAAAGACGGCGAGGTCGAGAACACCTACCGGCTGCTGACCGACGACGACGTCAGCAGCGGGACGCGCGTCCAGACGCGCAAGGAACTCGAGCGCGAGGGCGTCCCCGTCGAGGACGTCGAGAGCGACTTCGTCTCCCACCAGAGCGTCTACAACCATCTCACAGACTGCCTCGAGGCCGAACTCGAGACGCCCAGCGACGAGGAACGACTCGAGCGAAGCAGGGACAAACTCGGCGCGCTCCGGAACCGGACCGCTGCAGTCACCGAGGATACGATCGCCCAACTCGCACGCAGCGACGTCCTCGACGTCGGCGAGTTCAACGTCGTCGTCAACGTCACGATCACCTGTGAGGAGTGCAAGACCCAGTATACGAGTAGAGATCTCCTCGAGCAGGGTGGCTGTGACTGTCGGACGGAGTAAGGTCGTTTCCCCGGCCGCCAGGTCGCACCGACGAGCCGTCGCCGTCGCACTTCGATCAGATATCGAAGTTCCATCATATATTTTAATCCGACAATTCGAGGGAGCGCCGATCCTCAACGAACCTCTCCGGATCGGCCGATCAGTCCGAGCGGTATCCACGGGGTTCGTCGGCGACTGCCGTCGATCCGTCGCTCGAGCGGTGGACGGACGTCGGCGCCAGCGAGCGGACGTCGATCGACTCGCTTCCCAGAACGGCGAACCCGGCGAAGATGGTCAGGAAGCCCAGAATCGCCAGCGGCGCGATCGACTCCCCGAGAAGCGCCCAGCCACCGACCGTCGAGACGGCGGGGACGACGTAGAAGACGAGATTCGCACGGATCGGACCGGTCTCGTCGAGCAAGGCGAAGTAGGCGATGTACGCGAACACGCCAGCGAAGACGCTGACGTACGCCAGCGCGACGAGCGCCTCGAGCGTCCAGACGATCGATCCGAACGACTCACCAGCGGACCACGAGAGGCCGTGAGAGAGGGCGGCCGCGAGGGGGAGTCCCCACGCGATCCTGACCGTACTCGAGAGAGTCGGTTGGGCACGGCGGATGAAGACGGCACCGACGGCCGCGCTGACCGCGCCCGCGAACAGGATTGCCCTGCCGAGAGCGTCGCCGGCGAACAGTGCCGCGGGATCGGGGCTGACGACGAACGCGACGCCGACGAGTCCGAGTCCCATTCCGACGGCGCCGCGGGCCGAAACGCGTTCGTTCGAGAGCAACACGGCCGCAAACACCGGCGTCAGGATCGGGTTGAGACTGAAGACGATCGCTCCGACCGCGCTCGTGGCGTACTGCTGGCCGACGAACAGGAGGGCATTCGCCAGTCCGATCACGAGGATACCGGTCGCGGCGATTCCCAGGAGATCGCCACGCGTCGTCGGGAGCAGTTCCGCCCTGGAGGACGTAACGAGGACGTACCCGAGCAGGAGTACCGCCGCGACGTCGAACCGCAGCGCAACGAACAGCAACGGCGGGAAGTACTCGAGTCCGGCCTTCGCCGCGACGAACGTCCCACCGAAGAAGAGACTCGAGAGGGCGAAAAAGATCGCGGAGCGGCGGTCCATCACTCGAGAATCACCTCCTTATCCAGAGGACGACATCCCGGACGGAACGCGACCGGGACGGGTAGCGTGGCAGTCATCGATACTTCGTAGGGGAGGAACCACCATATATTAATTCAGAAAACATTTCACGGCAAGAAAACGCGTAGCGACGTGTTCTTCGCTCACACTATGAAATAATTTCACACTGCGAAAACGATTTACCGAAACGAGTACGAACGGACGTATGGCATCACCACTCGAGGAGATCGAGTTCCTCGCGCTCTCGGCGAACCGTGTCGACGTCCTCGAGTTGCTCGCCGAGGACGAGTACACTCGCTCGGAACTGGCCCACGAAACCGGTGCATCTCAGGCGACGCTCGGACGGATTCTCGGGGACTTCGACGAGCGATCGTGGATCACCCGCGACGGAAGTCGGTACAGGGCGACGGCGACGGGACGACTCGTCGCAGAGGGGGTTACCGATCTCCGGACGATACTCGAAACGGAGGGAAAACTACGGGACGTCGTCGACTACCTTCCGACTCGAGGGCTGGCATTCGACCTCCGTCACCTGGCGGACGCGACGATCACAAAACCCAGTCAGACGCGGCCGAACGCGCCAGTACAGCGATTGCTCGCGTTACTCGAGGACGCCGACGAGGTCCGGGCGTTCTCACACGCGTTCAACGAACAGACCCTGCAGGTCGTTCGGGAACGGACGACAGCAGGGGAGGTGACCTTCCGGGGCGTCTTCTCTCGGTACGCGATCGAGGCGCTCACCGACGACTCGGCGTTGCGACGCCAGTTGCGTGATCTGCTCGCCGCGGACGAGACGGCTGTCCGAGTCGGGCGCGACGACGTTCCGCTCGCAGTCATGATCGTCGACGACGTGGTCTATCTGCTCGTTCGCGACGACCACGGCGTCTTGCGGGCGTCGATCGAGATCGACGATCCGACGGTTCGATCGTGGGCGAACGATCGGTTCGACGAATACTGGGAGGACAGCGAGTCACTCACGGTCGACGCGCTCGAGTCGATGGACGACGGCTAGTCGGCGGCGACCGACTCCGGTCGCGGGTCGCCCGTTCTGTCGTCCTCGAACGGGTTGAGCGACGTCGATGCGGCGGTCTTCTCGAGTGCGTGGCCGCTCCGGACGACGATGCCAGCGAAGCCGATCACGAGTACGACTTCGACGTAGATCGACGCGAACTGGCCGACGAAATCGGTGGTGAGATCCATCGATTCCGACAGAATGCCGGTGAGGACCAGCGCGATCCAGCCGAGAACGACCAGGTTCCGCAGTTTCGTGTAGAGCAGACGCCGTTCCTCTTCGACGGTCGAGACCGCACGCATGAACGGCCCGAACAGCAGGTAGATCCCGATCAGCAGCAGTGCAAACGGGACGAGCGCGAGCACTGCACCGAGCGTTCCCTCGACCTGCCAGCTCCCGTAGGTTATCCAGAGCCGGGACAGGACGATCGCAAACAGCGCACCCGTCAGCCGGCGATCGACGCCGGCGACGGCCACGATGACGGAGCAGATAACGGTCCAAAGCCCCGTGTACCCGACGAACCTGACGAAATCGGTCCCGTATCCGCCCGCCTCGAGACCGGCCATCACCACGTTCGAGGCCGTCATTACGGCAACGGCGCCGACGGCAGCGTAGCCGAACTGACGGCTGGTGTCCGGAAGACGGCGGGCAACGACCAGAAACGCGAGCGTAGCCACGCCGAGACCGGCCGCTGCCCACAGGTAGACGGTAGACGGAGCGAACACGCTCAGTCTCCTCCAGCAGGAGTCGCCGACGACGTCGCAGTAGTGGCTTGCTGATCTATGGTGAACGAACCGATCAGTTCACGCAGGTTCTGAGCGTCGGCCTCGAGGTCGGTCGCAGTCGCCGACACCTCGTCGATCGTCGCGGTCGTCTCCTCGGCCGCAGCAGCGGCTTGCTCGGCTTCGGAACTCGTCTCCGTCGAGACCTCGGCGACCGTGTCGACGAGCGTCGCCAGTTCCTCGGCAGCGGTCGCCTGGTCGTCGGCCGTCGACGTGATCTCCTGGATGCTCCCGTCGACCTGGTCGATTCCCTGAGAGATCGTCTCCTGGCGGGTCTCGAGGTCGTCGACGAGCGTCGCAGTGGATTTCATCTCCTCGTCGACCGTCGCGATTTCCTCGGCCGTCGTCGACGTCCGCTTGCGGATCGACTCGAGGGTCTCCTCGATGTCGTCGACGGCGTCCATCGTCTCCTCCGCGAGGGACTTGATCTCGTTTGCGACCACGTTGAAGCCGTCGCCGTCTCCCTGTGCCGTCGCCGCCTCGATCGAGGCGTTCAGCGCGAGCAGGTTCGTCTGGTCGGCAATGTCGTCGATCAGCGAGATGATCTCGCCGATCTGTTCGGTCTCCCGCTCGAGTTCTTCGGCCGTTTCGACTACCATCTCGGTAGTGTCGGCCAGCGAGTCGATGTTCGTCGCCGCCTCCGATGCCATCTCCTGGCCTTCGTTGGCGAGTTCGGCGACCTCCTCGGACTGGTCTGCGATCTCCGTGGTCGTGGCCGCGACCTCCTCGGTCGCCGCCGAGAGATCGCTGACCTCGCTTGCCGCGTCGTCGAGGTCGTCCGTCTGTTCGGCTGCTCCGTCGGCGATCTCCTGGACCGATTCGGCGACGTCCTCGCTCGCGGATCGGATCTGCTGACTCGAACTCTGCAGGTCCGTGGCCACGTCCTCGACGGTCCGGGCCGACGTCTGGACTTCCGCGATGAGTTCGCCGATCCGGTCGAGCATCTCGTTGAACGAGCTGGCAATCGCCTCGAGCGCCTCGTCCTCGATCTGTGGATCGAGTCGCCGGTCGAGTTCGCCGTCGGCACAGGCGTCCATCACTTCGGAGAACCGTTCGGCCTCCGCGACCAGGCGCTCGTTTTTCTCCTCGACCTCCCGACGGGCCTCCTGAACGCGCTGGCGCTCTTCCTCGAGTTCGTCAGCTCGCTGTTCGGCCTCCTCCTGGGCCTGCTGAGCACGTTTCTGTTCGGCCTCGAGTTCCTCGAGGTTCGTCTCCAGCGAATCACGCATCTCCGCGACCGAATCGTATAGCTGCCCGACCTCGTCAATACGCCCCGTCTCGAGGTCGACGTCGAACTCTCCGTCACCGATCCGCTCGGCGCGGCTACCGAGCTGGTGAAGCGCGAGAGCGGTGTTTCCGCCGATCACGATCCCGAACAGCCCCAGGTTCATGAAGAAGACGACCAGCAATCCGGTCACTGCTGCGGTCGCCCGGTCGACGGCCTCGGCCTCCGATCCCGACTGGACGTAGACCCCGAACAGCACGCCAAAGGCGAGCGTAACGAGGACGACACACCCGAGCGCCGCGGCAATTTTCGCACTGTACCGACGACGGATTCGTTCCGGTACGATCGACTCTACCCCCATCTGCTCTCCCCCCGACAGTTTTTGACGCCTATCATGGCAGTCCTGTTCGAGGTACTTACAATGAAAGCAGATAATTGTTATTGCCGAATCCAGCCGCTATCGGTCCCTATATAGTGGACCTTCATGGTTCAACGATAAACACTTGTTCCGGATCTGGTGTTTATTATCCGAGTTCATACTCGGCCCGAACCCGTTCGCTCCACTGGCTGCCAACCGTCCGGACGGCACCCCGTTCGTCTCGGCCGCACCGTCTACAGATAAAGAGGCGAGTGCCTCGGGGTCGGACGGAAATCGAAGATTTCCGTGACTGAGCGGAGCAAAGATAAGCGGGAGCTGCGCTCCCGCGAGGTCAGCGGGACTTCGTCCCGCCAGACTCCGCGATGTCTGCGAGACCTCTGGTCTCGCTTGATGACGAGACGCTTCGCGTCTCGAACCACTTGACCCCGAGGCGGTTCACAACCCGGTCGGAACGTCGAAGTAACTCGTCTCGAGCCCCCACTCCTCGACCAGTTCCTGTAGCGAGCGCACGCCGAACGTCTCCGTCGCGTAGTGGCCCGCCAGGAAGACGTGGATACCGGCCTCTCGAGCCTCGTGATAGGCCTTCCCCTTTCCTTCACCGGTTACCAGCGCGTCAGCGCCCGCGTCGACGGCTTCGTCGAGCCAGTCGGTGCCACTGCCGGTGACGATCGCGACCTCGTCGATCTCTTCGGGACCGAACTCGAGCGACTGGACCGGCTGGCCGCCGGTCTCGAGCGAATCCTCGAGGCGTTTGCGGAGTTCGTCTGGCGAGTACGCGTCGGCTGCCGTCCCACGCTGGCCGATGTACTCGGGGCCGAGTTCGCCGAAGGGGGTCCGGTTCTCGAGGTCGAGAACGTCGGCGACGCCCGCGGCGTTGCCCAGTTCCTGGTGGCCGTCCAGAGGGAGGTGCGAGACGTACAGCGCGAGGTCGTTCTCGAAAAGTGGCTCGAGGCGGTCGTAGGTTCGGCCGGTGACGCGGTCGAAGCCGCCCCACGAGAGACCGTGGTGGACGACGAGGGCGTCGGCACCGACATCGATTGCCCGTTCGAACGTCGCGTCGACGCCGTCGACGGCGAATGCGACGTGTTCGACCTCCGTCTCGTCGGGGCCGACCTGGAGGCCGTTCGCGCTCGCGTCGAGGTCAGCGTAGTCGTCGGTTCGCAGTTCGTCGTCGAGTCGGTCGACGAGTTCCGTCAGTTCCATGGTCGTCTCCCTCTTTCGCCGCCGAGGGCTTGTATGCTTGCGGTCGCGGACGCCGGGGTACCGATTTATATCACGGTCACGAACGATCCGATATGGCTCGCCAGACGATTTCCCACGAGGACGGAGCGATCTACGAGTTCACGCCCGATCTCGAGCCGATCGAGACGGTCGAGTCGGGTGCGGAGTTGACGTTCGACACGCGAGACAGTCTGGACGGCGCGGTCCAGTCCGAAGACGACGTCATCGAGTCGGTCCCCGAGGAGGTAAACGCCGCGACGGGACCGGTCGCCGTCGAGGGTGCCGAACCGGGCGACGTCCTGCGCGTCGAGATCGAAGACGTTCGAGTGACGGAAGAACACGGCCGAGTGGTCACCATCGACGGCTTCGGCCTGCTCGACGAGTACGACGAGATCGAGGCTCCGCGAACGCGGATCACCCCGGTCGAGGACGGGGCGATCACGTTCGACGACCTCGAGGTGCCGATCGAACCCGTCGTCGGAACGATCGGCGTCGCCCCCGCAGAGGAGTCGTACACGACGCTGATTCCCCACGATCACGGCGGCAACCTCGATACGACCGACGTCACCGGCGGGAACACGATCTACTTCCCCGTCTTCCAGGAGGGCGCGATGCTCGCGATGGGCGACTCCAAGGCTGCCATGGCCGACGGCGAGATGTGCGGGACGGGATCGGAGATCGCGACCGACGTCGACGTCACCGTCGAAGTGATCGACGACCCCGACCTCGAACTGGAGCGGCCGCTTCTCGAGACCGACGACGCCTGGAAGACGGTCGCGAGCGCCGACACGCTCGAGGAAGCCTGCGAACTCGCGAATCTGGACGCGATCGAACTGCTCGCCGCGGAGCACGGGTTCGACGAAACCGACGCCTACACGTTCTCGAGTCTGACCGGTGGACTCGAGATCAGTCAGGTAGTCGACCCGCTGGTGACGGTTCGCAACGCCGTTCCGAAGGAGTATCTCTCGAACCCGTTCTGAGGGAGCCGCGAGCGCGCTCTGGGAATCGCCCTCAGAGATTCCGAGCGACCAGTTCGCCCCAGTGGTCGAACCCGTGTCGATCGTAGAACGCCTGTGCTCGCTCGTTTTTTCGGTCGACGTCCAGGACGATCCGCTCGAGCGGGAGGTCCTGGTCGCGGGCAGCGTCGATGGCGGCGTCCATCAGGTCGTCCGCGACGCCCGTGCCGCGATGTTCCTCACGGACGTATATCTCGTTCAGGACTGCCGCGTCCCAGATGTACGCCTGCGTCTCCGGCAGGAGGAAGACGTAGCCGGCGATATCGCCGTCCTCGACTGCGACCTGGACGCTTCGTTCGTCGCTGTCGAGACAGCGATCGACCCACTCGAGGTAGTCCGTTCGGTAGTCGTCGGTGAGTTTCGCGTCGTATCTGGCTGCCTTTTCCTCGCCGCCGGTGCCAGAGCCGAGTTCGGTTTCGAAGGCTCGTTTTAGTTCCCACAGGGCGTCGGCGTCCGTCTCAGCCCGATACGGTCTGATGGCCATACCCGTGGCTAGCCGAATCGAGAAATAACGCTGTTGTTTCGTCGAAATCGAACGCTCGTCGAAAACGCGGACTCCTCGGGTACCCCCACTTTTGCTATTCGATTCGGAACTCGTAGTCGAGACGGTGCGTTTGTGACACCACGCGTCCGTCTTCCGAATCGTACTCGATGGTGTTTGCCGACGCCATCGCCGGGAGGTGCACGTGATGAAGCGAGAGTGCTACCTCGCGGACGGTCTCGTCGTCGGCCCCATCGCGGCCGTTCTCCCGTGCGGCGATTGCGGTCGCCAGATCTTCGACGTCGACCGGATCGAGTCGACCCGAGAGGACGTCGAGCGTGAGTCTCCGGCGTCTCGAAGCGAGTAACCGGTGGTACTCTTCTTCGGACAAGGTGTTCTGTTTTCGGATCGTTTCGTCGGTGCTGTCGTGCATAGATCGTGGCATGAGGGGGTTCCTGTGTCCGCTGTTCGTACCTACGAGAGGTCCCGTTTCCCCCTAAACTCATAGTAAAACAAATTAGGTAGATGGCTAGCAACGGTATCGGCCTGATCAGAGATCTTGTTCGGAAAGTGGCGCATATACCGCTCTTACGGACTAGATAGTGGAGTACCGCCGGCGGAGGGTTGATACGACTGGCGATCGTGATGGGAGTATGAGTGGGGGATCGCTGACCGAAACGCTTCACGAGACGCTCTCGTACTTCGGCGACACCGGGACACCACTGACGACCACCGAAGTAGCGGATCGTCTCGAACTCGGCCGCCGAAGTACGTACGAACGACTCGAGCGACTCGTCGATCACGGCGAACTCGAGACCAAGAAAGTCGGCGCGAGCGCCAGGGTATGGTGGCAACCTCGAGAGTCGATACGGAACAGCAGGAATCGCCACGACGAACTGCCGATCACCTTCGAGGATCTCCACGGGTTCTCTCGAGCACTGCTCGATGCAACGACGGCCGAAGCAGTCGGGGAGGCAGTCGTCAGTAAAACGACGACCGTTCTCGATCTCTCCGGTGTGATCGTCTATCACTACGACGACGAGCAGGATCGACTGGTTCCCGGCCCGCGATCGGTCGATGCGAATTTCATGCGTACCGAGTTTCCAGTCGTTTCGTTGAGTGAGGAGAGCATTACCGGTCACGTCTTCGAGGCAGGCGAAACCCAACTCTACGACGACGTCCTCGAATCACCGCGAATGCAGGCAGATCCAGCGGAGACCGAAATGCGAGCGGGGCTGTTCGTTCCGATGGAAGCACACGGCGTTCTCGTCGCTGGGTCGCGCGAACGAGGGTCGTTCGACGACGAGGCCCGATATCTGATCGAACTGCTGGCGACGAACGCGGTCGCAGCCTACGACCGCGTCGGGCGTGAACGTCGGATCGATCGACAGCGCGAACAGTTGGCCGCACTCAACAACCTCAACGACATCGTTCGTGACGTCACGGACGCGATCATCGACCGATCCACTCGCGACGAGATCGAGCGGATCGTCTGTGAACGCCTCGCCGAGGCCGAATCCTACGAGTTCGCCTGGATCGGCGATGTCGACTCCGCTTCGCAGACGGTAACCCTGCGAACCGAAGCCGGCGTCGAGGGGTACCTCGACGACGCCACCATCTCGGTCGATCCGGACGACGAGCACAGCGGGGGACCGACGGGAAGAGCACTTCGGACCGGAGAAATCCAGACGACTCACGACATCTGGAACGATCCCAGATACGAGCCCTGGCGGGAGGTAGCCGAAACCTACGGCTTTCGTTCGTCGGCAGCGATCCCGATCGTCAACGGCGGGACCGTCTACGGCGTATTGAACGTCTACGCCGACCGCCCACACGCGTTCGAAGGCGGAGAAGGAACGGTGATTAGCCAGCTAGGAGAGATCGTCGGCCACGCGATCGTCGCCACCGAGCGCAAACAGGCGCTGATGAGCGACGAGATCGTCGAACTCGAGTTTCGCATTCACGATACGTTCGACGACCTCGGGATCGACGTCGGCGACCCAACCGACGTCCACATCACGCTCGATCACACGGTCGCGCTCGAGGACGAAACGTACCTCGTCTACGGCACTGCGGGTCCGAACGACGTCGACACCGTCGAACGGCTCGTCGAGACGATCCCGCACTGGACTGACGTCACGTTCCGGACTGAAGGACGAGAGGTGACGTTCGAGGTCCGACTCTCCAAACCGCCGGTGCTGTCGACGATCGCATCGATCGGCGGCACCGTCGACCGCGCCGTCTTCGAGGACGGCGACTACCGGATGACGCTCCATCTCTCGCCGACGGTAAACGTCAGGCGAGTCATCGACACCGTTCAGTCGACGTATCCCGCAGCCGAGATGGTGATGCGACGTCAGATCACGCGGGAAAACGTCGACGACCGCGTACACCAGGTACTGACGTCCGACCTCACCGACCGACAGCGGGCGACACTCGAGGCCGCCTACCACGCTGGACTGTTCGAGTGGCCGCGGAACGCGACCGGCGAAGAGGTCGCCGACTCGCTCGAAATCGCGTCGCCGACGTTCCATCAGCACCTCCGGAAGGCCCAGGGGAAGGTGTTCGAGTCGCTTCTGGAGCAGTGAACACACGAAACCGAACACGAAAACGAGAGCGCGTCAGTTCTCGTCCCGGGCCACACTCGAGAACACGAACTCCCGGGTCAACTTGCCAGCGAGCGACGCCGCCTGTCCGTCGTCGCGATCGTTGACTTCGACGACGTCGAACCCGTTTGCCTGCGGTGCGACCTCGCGAACGACGTCGCGCATCTCGCGGGGCTCGAGGCCGAACGGCTCCATCGTTCCCGTTCCCGGCGCGTAGGCGGGATCGGCGCCGTCGATGTCGACGCTCAGGTAGACCTCGCGGCCCTCGAGTCGGTCGCCGAACGAGAAGTCGGCGACCTCCTCGGGGGGAACGACGGTGACGTCGTCCGCTTCGGCTCGCTCCCACTCCTCCTCGCTGCCGGTTCTGGCACCGAGAATTATCGCCTCCTCGACGCCCTCGAGTTCGAGGATACGTCGGGTAACGCAGGCGTGGGAGAGGTCGTTGCCGTCGTAGGTGTCGCGCAGGTCGAGGTGGGCGTCCAGACAGACGAACACCTCGGGTTCGACGGCGCGTGCGCCGGCGAGCGAGACTGTGTGTTCGCCTCCGAGCAGCAGGGGGACGGCCTCGTCCCAGACGGCATCTCGCAGGGTTCCTTCGAGCCACTCGAGGTACTCGGGAATGTCGTCCCAGGCACGAACGTCGCCACGGTCGACGACGCCGAGTTCGGAAAAGTACTGGTCGGTCCGCCGGTCGTAATCGTCGAACGTCTCCGCAAACGTCCGGATGCGCCGGGGGCCGAATCGGGTCCCCGGCTGAAAGGTCGTCGTCGCGTCCAGAGGCGCACCGACGACCACGAAGTTCGCTCCGTCACGGGTATCGTCTCCCGCGTCGCTCCCCCCGCGTTCGTCAGTCGCCCCGGGAAACATTAGACGATCTTTCGCTGGTCTTCCATCTCGAGGTATTCGATGTTCTCGTCGGGCGATGGGTCGGCGTCCTCGGGGACGCGCATCGTGAGGGTCTCGTAGGTCTCTAGGTCCATGACCTGCATGTCCGAGCCGTCGACGGAGACGACCTGACCCTGTTTGCGCTCGATGATCGGGACCCAGATCTTCGCGTCGACTGGCTGGGAGAGCGAGCGCTTCTTCCCGTCGAAGACGCCTTCGGCCTCGATGCGAGCCTTGGCGCTGCCGTGTTTACCGGGTTTTGCCGTCGAGTAAGAGTTGATCTTACACGGCGCATCGTCGATCATCACGTAGCTACCTTCCTGGAGGTCGCGAACTTCGTTTTGCTGTTTCGCCATGTCCCGGGGTAATCAACCGACGGGCATAAACCGTTTGGAATATCTTCCGGCAGTATTCGGCGCGGTAACAGGTCACTCGACGCAAACGCGGAAAGCGAAATCGTCTCCCGGACGCGACACGAACGACTGCTCGAGCGATGCTAGACGGCCGACTCGAGATCGTTGTGCTCGCTGTGTTGCTCGTGGCGGGTCTCGTCGGAACGGTAGCGTACCGCCGGCGATTTCGACGCGAATCCGAACTCGCCGCCACTCTCGAGTCGAGGCTCGCGGGCGAACTCCCTGCGGGCCGAGGGACGCACCTCGAGCGGTCGCCGCGGGTTCGACGGATCGACACTCGCGACGGCGACCAACTCGTTCCCGTCGTCCGGATCGACCTCGAGACGGCCGACACGCCGGGGATGAAACTCGTCTTCGACTACGTCGCGGACGTCCTCGAGGCGATCCACCCGGAACTCGACGGTCGCGACGTCACACGGTACGACCTCGAGTTCTCGTTCGGTCCGGACGGCCTGCTCGTGGAGGGCGAGTGTCGACGCGTGACGATTCCCGCGGCGTTTGCAGATCGGTTGCTCGAGGAGGAGACGTATCGCGCGTTCGACCTCCGGAAGGACGTCGAACAGGTGGACGAACGCGACGACGAGGTCGGGACGCTCTGGAAGGAGTGTTGATCGGACGATCGGGCCGATTCGTCGAGTGACCGACAAAACTTATCAGGCGAGTGTTCGAACGTCGCTTCTATCGATGCCCTCCAGACGCACGCTCCTTGCGGCCTGTGGCAGTGCGGTCCTCGCCGGTTGTTCGACGCGATACACCGACCCGTCGGACGACGCCACCTGGTCCCAGCGCGGCCGCGATGACGCTCGAACCGCGACGCGGACCGACGGCCCCGATTCACCGCTGACGACTGCGTGGACGTACGACGCGAACGCGGGCTACGGCAGCCCGGATTGTTCGCCAGTGATGGTCGACGGCACTGTCTTTCTCGCGTACACCGAACAGCGAGCCGACGGCGAACAGGCCGCCGTCCTCGATGCGGTCGACGCCGAGACGGGAGCACGCCAGTGGACGACGACGGTCACGACCACGACCGCGCAGATGCAGGAAACGCACAGTCACACCGATTCGCTCGCGATCGCCGACGACGCTGTGTTGCTCCAGACCGCAAACGGACTGGTGGCTCTCGAGAGAGGCGACACCGAGGACGCTGGAACCGAGCGTTGGCGGTTCGACAACGTCGGAGACGGCCAACTCGGTTCCGTTGCCGCACAGCCAGGTGTCGGCGACGGGGTCGTCTACACTGGCTTTCATCGTCACGGACGAGAGCAAAGCGAACCGGAGTTCTACGCGATCGACCTCGAGGACGGCGAGCTGCGCTGGCGTTACGAGATCGGCGACTGGGACGAATACCTCGTCTACCCGCCGGCAGTCGACGACGGCGTCGTCTACGCCGCGATAGGTGGCGGCGGAGTCGAGGCGATCGACGCCGCTGACGGGACGGAACTGTGGCGCGAGCGCCTTCCCGTCTACAGTGCTCCGACGGTCGCAGACGGGAGCGTATTTGTCGGAACCGCCGCCGACGAAAGCGGCGTCGCCGCCCTCTCTGCCGAAACGGGGGAACGACGGTGGACGCGAATGGACGACGACGCCGTCGTCCCCAGCGGTACCGCCGTCGCCGACGGGACCGTTTACTACGCCGCGATGGACCGACTCGTCGCTCGAGACGCGGCCACGGGCGATTCGATCTGGACGATCGATGGAAGTGACTCTTCGGACGAGGACCACGTCTACAGGGGTGTGCCGACTGTCGCCGGAGATACGCTCTACGTTACTGGAACCTCGCTGTTCGCCGTCGACCGGGAAGCCGGCGAGTTGCGGGAGCGAGTCGGCGACGTCTGGACGAGGGCGTCGCCCGCGATAGCGGACGACGTGGTTATCGCCTCGCTCGAGGAGGGCACACTCGAGGCGCTGGTCGAGTGTCGGACCGAACTGTTTGACCGATGTCTGCGGTAGCCGGCTGACGGAAACCCGTCGGAGTATGAAAACTTATAGCTGACCGACGAATCGCTACGAGCGATGCCCTCCAGACGCGCCCTCCTCGCAGCCTGCGGCACGCTGACTCTCGCAGGCTGTGTCGGGTCACGCGACGACCCGACGGTCCGTGGATCGTGGCCACACCCAGGATACGACAGCACCCAGACAGGAGTCGTCGACGACGATCGGTCCGGTCCTCGAGGCCCGCTGACAGTCGAGTGGGAACGGTCGATTGCAGGATTCAGCCCCCCGAGAACGTCACCGCTACTCGAGGACGGGACAGTCTACGTCGCCTACACCGACGGACCACGGACCGGTCCGGAAGTCGACCGAACGGTCACGATCGAGGCGTTCGACGCGGCGACGGGCGACAGTCAGTGGACTGCTGCGGCGACGACTACCCGCGTGGGCGGCGATACGTATCACCACGCCGACTCGCTCGTCCTGGCGGGCGAGACGATCCTCGTTCAGACCGCAAACGGGCTCTGTGCCGTCGGAATCGACGGAACCGAACGCTGGTGCTTCGACAACGTCAGCGACGGACAGTCCACCCACTGGCCGATCGCACCTGCCATCGGCGACGATACCGTCTACACCGGCCACTACCGACAGCTCGGCCCCGACGAACAGGAGCCGGTATTCTACGCGATCGACCTCGAGGACGGGACCGAACGCTGGCGTTACGAGTTCGACGACTGGGACGGGCGGATCGTCTTCTCGCCCGCGATAGCGGACGGCGTCGTCTATCTCACGGAACTCCGCGAGGGGGTCAAGGCTCTCTCGACGGCGGACGGGACGGAACTGTGGAGCGTCCCGCTGGACGTCGACAGCACGCCGACGGTCGCGGACGACGCGGTGTTCGTGACGACCTGGGACGGTAACGACGAGTACGGTGCGACGGCACTCGAGGCGGACACCGGCGAGATCCGGTGGCAGGTCGAGGACCGGTACGACGGTGGTGCTCCGCGGCATCTGGCGGCGACCGAGGATACCGTCTACTACGATGCTGACGGTCGACTACTGGCGAGAGACACTGCAACGGGCGAGCATCGCTGGGAAAACACGGGTCGACAACTGATCTCGAGGGAGATCGACGACGACGCTATCGGCGAGGACGAGGGTGTCGTCGTCCGCACCGGAACGCCTGCCGTCGTCGGCGATCGGATCTACGTCGGTGGAGCCGATCTGGTGGTCATCGACCGGGAGACCGGGGACGTTCGGACGCGATACGATACGGGACAACGAGTGCGGACCTCCGTCGCAGTCGGCGACGGCTGGCTCTACGTGAACGACGGCTCCACACTGTACGGAATTACTGACTGCGAGACGGAACTGTTCGGTCGCTGTCTTCGCTGACGATTTCAGCCCTCGAGCACGCGCTCGATCCGCGCTAACCCGTCCTCGAGTTCGTCGGTCGGTAACCCGAACCCGATCCGGAACCTGTCCGGATGACCGAAGAACTCCCCGGGCGCGAGGACGACGCTCGCTTCCTCGAGGACGGTCCGACAGAACGCTTTCCCGTTCTCGAAGCCGTCCGGTACCGTCACGAAGCCGTTGACGCCGACGGGGTCGTACCACTCGAGGCCGTGGCGCTCGAGGAACGCCTGCGTGATCTCGTGGTTTCGTTCGACGTGGTCGCGGTTCTCCTCGAGGATCGATTCGCTCTCCTCGAGCGCCTGCTGTGCGACGTGCTGGCTGAAAATCCCGGGCGAGATGGTCGTGTAGTCCTTCCACTGGCAGGCCGTCTCGACGACTGCCCGATCGCCGGCGAGCCAGCCGAATCGCAGTCCTGCGAGGCCGTAGGCTTTCGAGAGGCTGGCCGTCGAGAGCCCGTGTGGGCCCATGCTGGCGACCGGCGGCAGCGGATCCTCCGCGAGCAGTCGGTACACCTCGTCACAGAGCAGATAGGCGTCGTTGTCTGCGGCGAGATCGTACAGCGTCTCGACCGTCTCGAGCGGGTGGTACCGCCCGGTCGGGTTGTTCGGGTTGTTCAGCACGATCAGGCGCGTCTCCGGGCGAATCGCGTCGGCGACGGCGTCGGGGTCCAGTTCCCAGTTCGTCGGCTCGAGCGGCACCCGCGTCACCTCGCCGAAGGCGTCGGGAACCGCGTGGAGCGACTGGTAGGTCGGCGTGACGACGACGGCGTGGGCGTCACCGCTCGAGGATGAGGACTCGAGGCCGGGCGGCGAATCACTCCCGAGAACGGACAGGAACGCGAGGAAGTTCGCCTCTTGCGTGCCGGTAGTACAGACGACTTCCTCGGCCGTTCGGTCGTATCGCTCGCCAATCCGCGCCCGGATATCGAGGCCGCCGTCGGTCGGGATTACGTATCCCAGTTTCCCGGGATCGGTGTCGAACCGATCCGCAGAGAGACTCCGAACGCCGCTTTCCGCCAGCATGATGTCGGCATCGTGTTCGTACTCGGCGAACCACCGCTCGAGGCCGAAGGGTTCGATCTGCATGGGCAGCGATAGCGTCGCGGGGACGAAAACAGTCCCGACCCGGGCTGACGTCAAGCAGCCTAACTACGCCGACGGCCAGCGGAATCCGTCCAGTTCTGCCGGTGGCTCGAGTGGACTCGCCGGCAACGTCTCGCCGACCTCGGGATCGTTGTAGGGGCCGGGCGCGACGTCGTTCGGCGCGTCGGGATAGAACAGCGCGGCGAGCGTCTGGAGCTGGCCGCGGCCGACGCCGAGTTCGAACTGGCCGCCGCCGTACAGCCGGATATCGCGCTCCTCGCAGTACTCGATCGTCTCGAGTAGCGACTCGAGCGAGCCAAAGCGCGAGGGTTTGACGTTCAGCCAGCCGGGTTCCCACGGGAGGTCCTCGACGTCCTCGCGGCCGTGGATCGGCGCGTCCCACGACACTCGCTCGCGGACGTCGGGGTCGTCGAACAGCGGTCGCGTCTCCTCGGTCAGCGCGGGGTCCTCGACGACGGCCTCGGGGAACCCCTCGAGCACGAGCGCGTACAGCTCCGGATCGGCGGGGACGTCGACGTCGGTCCCCTCGTACTGCCCCTTCAGGTCGAGGATTCGGACGTTCTCCGCGCCGACGGCGTCGTCCATGGCCTCGACGAGTTCGCGGTCCCACTCCGGCGTCGGATCGAGTTTGAACTCGAGGTCGGGGACGCGTTCGCGCAGTCGCTCGAGGCGGTCGGTCGTCGGTGGATCGCCGAGTCGGGTACTCGCGACGAAAGTTACCGGCTCGAGGGAGCGATCGAGCCGACTCGCGAGATCCGTTTCGGCCTGCCGGCAGGCGAGGTCCAGCGCCGCGCTCTCGAGAGCCCAGCGCCGATAGTTTCGAAACTCCTCGCGATCGGGTGCTCTCGCGGGGAAGAGGTCCAGATCGGCGACCGTTTCGGAAAACGACTCGAGGGTGTACTCGCCGGCCAGTTCGGGCAGCCCCGTCTCGGCGAGTCGGTCGTGTTCATCGGCCTCGTAGGTGACGTCCTCGCCGAGGCCCGATACGTGCTGCCCGTCGCCGTTCTGTCCGGCGAGCATCACCGTCGTCGTCACGCGAACGAAGTCGCTCGAGGTCTCTCGCTCGAGTTGCTCCGTCGAGACGCTATCGACTGTCAGCGGGAGGTCGGCGAGTCGCTCGTAGCTCATACGCAGCCGTCATCGGCCAGCGAAAAGAGCGTTGGCCCGGACGTGTCACTCCTCTCCGCGGCGCTGGCGGAGACTCTGGCGCGTGAACTGCGGGCGCGCGCGGATCGATCGCGACTGGCGGAACGACCGATAGAGCTGAATCGCCACGACGACCGAGAACGCCGCGGCGACGAGCGACGCCTCCGGTGCTTCCAGCGCGTAGAGTACGCCCATCGAGAACAGCGACATCGTGAGCAACATGCCGTAGATCAGTCGCTTCGCGAGGTTCTCGAAGACGCTCTTCGAGTCCTCGACGCCGATGCGGACGTAGAGGTCGTCCCGGTCGAGTCGGTCGAGGGCGCGTTCGGTCTTGGGGGTGATTCGGGTCAGCGATTCGGCGGAGCGACGGATCTGCTCTCCCGACTCGCTTACGTACTGGCGAATCGACTCCTCGCGATACCCCTGTTCGACGAGGTAGTCGGTCGCCGTTGCGATGAAGTCGTAGTTCGAATCCAGCGTCACACAGACGCCCTCGACGACGGTCGCGACCCGGAGGACGAGCGCGAGGTTCTTGGGCAGTCGCAGCGGGAACTCGTAGATCGAGTCCTCGACCTGGCCGATGATCTGCTGGACGCGGTACTGCTCGATGTCCTCGCCGCGAGCGTCCTGGATGGCCAGTTCCATCACCTCGGCCATCACCGCGCGGTCGGCCTCCGGCGAGAGCGTCCCGATTTCGATCAGCGCGTCGAGGATCGCGTCGATGTCTTGGTTCGCGACCGCGATGTAGAAGTCGACGATCTTCTCCTGGACGAACTCGTCGACCCGGCCGGACATCCCGAAGTCGTAGAAGACGATTCGCCCGTCGTCGGTTACGGCCAGGTTCCCGGGGTGTGGATCGGCGTGGAAGACGCCGTCGTCGATGATCATCTGCATATACGCCCACTGGAGGTCCTCGGCGATCTTGCTGCGGTCGATATCGCGTCGATCGAGTTCCTCGACGTCGTTGATCTTCGTTCCACCGACGTACTCCATCGTGAGCACGCGAGAGTTCGAGTAGCCGTCGACCACGTCCGGGACGACGTAACGGTCGTCGGTACCGACGTTGGCCTGGATCTCCCGGAGCATCTTCGCCTCGCGCTCGTAATCCATCTCCTCGCGGATCGTCTTCGAGAACTCGTCGGCGAGGTTCTCGAGCGAGAACGCCCGGGCGTCGTCGACGAAGTACAGCAGGATCGGTAGCGACCAGTGGATGACCCGCAGGTCGGCCTCGACGAGTTCCTCGACACCGGGTCGGCGGACCTTCACTGCGACGTCCTGCGTTCCGTCGTCGTCACCGTCGCCGTCGATCCGGGCACGATACACCTGCCCGAGACTCGCGCCGCTTATCGGATCGGTATCGAACGAGACGAACCGATCGTCGACGGAGCCGAGTTCTTCTTCGAGCACCACCTTCGCTTCTTCCCAGTCGGCCGGCGGGACGTCGTCCTGCAGCGACGAGAGCACGTCGATGTACGCCGGGGGCAACACGTCCGGTCGAGTCGACAGTAACTGTCCGAGTTTGATGAACGTCGGCCCGAGCGTGAGCAGCGACTCGAGCAGGACTTCGGCACGATAACGGTGTGTCTCGGGATCGACCCGTCTTCGACGCCCGAACAGGAGGAACCGACGACGGTCACGGGCGTACGCGAGCAACAGGGGGAGAAACTGCCAGGCGACGAGGACGAACCGTTTGTACGCACGGAAGGCGGGCAGTCTCGGTCACCTCGGTTCGTCGTCGATCGTCTCCTCGCTTTCGGGTAGGTCGTGAGTGTCGCGGTCCTCGTCGTCGACCACTTCGATCGTCGTCTTTCCGTCGGGGGCCTGCTTGGGGAGCGTCAACTCGAGGACGCCACGATCGACCGACGTCGACGCGTCGGCGGCGATTGCGTCGTCGGGAACCGGCAGCGAGACGTCGAAAAGGAGCGACCGGTTCTCCTCGAGATACTGGTAGTCGCCCGGGAGGTCCTTCTCTCGCTGGGCGTCGACGTAGAGCGTGCCGTCCTCGATGGTGAGGTCGATCGAGTCGGCGGTAACCCCCGGCACGTCGACGACGAGCAGGTAGGCCTCGTCGCTCTCGAGCAGGTCGAAGAAGACGTCACCGGAGAGATCCCGCAACGCGTCGCGGAGCGCTGACATAGCTACTGGTTCGAACGCCGATACGAAAAAGGCCGCGGTAGCGACCGATTCACGAGAACGAGTTCTGCCACCGGGTCCCCTACGCTTTTGCCCTCGGACGCCCCGATTCAGGGTATGAAAGGAACCGATAGCGAGCGCACGGAGGCCGGATTCAAGGTCCGGACGCCGGTCGACGAGGCGCGGCAGGTGCTCCGGGACGCCGTCGAGCGAGCGGGCGACGGGACCCCTGCCACCGGGACCGAGACTCTCGAGGTCGAGCGCGCGGACGGACGCGTTCTGGCCGCGCCCCTCGAGTCGGCACGGAACGTCCCCCACTACCGGCGGGCCGCGATGGACGGCTACGCCGTGCGCGCCGAGGACACCTTCGGAGCCAGCGAACGGTCGCCCGAGGTGCTTCGGACGGCCGGCAGCGCCGAAGACGAGGGGACGACCGTCGATCCGGGGGCAGCGGCCCGCGTCCACACCGGCAGCGCACTTCCAGACGGCGCGAACGCCGTCGTGATGATCGAACGCGTCGACCGAGTCGAGGCGACCGGCGAACTCGAGGTCGAGGACGCCGTCGCCGAGGGCGAAAACGTCGCACCGATCGGTGAAGACGTCGATGAAGGCCAACAGCTCTACGACGCGGGCCATCGGCTCCGGCCGTCGGATCTGGGCCTCCTTCGCTCGGCGGGATACGCTCGCGTCGACGTCGCGAAGCGACCGACCGTCGGTGTCGTCCCCACGGGCGAGGAACTCGTCGATGGCGATCCCGGCCCTGGGGAAGTGATCGAGACCAACGGCCTCACCGTCTCGAGACTGGTCGAACGCTGGGGTGGCCGGGCGACCTACCGGGACATCGTCACCGACGACCCCGAGTCGCTGCGGGTGGCGATCCAGCGCGACTTGACGAAAGACGTCGTCGTCACCACCGGCGGCTCTTCGGTCGGCGAACGCGACCTCCTGCCGGAGGTCATCGACGACCTGGGTGAGGTGCTCGTCCACGGCGTCGGCCTCAAACCCGGCCATCCCGTCTGTCTCGGCATCGTCGAGGACACCCCCGTCCTCGCGCTCCCCGGCTATCCCGTCGCCTGCATCGTCAACGCCGTCCAGTTCCTCCGACCGACGCTGCGCTGGCTCGAGGGGACCACCCCCGAACCCCATCCGACCACGCAGGCGGTCCTCGAGCGCAAGATCCCCAGCGAACCCGGGACGCGAACGTTCGCGCGAGTGCAACTCGAGGAGCGCGACGCCGAGGAGGACGAACCCGCGTTCGGGGCGACCCCGACTCGAGCCAGCGGCTCCGGCGTACTCTCGAGCGTCGCGCTGGCGGACGGCTGGGTGGTCGTCGACGACGACCGCGAGGGAATTCCCGAGGGTGAGACGGTTGCCGTCCAGAACTGGGAAGTCAATCCCTGATACGGACGGCAGCAATTACCGCTCGCGCTCTCGTTCCAGTTCCTCGTTCATCGATTCGCTCGTCCGACCGCCGGAAAATACGTCCTCGAGTGCCTCTTCGACACCGACGAGGCGCTCGAGGCGGTGTTCGAACTCCTCGTCGTCGATCCGCCCCTCCGCGTACTGGCGTTTGAGTTCGTCGATAGCGTCGTCTTCGGACGAGCGATCGGTCGTGGCTGTCGTCGTGGGTTCCGCTTCGAACCACCAGTCGGCGATCTCTTCGCCCCAGAACAGGAAGATCGGCGCGAGAAAGAACCAGCCGACGATCGCGAGTATCCCCGCGACCGCCTCGAGACCGAGTATCCCCACGAGACTGATGAGCGCGAACGTCACGATCCCGATCAGGAGCCAGAGTTCCTCGGCCACGAACTCCTGAAGGTCGATCGCCATACCGGACGTAGGACGGGATCCTACAAAGAAACACTGGCGAGATTCACGCTCTCCGCGTCTGAAGCGCCTTCGCGTATCGATACGCTGTCGCGAAGACCAGCGCGTTCGTCGAGAGACTCGAGAGCAACAGGAACTGATTCCGTCGCTCGGTCCACTCGATCCGTTCCCGTTCCTCGGTCGTTCGCAGGACGGTAAGTTGCGAGACGGCAGTTCCCGTCCAGCCGACGACGGCCAACGCCGCGAGGACGCTCCGGAGATCGGCCATACACCCGCTATCCGCTCGAGGCGTATGGCTGTTTCACCGGGTTTCCGCGTCTGCGAGCTACGCCACTGCGAGTCGAACCGCGTTCGCGAGGTCCCGCACTCGAGCGACGTGTTCGTACGAGCCGTCCCGGACGCCGTTTGTCACGTAGGCGAACGCGACGTCGGCTTCGGGGTCGGCCCAGCCGACGCTGCTGCCGAGGCCGGCGTGACCGAACACGTGGTCGGGGGTCAGGGAGCCGAACGGATCCACTGTCGTTCCGCCCTTCCAGACGCCGAGGCCGAACCTGGCCGGCCGCGAGAGGGTGCCGTCGGCGTCGGTCTCGGCCTCGAGCGTCGTCATCGCGTCGACTGCTTCCTCGGAGAGGATCCGAGTGCCGTCGAGTTCGCCGCCGTTTCCGAGACAGGCGTAGAACCGGGCCATGTCTCGAGCGGTGCCGATCCCGTTCGACGCCGGGATGACGGCTCGCCGAACTCGCTCTTCGTTGAACGGCTCCGCGACCAGCCGGTGATCGCCGAGTCCTTCCCCAGGGTCCCGACAGCGATCGAACGACTCGAATCCGACGAGCGTCGCGGCGTCGTCCGGTTCGTCGTCCCGGAGTCCGATTCCCGTCTCGTCCATTCCGAGTGGTTCGAACACGCGCCGGGCGGCGGCGTCCTCGATCCGTTCCCCGGACACCCGGCGGACGAGTTCGCCGACCAGCCAGCCGAACGTGATCGAGTGGTAGGCCGCTCGTTCGCCCGGTGGGTAGGTTGGCTCTGCGTCCTCGAGCGCCTCGACGACGGTCTCCCAGTCGGTCCACGCGTCGGGCTGGCTCTCGATTCCACATTGTGGGAGGCCAGCCATGTGACTGAGGACGTGCCTGACCGTGATCTCTGCCTTCTCGCTGCCCTCGTCGGCGAACTCGGGCCAGTGGTCGACGACGCGGTCGTCGTACGCGAGTGCTCCCTCGTCGACGAGGCTGTGCAACGTCGCGGCCGCGTACGGTTTCGTACAGGAGAAGAGAACGTAGCGAGTGTTCGTCGTCGTCGGTTCGCCGTCTGGCCCCGTCACGCCGCCGGCGTGGTCGACGACGAGATCACCGTCGACGAAAACCGCGAGCTGTGCACCGTGATGGAGGCCGGCCTCGAGGTGGCGATCGAACAGGGCGACGATTCGTTCCCGATCCGTCTCGAGAAGTCGCGACATGCACGCGATAAGCAGCGGCCAGTTTGTAACCGTTCCCATCCGCTACGAGTCGCCGTCGATCCGGGTCGCCCGTGCAGCCGTCGCCTTGAACGACGCGACGACCTCCCGGCCAGGCTCGAGGGAGAGTCGATCCGCGCTGGCCTGCGTGACCAGCGCCTGTAGTTCGACCCCGTCGCCGTCCTCGTCGGTGTTGCCCTCGAGCGCAACCGTCACCCTGACGATCGCATCACCGGACTCGGTCCCGGAGACGGTGCCAGTGAAGCTGTTCCGGAGACTGGTCCCGTCGGGGTCCGGTGTGTCGATGGGATCGGTCAGGACGACCGCGTCGGAGCGAACGCTTACCTGGACCATCGTGGCCTCTGCGGGAACCAGCGCCACGACCGGACCGATCGGCGTGTCGACGGTCGCGAGTTCGCCCGTTCGCTTCTGGACGGTGCCGGTGACGACGGACTCGGTGACCCGTGCAACGCCGCCGAGTTCGGCGTCGTGGCGCTCGAACTGCCGGCGAAGTTTGCGTGCCGTCTCGGTGAGTTCCGTCCCGCCGCCGCCGCTGCCCCCACGTCGACGCTCGGTGATCGTCCCGACGGCGTCTTCGATCTCGACGATCCGATTCTGGAGCCGTGCGTAGGATCGGCCGAGTGCGTCGGCTGCAGCGTGCATCGAACCGTGTTCGTCGATCGCCTCGAGCATCTCGACGTCGCGGCGGTCGATCGTGACGTCGTCGACCGAGAGCGTCGTGGTGTATCCTTTCTCGATGGCCATCAGTAGATCAGTTCTCCGTCGATGAACTTCCGCGTCCGTTCGTCCGCCGGATCGTCGAACATCTGCTCCGTCTCGCCGACCTCGATGACGTCGGTTCCGAGCAGGACGGCCACCCGATCCGCGATGCGTTCGGCCTGATGCATGTCGTGGGTCGCGACTGCGACGCCGATCCCGCGATTTCGGGCCTGCTGGACGGCGTCCTCGATGACCGCCGTGTTCCGTGGATCGAGGTCGGACGTGGGTTCGTCGAGCAGGAGAACGTCGGGGTCGTACGCGAGCGCACGGGCAAAGGCGACCCGCTGGGCTTCGCCGCCCGAAAGCGACGAGGCGTCCTGTTCTGCTTGCTCGGCCATGCCGACCGTCTCGAGGGCGTCGATAGCATCGCTGGTTCCGTTCGTCTGGCCGACGAGACTCGCGACTTCGTGGCGGAGACGGTCGTGCCACGACTGTCGAACGCGCAGGCCGTACGTGACGTTGCGGCGCACGTTCGCGTCGAAGAGACTCGGCTCCTGGAACACCATGCCGATTTTCCGCCGGTACTCGAGTCGTTGCCGTTCGGGTGCTGTCCAGACCTCGTTGCGGTCGTACTCGATTCTGCCGTGGTCGGGGGCGTCGAACAGCGCGAGCAACCGCAGCAGTGTCGACTTTCCGACCCCCGAGGGGCCGATGATCGCGAGCACTTCGCCACGATCCACCGACAGGGACACCTCTTCGAGAACCGTCTCGTCGTCGTAGCCGTAGTGGATGGCTGTCGCCTCGAGCGTCATCGGTATCGCCCTCCGTCGTTTCCGTACCGGAGTACGATGGCGTTGACGAGCAGTACGAGGACGACCAGGACCGCTCCCAGCAACATTGCGGTTTCGAACCGGCCCTGGCGGGCCTCGAGCTGGATCGCTGTCGTGAGCGTCCGGGTCTTCGACTGGCCGTCGGGACCGACGATGTTGCCGCCGACGATGAGGACGGAGCCGACCTCACTGATCGCCCGTCCGAACCCGGCCAGGATCGCCGTCGCGATTCCGTACCGAGCCTCCTTGATCGTTACCAGCGCGACGTCCGTCCGGGTGCCACCCATCGCGAACGCCGCGTCGCGGACGTTCTGTTCGACGCTGCTGACCGCGGCGAGACTGACGCCGATGATGACTGGCGTCGCGAGCACGAACTGGGATAGGATCATGGCTTCTCGCGTGAACACGAGATTCAGCTCTCCCAGCGGCCCCTGGTTCGAAACCGCAAACAGGACGACGAGCCCGACGACGACGCTCGGAAACCCCATTCCGGTGTTGATCAGCGCCGTGAGCAGCCCTTTCCCCGGAAACTCCTTGAATCCGACGAGAAGGGCGACTGGGAGGCTAAATAGCGTACTCAGTGCGACCGCCACGAGACTCACGTACAGTGAGACGGAGACGATACTGCGGACGTACTCCCACTCGAAGGGGAACTCGGCCAGCACCACCGGCAGGAGCGTGAATTCGAACGGCATTCTTCCTCGAGTTACTCGTCACCGTTCGAGCCGTCCCACCCGTCGGGGACGTACTGTCGGAAGTTCGGTTCCTCCGCGATCGCTTCGGGGAAGAACAACTGTTCGCCCTCGACGGTGTAGCTCTCGATTATCTCCTGTCCTTCGAGGCTCGTGACGTAGCCGATGTAGGCCATCGCGAGGTCGTAGTTCACGTTGTCGTGAACGGCGGGGTTGACGGCGACGATGCCGTACGGATTCCTGAGTAGTTCCGGCCCGCCCTCGATCGGTCCGTCGACGTGGATCTCGAGGTCGATCTCGTCTCGCATGGAGAGATAGGTCCCGCGGTCGGCGAGCGTGTATCCACCCTGCTGGTCGGCCTGGACGAGGACTTCACCCATTCCCTGACCGGCTTCCATGTACCACTCGCCGAAGTCGCCGTCGCCGACTCCCGCTTCGTCCCAGATCTCGAGTTCTTTCGCGTACGTTCCCGAGTTGTCGCCACGGGAGACGAACGTCGACTCCGACTCCGCAATCGCAGTTACGGCGGCAGTCACGTCGTCGGTTCCGGCGACCGACGCCGGGTCGTCCGATCCACCGACGACGACGAAGTCGTTGAACATGAGATCGCGGCGATTGACGCCGTACCCCTCTTCCACGAACTCGTCCTCGAGCGACCGGGCGTGGACCATCACGACGTCCGAGTCGCCGTTCCGTCCGGTCTCGAGGGCAGCACCGGTTCCCTGTTCGATGGCGTCGACGGTGACGCCGTACCGGTCCTGGAAGGGAGCGTTGAGTTCGTCGAGCAGGCCGGTGTCGTACGTGCTCGTCGTCGTCGTCAGCGTCAGCGTTTCGCCGCTTACGCCGGGGTCGCTCCCATCGGTGCCCCCGTCGCGACTGAGTGCTGCACAGCCAGCGAGACCGATGGTTCCGCCAGCCCCAACGGTAGCGAGGAACCGACGACGTTGTATCGACATAGATACTACGACGAATGCGACCGAGAAATACCTTTGGGTCAGTAGGTAACTGAAACCGACTACGTACTTACGATATGTCGGGAGATAGGGAGTCAAAACAACTACTTCTGGTTACGCTGAGCATGCCAGTACGTCGCCACAGACAGTTCGCTAGTTGGTCGTCGAGAGAACAACTTCAGTCGCCACTACAAGTCACTGCATACCTGATCGAACGAGAGCTGTGCGATCAGGTGTAGATAGTTGCAGTTGGTACTGTATTACCGCCGTACGGCGGGTTCTAGCCCCGTCAGTCCTGGGCAAACGAGATCGATCGAATTATCGGAGAACAGACCTGTGACAGGCACTATACAATCTGCCAGAGCTATTATTTATCTTGAATGCGGCTGGTAGTCTATGAAGCGACGACGGCTGTTAGCTGTAGGGGGTACGCTAGCGGTGACGACACTGGCCGGGTGTACGGGTGGGGCCCCCGGAGACATAGAAATCGTCGACGACACACTCACCGACAGTAGCAGCTATACGTTCGAGGCCGAGCCTGGATACGAACTCATCATCGAGTTCGCTCTCAGGAGAGGAACGTTCGCTCACGCGGACCTCCTGGACGAGGACGAGAACAGAATCATGTACGAGCAAACCGACCGTGGCGAACTGGAACACAAGGAGACGCTCGAGGACGGTGGAACGTACCACCTCGAGGTCGTCACGGACGGGTGGGTCAACGCGAGGATCGGGCTAGCGACCTGACGGCGTTCCGTTCGACCGACGTTTTTACGCGCCGCCGTCGAAGGGCCGACATGGACCGCAAGGAGTTTCGCGACCTCGCCTCCCCCGAGGAGGCACGGGAGGCAATCGCGTCGCTGTCGCTCGAGGGCGGCGTCGAACGGGTCTCGCTCGAGAACGCCCGTGGCCGGGTACTGGTTGCTCGACTCGACGCCGAACTGGACGTACCAGGGTTCGATCGGGCAAGTCTCGACGGTTATGCGCTCCGGGCACGGGATACGTTCGGGGCTGACGAGGCCGATCCCGCTCGACTGGACGTCGTCGGCGAGGTACACGCCGGCGAGGAACCGGACGTGGCACTCGAGGAAGGGCAGGCCACCGAAATTTCGACGGGTGCGGTGATGCCGTCGGGTGCGGACGCGATGGTGCCGGTCGAGCGAACGGATACGGACGGTGGGGACGTCCTGGTCCGGACGTCCGTCGCACCGGGCGACAACGTGATGTTCGCGGGTGCCGACGTCGCGGCAGGCGAGCGAGCACTGGGGCCCGGAACGCGGGTGACGCCCCGCGATATCGGACTGCTGTCGGCGCTCGGAATCGACGAGGTGCCCGTCCGGAAACGGCCGACCGTCGGCATCGTCTCGACCGGCGACGAACTCGTTCGGCCGGGCGAGGACGTAGACAGTGATCGTGGCGAGATATACGACGTCAACAGCTACACCATCGCTGCAGGTGTCGAGGACGCGGGCGGCGACCCCGTTCTCTATCCCCACGCCGGCGACGAGCAAGACGAGATGGAACGCATTCTTAGGCAGGCTGCCGAGGAGTGTGACCTCGTGCTCTCGTCGGGATCGACCAGCGCCAGCGCGGTCGACGTTATCTACCGAGTGATCGAGGAACAGGGCGAACTGCTGCTCCACGGGGTCGCCGTCAAACCCGGGAAACCGATGCTCGTCGGCCGACTGGACGGCTCCGATCGCCGCTCGTCGGCCGGCGATTCGGCGTACGTCGGTCTGCCCGGGTATCCGGTCTCGGCGATGATGGTCTTTCGAACGTTCGTCGCGCCGGCGATCCGGGAAGCCGCGGGGCTGTCGGAGCCGATGTCTGCGACCGTCGAAGGGCGGATGGCCGCCCAGGAGCGGTACGGCGAGGGTCGCCTGCGACTGATGCCCGTCGGACTGGTCGAAGACGGCGACGGCGAGACGCTGATCTACCCCGTCGACAAGGGCAGCGGCGCAACGACCAGCCTCGCAGAGGCAGACGGTGTCGTCGAGGTGAGCCCCGAGACCGACTACCTCGAGGCCGGTGAGTCCGTGACGGCGACCCTGTTCTCGCCGGACGTTCGACCACCGTCGCTGCTCGGCGTCGGCGAGGACGACCCGACGCTGAATCGATTGCTCGACCGCCTCGAGAACCCCCGATACCTCTCGGAGGGATCGCGGCCAGGGTTGCGCCGACTCCGCGACGGAGTTCCGGACGTCGCCGTCGTCGCCGGCCCGATGGCCGGAGATCTCACGGTGGCTACTGTCGAGGAGGACCAGTCCAGCGAGGCCGATCCAGACGCCGTGGAACTCGGCCAGTGGAGCCGGGAGTGGGGGCTGATCGTGCGACCCGGTAATCCGGACGAAATCGACGGACTCGATGATCTGATCGACCGCGAACTCCGGTTCGTCAACCGGACGACCGATTCGGGCCTGCGGACGAGCCTCGGTGAAGCCGTCGCGGACCTGGCCGACGAGCGCGGAACGGCCCGCCACGACCTCGTCGAGGCGATCGACGGCTTCGACCTCGGGCTGCGAGCCCACGAGAGCCCGGCCCGGAAGGTCGTCGCAGGCGAGGCCGACGCCGGTCTCGGACTGGCAGAGACGGCCGACCGTCTCGACCTCGAGTTCGTCCCGATCGACAAACAGCGCGTCCGCGTACTCGCGAATCCCGACCGAACGGAGAAAGCGAGCGTCCGGGAACTCGAGGCGCTTCTCGCGGACGACGGAACGTCGTTTCAGCAGTATTGACGGTCACTGTGGCCTGAAAAGCGATTTTTAGTCTGGGGTGGTGTACGAGTCGTAATGTCGACGATCGCGGAACTTCGGCTTTCGGCCGCCGACACGACACTCGAGACGACGTTCGAACACGTACCGGACGCTACGTTCGAACTCGAGTCGTCCGTCTCGAAAAGCCGGCCGTCGCTCTGGGTGTCCGACGTGGACCGCAAGCGAGTCGAAGGGGCGTTCGACGCCGATCCCGCAGTCGTTTCGACGGAACTACTGGTCGAGACCGACGACCGGCTGTTGTTCGACGTTCGTTTTACCGACGGGAAGGGGATAGACCGCCTCTACGACGGATTGCTCGTCGACGGCGGATCGTTACTCGAGGCCTGGGGAGCGAGTGGGTGGTGGCAGATAAAGACCCGGTTTCCGGACCGGGACGCGCTCTGTAACGGCTACGATCGGCTCGTCGAACAGGGGGTCGACGCCGACCTCCGACGCGTTACCGACGTTCACGGCCAGTCGGAAGTCGACACGCGATTGACGCCGGAGCAGCGGGAGGCACTCGAGGCCGCACTCGAGTACGGCTACTTCGAGATCCCGCGTCGGATTTCGATGGAGGAGTTGGCGGAAGAACTCGGGATCTCTCATCAGGCGCTGTCCGAACGGTTCCGGCGTGCCTACGAGACGCTAGTAAACGACGAACTCGAGCCTGCGAATCGGACGTAAACCTTACTGAGGCAAGTCGAGTTCGTCGAACGAGCGAACGCGGTAGTCTCCGAGCACACACTGGCCGCGTCGTTCGTGACCGACCCGTTCGACGTGAATCGCGTCGATACCGGCGTTCCAGGCCGCGCCGACGTCGCACGCACCGTCACCTGCGAGAACGCCCTGGTGTCCGTTGTGACCGACGCCGAGTTCGTTCATGACGTGTTCGACCGGCGCAGGGTCGGGCTTCCAGCCAGTCTGTTCGGTACAGCAGAGTCGGGCATCGAACCAGTCGTGGATATCGAGTTCGTCGAGAACCGGCTCGCAGAGAAACTCCTGACAGTGGGTGACCAGCCCGACCGGTTCGTCGAGGTCGGCAACGAACTCGGCGTCGTCGTGGAGATAGGTCTGTTCTGCACGGACGAACGGATCTTCCTCTTCGTGGAAGGCGTCCCAGAACTCGCCGGGATCGAGCCCCCACTCTTTGAGCTGGTAGTCGCGAGAGCCGGTCAGTCCGTTCCAGAGGATGTCGGCTTCGCGATCGCTAAACTCGTATCCGAGCCGGTCGCCCACCCGATCGAAGACGCCGCGGGTGTAGGACCACTCGACGTCGACGAGGGTCCCGTCGAGATCGAGCAGCCAGAAGTCGTACTCGGAAACCATAGGGACACAACTGTAAGACGGTCTGAAATATATGTGTTCCGGTTGCTCGCCCGTCTGCTCGAGTTTCAGACCGTCTGGTGTAGCCGATGACTGCCGATTGCCGACCAATCTGGCGGTCGGTGTCAGTACCGCAATCCGTTCAGCCGTCGGTAACCCTAATACTCGAGCCCAGGTACTTCGAGAGCACTTCCGAGACGTTCGCCGCCTTGAACGCCTCGAGATCGTCGGCGATCGCGTCTTTCAACGCCGCGAAGTAGGCCTCGTCGGTCCTGAGTTCGCTGAACGCGACGGACCTGACCTCGAGTCCGTCGCCGAGCCACTCTTCGGCGAGTTGTCGTCCGTACTCGGGGTCGGACACCTCGCCGCGCCAGAGGGTGTTCCGGAAGAACAGCCAGCCCTCCGTTCCGGGCTCCGGTGCCTCGCGGTAGACGGTGACCGTCGTCTCGGCGGTCGCCGGATCGACCGATACCGACGGCGTCGTCCCCTCGATTCGGGCCGTTACGCGGAACACGTAGTGGGCTTCCATGGTCGCTGTCCGAGACCGTTCAGTCCTGGCTCTCGCGTTCGGAGTCGATCAGTTCGGCCATCTCGACGTCCTGGTCGGTGATGCCGCCTTCCTCGTGGGAGGTCAGCCGGATCTCGACTTCCTTGTAGCGGATGACGATCTCGGGATGGTGGAACTGCGATTCGGCGATTTCGCCGACCATCTGGGCGAAGTTGACCCCGTGGAGGTAGTCGTCGAACTCGTAGCTCCGGACGATTTCGTCGCCCTCGCGTTGCCACTCCTCGGGTAGTTGGTCTTCGATCTCGTCGTCGGAAAGCAGGTCAGCCATGTCCGTGCGAACGGAACCCACTCAAATAATGGTTGGGCACACGACGGCAATCACGTAATTAAGGGTGCAGTCGGGGAAGGAAACGCGGGCCGTTAGTCGTCGCTCGCCTCGAGCGCGACGTCCGAACGCTGCTCCTCGCCGAACGGCAACGCACCGATCTCGTCGCCGAAGTGAGGATCGAACAGTTGCAGGGCCGTGTTGATCGTCCCCCAGTCGTCCTCGGCGGCCGCCTCGCGAAGGCTTCGCGTCGGCGGCGCGAGCAACTGGCTCACCAGGGTGTCGGCCATGGACTCGACGACCTCACGCTGGGCGTCCGAGAGTTCGCCGTCCTCGTCGCCCTCGAGTCGCGAGAACGCCTTCTCGAGTTCTCGGTCCTTGATCCGGTTTGCGGACTCGTACATCGCGGCGATGACCTCGTCGGCGCGGGCGCGCTTGTACTGGTCCTGCAGCAGTTCGAGTTCGTGGTCGACCATCGACTCGACCTCGCGGGCGGCCTCGGCGCGTTGCCGTCGGGTCTCTTCGGTGATCGACTCGAGGTCGTCCAGGTCGTAGACGGTGACGGTCGCGAGCGAGTCGGCTGCCGGCGCGACGTCGCGGGGCTGACCGAGGTCGACGACGACCTGTTCCGTTCCGTCGGCCTCGAGATGACGGGGCTCGAGGACGGGATCGGCGCTGCCGGTCGCCGTGACGACGACATCGGCGTCGCCTGCGACCGTCGCGAGGGATTCCAGAGGGACCGCACGCGTCTCTACGGTTTCGGTGTCGGCCTCGAGGGTCGCTGCTAGCTCCTCGGCGCGCGAGACGGTTCGGTTCGCGATCAGGAGTTCGTCGACGTCGGCGTCTGTGAGGCTCCGGGCGGCGAGCCGTCCCATCTCGCCGGCACCGACGACGAGGGAAGTGGTTCCCTCGAGGTCGATCGATCCGGCAGCGAGTTTCGTCGCGGCCGAGCCCAGCGAGACGACGCCCTCGTTGATCTCGGTCTCGGTCCGGGCGCGTTCGCCCACGTGGATCGCCTTCGTGACGGCGGCCTCGAGCATCGGGCCGATGCCACCGGCGCTGCGGGCGTCCTCGTAGGCGTCGCGAACCTGGCCGATGATCTGGTCCTCGCCGAGGACGACCGACTCGAGGCCCGTCGCGACGCGCAGGAGGTGACGCAGGCTCTCCTCGTGGCGGGATTCGACGATAGCGTCGTCGTCGACGCCGGTAAAGAACTCTTCGAGGGCGGCCCGGCCGACTGCGCCGTCCGTCGCGACGACGTATGCCTCGACGCGGTTACAGGTAGAGAGGACGTACGCTTCTTCGATCTCCGGAAGCGAGCAGAGCGTGGTGACGGCCGTCCGCTGGTCCTCCGGACTGGCGGCGGCGAGGTCGTCGACGCTCCCGCTCTCGTGGGTGACCCGCGCAGCGGTGACGACGCCGGCGCTGGTCACGGGCGATCACCCTTCAGAGCGACGGTTTCCGCGATCACGTCCTCGATCACTTGCCGAGTGTTGGAAGCTTCGATACGTAAAGCTGTCCAAAATTCCGACGAACTGGTGACGGTAGCGAGAGCCGCTTTCGACCGCCGTGGTCCGCCCCACGTATTCACCGCCACTCCTACGATCCGACGACCCGTCGGCGTTTTGCCAGCACCCGAAAGGAACTGTTCGGTACGGCACTCGAGAGTCACGTCCGTCGCCGGAACTGTTCGACCGCTCGAGCCGTCGCTGGTGGGATGTGCCATCACGCCCGTGTCGTCGTCCGAGAGAGTGTACATACCTGAAGATCGATGAAGTGGCGCTCGGGAATCACTCACCCTCGACGCCGGTCACGTCGAAGCCCAGTTCCCTGATCTCCTCGAGGATCGCCTCGTGGTCGGCGCTGGCCCGGTAGTAGATGACGACGTCGAAACTCCCTTCGCGCAACAGTTGCTGGCACTCCCAGACGAACTCCTCGTCGTCGAGGGTCAGCCCCTGGTGCTGGTTTGAAGAGAAGTCGGGATCGTCGTTGCCCGAGTAGACGTAGCAGTCGGTCGGCTCGTACCCCGAGTGTTCGGCGATGACGTCGCCGACGTCGATCGTCGCCTGCATCATCTTGACGTCCTCACTGCCGTCGTAGTCGGTGTGGACGATCGCACCGTTGAGATCGATCTCTCCCGGCTCGAGCAGTGCCTTCGTTCGCTGGTAGAGGTCGTCGTCGATCGCGTCTGCCATTGTCGAACGGTTGGTCCGCCCACTGATAGCCGTCACGGTTCGTCGGAGCCGTATGCGGGTCGTTTGACGGGTGTATTACTACCGGCCCACGGTGTGGGTACGAGTCACAGTGGTGGAAAGTAACACACAAAACACATAGTCGTCGGTAGCATTGAACCGATCGATGAAGCGGTGGGTCCGTCAGCGCGTCGACGACGTCTACGAACGCCTGCTCTCCAGAGAGATCGCCGGCGCGCCGACACACGTCGCAGTGATTCAGGACGGGAACCGCCGGTACGCTCGCAAACAGGGCGAGGACGCCCCCGACGGGCATCGTGCGGGCGCGAAGACGACCGAACGCGTCCTCGAGTGGTGTCAGGACGTCGGCGTCGAGGAACTGACCCTGTACGCGTTCTCGACGGAGAACTTCGAGCGTCCCGAGGAGGAAAACGAGGCGCTGTTCGACCTGCTCTGTGAGAAACTCCGGGAGTTCGCCGACGCCGACCGCGTCCACGACAACGAGGTCTGCATCCGGGCTATCGGCGAGACGGAGATGCTCCCCGAACGCGTCCAGGAGGCCGTCGACTACGCCGAACGCCAGACCCGCGAGTACGACCAGTTCGTGCTCAACATCGCACTCGCGTACGGCGGTCGTTCGCGACTGCTCGAGGCCACCAGAGACGTCGCGGCCGAAGTCGAGTCTGGCGACCTCGAGCCCGACGACATCGAGGTCGAGACGATCGAACAGCGGCTGTACGACCGGCCGGTGCGAGACGTCGACCTGATCATCCGGACCGGCGGCGACGAGCGCACCTCGAACTTCCTGCCCTGGCACGCAAACGGCAACGAGGCTGCGGTCTTCTTCTGTACTCCCTACTGGCCCGAGTTCTCGAAGACCGACTTCCTCAGGGGTATTCGGACGTACGAACACCGCGCGGAATCCTGGCGACGCACTCGAGCGCGGCGGGCGCTGGCCCTGCTGGGAGCACTCGGCGATACCGAACTGCCGGAGGCTCGATCGATCGTCGGCCGCTTTCGCGACTCGTTGCCGACTTCGGAACGCCCCGCCGAAGGGGAGCTTTCGATGGCCGAGGACGTCGACGGCGGCGAGCCGGTCGCGGACTGATCAAACGTTGTTCTCGTTCGACGGTCAGTCGATCCGGAGGAACTGCGAGTCGTAGTCGGGCTCACCTTCCCGCAGGTAGAACACGACGAACGAGCGCGACGGCAGTTCGACGAGCCGATTCGGGAGTGCTTCCAGTTCGTCGTCCCAGCCGACGCCACCGACCCGCGACGAGAGCGTCACGACGAGGTCGTTAGACTCGGTGACGTCTCTGAGTTCGGACTGGAGGTCATCCCAGCCGGAGACCGTTTCGAACTCGGCCGAGACATCGATCTCGACGAAATCGAACAGTTGCTGGTACCGGTTGGTCTGCTCTTCGAAGACGTAGACCGTGATCGGGACGCCGAGTTTGTCCGCGAGTCGCTTGACCTTGTACACCCCCTCGTAGAAGCCGTCGTGGTGATCGATACTTCGCGGAACGATCACTCGCAGGTGGCCGGTCGTGTTCACCGGGTGACCGAAGTGCGTGACCGAGACCGGAAGCGTGGTCCAGTCGAGTACCTGATCGATGATACTCCCGAACACCTTCTCGCCGAAAGTCTTGCTCGGATTCCATCCCATGATGACGTGGTCCGATCGCGTCTCGAGTGCGCCGCGTGCAATCCCCGAGGCCACGTTGTGGTTGACGCGCGTTTCGATCTCGAGCGGTGCTTCCGCCGCGTAGGCGAACTCGGCGAGATCCCGGAGCTGGCTTTCGACTTCCTCGACGTTCGACTCCGTATCTCCGCTCCAGCTTGGCCGGACGACCGAGAGCAAGTGAATCGGGTTCGTTCCCGACTCGTCTCGGAGCAAGAACCCGAACTCGAGGAGATCCCGTCGGTTTTCGGAGTCTGGTGGAAGCGGGAGCAAGATTCGAGGGTCAACCGCGTCCTCGCGTTCGGGATCGGCGTCGTCGGATACTGCGAGCCGGCGGCTGTATCGTTCGGTTATCCACGGGCTGACCAGCGCGGTCACGAGCAACATTAGGACGACTGCATTGAGTTCGGCCGCACCGAAGAGGCCGGCCTCGACGCCGAGGATCGTGATCGCCAGCGCGGCAGCAGCCTGTCCGCTCGAGAGGCCGAACATGACGCCGCGTTCGGTCCGATCGAAGTCGAGAAGTTCGCCGACGGTCCAGGCGGCGACGAACTTCGTACCGATCATCGTTGCGATGATGACTGTCGCGATTTGGAGCGTTTGTGGACCGTCCAGTATTACGCCGACGTTGACGAGCATTCCGACGTGCAACAGGAAGAAGGGAATGAAAAATGCGTTCCCGACGAATTCGATGCGGTTCATCAGCGTACTGCCCTGTGGGATCAGGCGGTTGAACGCGACGCCGGCGACGAATGCGCCGAGGATTCCGTCGATGCCGAGGATTTCGGCGAGACTCGCACTGGCGAAGACGAAGACGAGTACGAAGAGGAATTCGAAGTAACTCTCGTCTGAAAGGTTGTAGAAGAACCACCGGGCGATCGGCGGGACGACGAGCCAGACGGTCGCGAACAGGAGTATGAGGGAGCTAAACACCTGGCCGATCAGGAGTGGAGAGAGTCCGCCGCCGTCGGCGACGCCGAGGACGATCGCGAGCAGTGTCAGCGCGAGCGTATCGGTAAACAGGATACCGCCGAAGACGGCCGTGACGGCGTCGTTTTGCGTGACGTCGTAGCGGTTGACGATTGGGTAGGCCAGAAGCGTGTGCGAGGCGAACACCGCTGAGAGCAGGAGTGCTGGCCAGAAGTCGAATCCCAGGACTGACGTACAGACGAATACGCCCACAGTCAACGGCAGGAAGAAACTCGTCAACCCGAATACGGCGGCGTTTTCGGGTGCACGGAAGAAGCCACGGAGATTGAGTTCGAGTCCGACCGTAAACAGCAGGTAGACCAGTCCGACGGTTCCGAGCAGTTCGATCGCATCGCCGTGTGCGACCAGCCCGGTGCCGTCAGGCCCGATCAACACCCCAAGGAGAACGATTCCGACGATTCCCGGCTGACCGAGCCGTTTGATGAGCAACGGCCCGACGAGAAAGGCAGCCAGCGCGAGCGTAAATACGTAGATTGGGTCCTCGAGCGGGAATCCTGACAGTGAGTCGAACATCATGGATACATCGATTTGGAGAACTATCCGAGAGGAGACGGCGTTCGCCGATACGGTTCGGTCACTGCTGGAATCTTACAGTCAATGTTCTTAAACCCTTTCTAACAGTCCGTCTCGAAAACCCGATTGAAAGTCGAAAATTGCCGATAAAGCCGAGTGTTCGTCCGCTTCGTCCCTCTTCCGGTATCGAGTGAGCAATCGATGTCGAGGAGTCGGCATCGTTTTATCGAATTGATAGAATGGTGCGTCGTATGCGACGTGTTGCCCTCTTCGCAGCGATCACCGCGACGATCGTGTTTGGTCTCGTGGCGGCTGGACTGGTCCCCGTCGCCGTCGCAACCGACGAGAACGCGACGGTGACGACGTACAGAGCCGTTGACGTCACCAGTGACGACCTCGAGAACGCCGACGAGATCGAGTCCCTGATCGCCGACGGATCGATCGAGAACGCGAGCGCGATGGTGTGGACCGAGACGCTCGTCGTGGCGATCGAGGACGAACAGTTGCCAGCCTCCGAATCGACGAACGGTGCCGAGGGGACGAACGAGTTCTTCGACGCCCTCGAGGACGCCGACGCGGATCTCCGACTCTACCAGACGAACCCGACGCCGGAGACCGGGGTGACGGAGGTTCCGCTCGGACCCGAGAATACGACGATCTACCGGGATGGAACCGTCACCTACGCCGTCGTCGAGCCCGGTTTCCCGGTCGCCGACGAGCAGGACGTGTGGGACCGCGAGGCGTTCGGCGTCGCGTACGGGACGGAACACGAACCGTATCCGATGGACGAACCGATGCGATTCTACGAGTCGAAAGCCGAAGTACGACATCTCTCGGACGGCGATCCGCTCCCGACCGAGACGATGCAACGCGACGTCGAGGTCAACGTCCCCGCGGACGAGGGAGTCGACGTTCGCCTCGAACTCGAGGGCGAAGCCCGAACCGCGACGGTCGGTCCGTCCCCGGACGGCGGGTTCGAATTCGACCTCGCGGACGTCGACCCCGGAACCGGCTACGAACTCGAACTACGTCACGACGGGACGGTCATCGAGACCTACGCCGGATCGGTCGAGAACCCTGCCGGCGAACTCGAGGTAATCGACGTCGGCGAGACGACCGTCGACGGCACCCCGGCGCGGAATCTTACGCTCGACGTGGCGCTCTCACACGGCGGAACGGTCCGGATAACCGACGCCGACGACGACCTCCACTACAGGGAACGCCTCGATCCCGGGACGAACCGGACGTTGACGGTCCCCGACGGCGACCGGACGACGCTCCCGACCGACGAGGAGATTCACGTCCACCTCGAGCGAGAGCCGCCCCTGTTCGAATCACACTATCCTGGCAATTCACCGGCTGCAGTGATCGATGGGAACGGGAGCGTAACCGAGGGCGAGTCGATCGTCGATCAAGACGATACCGGACCCGGTACCGAACGGGCCACTGACGGGAACGAAACCGGCACCGCTCGAAACGAGCCGTCGGTCGACGAAACCCCTGGTTTCGGGATCGGAGCGGCTGGTCTGGCCGTCGCTGTCGGCGTGATACTCGTCGCTCGTCGGACCGACACCTGTGATGTCGCTCGAGAAGGTTAGCCGTCGACTCCGACGATCCCTTGGACGTAGAGGTGGCCGTAGACGCCGAACCAGACCACGGACGTGATCTCGCCGACACTCGTCGCAACCGCGCTAACGACCGGTCCGAGCGTGGACGCGCCACCGACGTCGGGCACGAACGCGACGGCATAGAGAAATCCGACGCTCCCGACGAGGCCGACGAGGATGACGAGGAGCTTTCGCCCGTAGTTTCCGGTGATCCGCCAGCTCACGCGAACGGATTCGAGCGGGCCGTACTGCCCGACGATACACGCTTCCATCGCGATCCAGATCTTGAAGATCAGATACAGAAACGGGAGTGATACAAACACCACGAGCGCACCGAAACCGACGGCAGGTGGAACCATCGACAATTCGATCGGGGCAGCGAGGACAGCGCCGACTCCGATCATCGAGACGACCGTCGCCAGCATCCAGACACCGAAGAACAGGCCGACGGCCACGAGCGCCAGCCCGAAGAGTGCGGGAAGCCGTCCGAGACCGTGACGGACGCGATCGGTTACCGAGACCTGAACGTCAGTCAACTCGCCCGCGACGATCGCCCCGACGTACGCCCGGAGAAAGACGAAGAGTCCGAACGTGATCGCACCCTCGAACAGTCCGATGACGAGTGGAGATAGCGAGAGCAGGCTGCTCTCGAGGAGCCGGCGAGTGAGGACGAACGGTATCGCGAACGCGAGAATAGACGGGTACGAACGGAGGAGGGTGGCACTCCAGAGCACCGACTCGAGGATCGTTCGCCGGGTCGTCGCAGCCGTCACGCTCCGACACTGGAGGCAGGCACAGCCGTCGACGTCGCGGCGGTCCTTGATCGCCGGGACCATTCGAGTACCTGTACTGGAAGTGACGGCTTCAACGCTCCGGGTTCCGGCGTGAGCACCCGATGGAGACGGCAGCGATGCGTCCGACGAGTCGCTCATTCACCGGCAAGCAGTCGCGAGAGCGTTTCACCGATCGCGAGCAGGATCGCCGGCGGGCCGACGAGCGACGAGAACGCCTTGAACGCTCGTCTGAGGGAGGCACGATCGTCGTCGGTCCCCAGGAAGACGAGCGTCGGCTCGGTCGAGACGACGAAGACATCCATCTCGCGGCCCTTCTCGGAGTAACAGGTGTCGGCGACCTCGATCAGGCCCGCGTCCTGAAGGTTCTCGAGGTGGTACTGGACGTTCTGGATCGACAGCTCGAGTCGGCCGGCGATCGCCGTCGGCGTCGCCGGCTCCTCGTTTAGCAACTGGAAGACCTCGTACGCTGTTTCCGACGAGAGCGCGCTAAAGACCGCTTGCGTCTCCTCGTCGTCGATACACAACACTGCCGGATCGCCGCTTCGCTGGACGGTGGCGTCGGTTCGCGTCGGGAGTAGTTTCGACATGGGTCTGTGGGGTCGCTCGGTCGATGCTCGAGCCGAGCGACTGTCGCTGGGCTAACGCTTTGCGGGGATGGTGGGTAGTTCTTTCCGTGACTCAAAACGAATTTTGAGTCAGTCGGCCGGGGGCGTCTGCACCCCGGCTGTTCCGTCAGCACCGTCGTCTTCGCCGAGTGCGATCCGAACGTAGTACGCCGTGTGGACGGTGTAGAGGTACGCGAAGGCGAACGTTCCGAGGACGATTCCCGCGGGGATCAGGAGCAACTGGGCGACGGTCGGATCGATCGCGGGCAGGAACGGCGCTTCGTCTATCGTCGCCTGCAGCAGGTACTCGGGGACCAGCAGCAGATTCAACAGCACCGCCCAGAGGATCGAGTAGCCGATCACGCTCAATAGGTTCCGGCGAACCAAGCCGACGCTTCGCGAAAAGGCAGCCAGCGTCGACTCCTCGTCGACGACGATCGCAGCGTCGTAGAACTGGATGAACATGATGAAAAACGCCACGAGCAACACGTATCCCACGAACAGGAGGATACCGGCACCGATCGCAGCGGTCTCGTCGATCCCCGCCAGTCCGACCACGCCGAATCCGGCGACGAACGACGGAATCATCGTGACGATGACGAACCCGAAGACGAGCACCGCGAACAACACCGTCGCGAGCAGCAGCCGAAGGTAGTACTGTCTTCCCGTGCCGAGAAACCGGCCGAACGACGTCTCCGCTCCCCGAACGGCCTCGAGTGCGGCTCCGATGAGTCCACCGAGGACGAACGGGAACAGCAGGAACCACGCGACCGACGCGACGACGCTGACGGCCAACGATCCCGTTAGCTCGCCGACCGTCACGAGCTGGCTGCCGACTGCGTAGACGAAACCGGCAGCGAGCAGGATCGGGTTCTCGAGGAGGGCTGTCCAACCGTCTTTGAAGGCGGCTATCACTGCCATACTGGTCGTTCGACGAGAGCTATATTAGATCGGACGGAGAGTCAAAATCGTTTTTGAGCCTTCTATCGGGCGGTTATCGGGGCCTCGAGCGTCTCCGTCACCGACCGAACCGCCGCGACCGATTGCAGTACTCACGCACGGCCCGCAGGAAGTCCCGCTTGCGGAAGTCCCGCCAGTTGACGTCGGTGAAGTACAGTTCCGAGTAGACCGACTGCCAGATCATGAAATCCGAGAGGCGCTCCGCACCGGTCTTGATCACCAGATCCGGCTCCGCGGGGAAGACCAGATGCGTCTCGACTGCCTCGTCGTCGATCTCTTCGGGCGCAAGTTCACCTGCTTCGACGCTCTCCGCGAGCGTCCGGACCGCGCTCGTGAACTCGTGTTTCCCGCCGAGTCCGATTCCGATCTGGATCGGTGCGTCCGCCGGCGTCCGATCCTCGGGCCCGCGAACGGCGACCTCGCGGGGCGCGTCGATCGTCTCGAGTTCCCGACGCAGGGCGGGGACGGCCTCGAGGTCGAGGACGCTCACGTAGACGGTCACGAGCGACGCGTAGTCGACAGCCCACTCGAAGAAGTCGGTCAGCGTGTCGTAGGCGCCCTGCTCGAGCAGGTCGCGTTCGGTGATGACGAGCGCGACGTGGTCCGGCGGCCCGGCTTCGTGACGGCGGATCCGGAGGGCGAGATAGCGTTCGTACAGTCCCACGCCGGCAGCTATCAGGGCAGGTACTATACAGGTTGCGCTACCGGACGGTCTCGTCCGCCGAAATCGGTCCGTGATGACGACAATCCTGCCCTCAGAAAAGGGACAGAAACTACGAGAGACTGCTCGTATCGTTCGAAAACGCCATCGATTTGAGTTCGGGAACCTTCAAGTAAACCCGACAGAAAGGGACCGATAATCGTGACAGAACCCGTTCGGCGAGCCGGCGTCTTTGCAGCACTCTGTACGCTCTCGCTCGCCGTCCCGCTGCTGGGGCCCGAAATCGCCGGGGTGCTCGCTGCAGCCTTGCTACTCGGTACGTTCGCCATCACCGACGGGCCGCTCTTCGATCTGCTTGCCTATCCGGGTGACTACGAGGACGGTCGTCTCTACGGGCTACTCACGTTCGTCCTCGCAGGGGTCGCACTCGGCTTGCTCGCGGTCGGAACGTCGATGTCGATTGCCGTCTTCGTCGGGACCGTCTTCCTGGTCGGCTACGGGAACCTCGTCGAACAGGCTGTCCGCCTGTGGACCGACGACGACGTCGCCCACGTCACTGCGTTCGCGCTCGCGGCGACGGCGGCGGGAGTCGTCGGACAGTCCGGGACGCTCGCGATCACCGGATCGATCGAGGCCGTCGAGACCGCCCTGCCGAGTATCCTCTTTCTCGCCGCCAGCGGCGCCCTGCTCGCTGCTCTGCTCCGTGACGTCCTCTTGCTCTACGACGACCCCATCGTCATGATCTCGGTCGGCCTCCTGCTGTGGCTGCTGGCCGAACTCGAGCCAGCACTCGGCGCCGTCGAAATCGCCGCCGCGCTCGTAGTGACGATCGCGCTTGGGTACGTCTCCTACGCGCTCGAGACGGCCTCGGTCGCCGGGATGCTCACCGGCGTCCTCCTGGGACTGTTGACGATCGTTCTGGGCGGCTACGGCTGGTTCGTCGTCCTCATCTCCTTCTTCGCGATCGGCGGTCTCGCGACGAAGTTCCGCTACGAGCGAAAGGAGGATCTGGGCGTCGCCGAGGACAACGACGGCGCTCGCGGGACGGGCAACGTCCTCGGCAACGCCGCCGTCGGACTCGTCGCCGTCCTCGGCTACGCCGCCAGTTCTGCAACGCTCCTGCCCGGCAATCCCGATCCGAACCTCTTCCTGTTCGCGTTCGCCGGCTCCGTCGCAACCGCGATGAGCGACACGCTCTCGAGCGAGATCGGCAGCGTCTTCGAGACGCCGCGGCTGATCACGACCTTCGAACCCGTCGAACCCGGCACCGACGGCGGCGTCACCTGGCAAGGCGAAATCGCCGGCATCGCGGGTGCGGCGGTCGTCGCCGGCATCTCCTACTGGCTGTTCCCCGAGGTCGACGTCGTCGGTGCCGGTATCGTCCTCGCGGCCGGCTTCGTCGGAATGACCGTCGACAGCCTTCTCGGGGCGACGCTCGAGGGGAAACTGCTCGGCAACCAGGGCGTGAACTTCCTCGCGACACTTTCCGGTGCGATCGTCGCCGCGTTGCTCGTGCTCTCGCTCGCGGTTCTCGGGTGACGACTAGTCGTCTGCGGGCATCGAATCGTCGGCCGGGACGCTTTCGCTTTCCGGGAACGGATAGCCATCGCTCGTGAGACCGTTCTTCCAGCGCCACTGGTGGTACGCGGCGACACACGGCACTGCGAGCATCACGAGCACCCATACACCGAGGAGAAACAGTGCAGCCGATGCGGGCGGACTCATTGGCGGAACTCGGAAGAGAGAGAATATGAACGAATCGGACCGACAGGACTCTGTGTGACCATCACAGCCACGTCTATCGGCGGCGGACGGTCAGTCGGTCGTCGGCGCTTCCTCCGCGACGTCGTCGATGGCGTGGATACGGACGTCGGTCGGCCGCTTGGTGAACTGGCCGAGCGAGCGGGCGACGATCCGTTCGACGCCGCGGTCGGCCGCCAGATCGAGCAGCCGCTGGCCGAGAATCTCGTCGAGGACCATCGTCGTCGGAGCCGACTCGAGGTCCTCGAGCGTCGCGTAGGCCTCGCTCGCATCGGCCTCGTCGATCGGCTCGTTCTCGGCGTCGAGAAACCGAACGCGGTCGGTTCCCTGGCGGACGACCTCGTCTGCGTGACCGTAGACGGTTTCGGGTTCCTCGACTGGGTGTTCGTCGTCCGCTTCCTCGGCGTCGTCGTCAGCACTCGTCTCGGACGGCGTAGGTCGCGAGTCGACGGCGGAGGGCGGGTCGTCGGTCACGTCGACCGTCGACGGGCTCGATTCGTCGTCGCTGTCGCGGTCGCTCGAGGACGGGTCGGGTCGCTCCCGGGTCGGCGACGGTGCGGGCGTCGCGCTGCCGTCGGTCGCCGCGATCGCTTCTCGAGGCTCGTTCATTCCCGAGACCGTCTCGTAGGGGACCTTGTTCCGGAGCGCGGTAAACAGCTGGTGGTGGTCGAGTTCCTCGACGGACTCGCCCGACGGGGCGAAGGCCACGTAGTCGATGTCACCAACCTGTGCGAGCTCCTCGAGAATGAGGTCGCCGCCACGGTCGCCGTCGAGGAAGGCAGTGACCGTTCGGTGACGGGTTAATTCGGCGATGGCGTCGGGAACGTTCGTTCCTTCGACCGCGATCGCGTTCTTGACGCCGTACTTCAACAGAGTGAGTACGTCCGATCGACCTTCGACGACGATGATCGCGTCGCTGTCGGTGACCCGTGGCCCGGCCGGGACGCCCTCGTACTCGGTGATGTCCTCGACGCGAACGTGCTGGCGGACCTCCGCGAGGATCTCCTCGGAACTCATCACGGAGTCGTCGAAGCCCGTCTCGAGCAGTTCCTTCGCCCGTTCGACGACCTCCTTGCGTTTTGCCGCGCGCACGTCCTCGAGTTCGGTCACCTCGAGGTTCGCCCGACAGGGGCCGACGCGGTCGATCGTCTCGAGGGAGGCGGCGAGCGTCGCGGTCTCGACCTTGTCGAGGCTGGTCGCGATGGTGAGGTGGCCGTGTGACTTGCCGCCGGTGCTGGCTATTTCGACGTCGATGCGGCCGACTTTCTGTGACTGGCGGAGATCACGGAGGTCGAGTTCGTCGCCCAGCAGCCCCTCCGTCTGCCCGAAGATAGCGCCGACGACGTCGCTCCGCTCGACGACCCCGTCAGCCGTAACGTCCGCGTGGATGAGGTATTTCGAGGTATCTTCCATAGGGATCTGTCCCCGGGAGGGGACGACGCGACGGTATTGCAATCGCGCGAGAGATCGGTTTATACGAAGTTGGATCGTGACGGGCAAATAGCTGTTGACATGCGAAGCGTTCGTGGACGGACGTGCCGATCAGTACGCCGGCCGATACCAGTACCAGTACGCGACCGCGAGCAAGACGACCAGACCCCCGAGGAAGAAGAGGACACCCGGCGGCACGGCGAAGACGGCATCAGTGGCCTCGGCTCCGCCGTCGGGGATGGCGTCGTAGCTGTCGAATTCGACTTCGTCCCCGACGTAGACGTCTTCGTCCTCGGCGGTGACCTGTGCATCGTCGTCCGTGTCCTCTTGAACACCTGCGATCCCCGCGTCGTCGCCGGCGTCGTCCGCCGTTTCTTCGTCGGCAGCGTCCGCTCGGTCGTCCGTCTCGGTGCTGGGACCGAGCCACTCTCCGCTTCCGTCCTCTGTCGCTCCCGGCGTTGCTCCCGTTCCCGGTGCCATCCAGCGGGTTGCACCGTACTGAACGAGCAGACTCCCGCCGGCGAGCGCACCGATACCGCCGATCAGCCGCGAAATCGCCTTCTTGAGCTGGTCCGCTTTCGACTCGTCGCTGGTAACGATCAGCGGGCCGTCGGTCGTCGCGTAGACGCTCATCTCGTTGCCACGCGAGGAGTACCAGGTGTCGACGACCTCGACGAGGCCGGCATCCTCCAGGTTCTCGAGGTGGTACCGGACGTTCTGGATCGAGGAGTCGATGCCGTCGGCGACGTCGCTCGGCGTTCCCGGCTGGGCGTCGAGTTGCGAGTAGATCTTCCGGGCCGTCGTCGAGGAGAGGGCACTGAACACCGCGTCGGCGTCTTCCCCCTCGAGGTCGACGACGCGCGGCGTTCCGTCCTGCGGAGACGTCTCGGAGCGAAAGGGGAAGAGACGGGCCATATCGATTAATTCCCATTCTCTGGCCAACACATATACTCCTTTTCCTACCTGAAAGAACGCTTTTAGCTACCGGGAATCGCAGGAGGGGAAGTGTGACTCTCTATCGGTGAATAAATCTCTTCAATAGTGGTAATCGAATAGAAACCGTTAACCACGTTCGATCGGACCAACCGATATGCGCCGTTCGGAACTCGTCGGCTGGATCGTCGTCGCCATCGTCCTCAGTGCGCTCGCGATCCCGTGGTTCCTCTGGGGAGAGGGAACGGTCGTCGCCGGCCTCCCACTGTGGCTGTGGTGGCACATTGGATGGATGATACTGGCGTCGATCGTCTTCTGGATCTTCACTCAACGTGCGTGGGGAATCGGAATCGAAAGCAGGGCCGCCCCTGCTCGAGCGGGCGACCGACCCGGAAACGAGAGCGGAGGTGATGGACCGTGACGCTTGCGATACAGCTCGGCATCATCGTCGGCTACCTCCTGCTCGCGCTCGTCGTCGGCCTGGTCGCGTACCGACTGACCGATCGGACGGCCGAGGACTTCTACCTCGCCAGCCGAACGCTCGGAACCGTCGTCTTGCTGTTTACGACGTTCGCGACGCTACTGTCGGCGTTCACGTTCTTCGCCGGCCCGAACGTCGCCTACCACGAGGGCCCCGAGTGGATCCTCGTCATGGGGCTGATGGACGGGATCATCTTCGCGATTCTCTGGTACGCCATCGGCTACAAACAGTGGCTGCTCGGCCAGCAGCGCGGCTACGTCACCCTCGGAGAGATGCTCGGCGACCGCTTCGGCTCGAGACGACTCCGCGGACTCGTCGCGGGCGTCAGCCTCCTGTGGCTGTTCCCCTACGTCATGCTCCAGCAGGTCGGGGCAGGGACGGCACTCGAGGCGCTGACCGAAGGAGCCGTCCCCTACGCCGTCGGTGCGGGGCTGATTACGGCCTTTATGATCCTCTACGTCGTCGTCGCGGGAATGCGCGGGATCGCCTGGACGGACACCCTGCAGGGCCTATTCATGCTCGTAACGACCTGGATCGCGATGATCTGGGTGCTCGCGGTCGTCGGCGGCCCCGGCGTCGCGACGGCCGCGCTCGAGGCGGAGGCGGCCCACCATCTGACGCTGGGTAGCGACCACTACACGGTCCAGTGGATGCTCTCGACGGCTATCGTGATCGGCTTCGGCGTGGCGATGTTCCCGCAGGTCAACCAGCGTTTTTTCGCCGCTGGCTCGCGAACGGTACTCAAGCGCTCGTTCGCGCTGTGGCCGATCCTCTGTGTCCTGCTGTTCGTCCCGTCGTTCATGCTCGGCGCGTGGGCCCGTGGACTGGACGTGACGGTCCCCGAGAGCGGGAACGTCCTCCCGGCCGTCCTCGCGGAGTACACGCCCGTCTGGTTCGCCGCGCTCGTCATCGCCGGCGCGATGGCCGCGATGATGTCATCCTCGGACTCGATGCTGCTGTCGGGCTCGTCGTACTTCACGCGAGACATCTACCGACCCTACCTCGAGGCCGACGTCTCGGACCGCCGCGAGGACCTGATCGCCCGCGTCGGCGTCGTCGTGTTCGCGACGGCGGCGTTCGTCGTCAGCCTCTGGAATCCGGCGACGCTGTTCGAACTCGGCGACGCAGCCTTCAGCGGCTTCGCCCAGCTCGCTCTGCCAGTGATGGTCGCGCTCTACTGGCGCAAGACCACCCGTGACGGGATCGTAGCAGGAATCCTCGCTAGCCAGGCGTTCTACCTCGGGAACCTCTTCGTCGATCCGATCGTGGCGGCACTCGAGTTCCTCGCGATCGTTCCTCTCGCCGGCGAACTCGTCCCCCTACTGATCGCCGTCGTTACGACGGTGTTACAGGGCACGTACATGGGCTGGACCGCCGGCATCGTCGGGATGGGCGTCGGTCTCGTCGTGACCGTCGGCGTCTCGCTGCTGACGACGCCCGCGGCCGACGAACAGCGAGCGATCTACTTCGAGGGGCTCTCGGCCGACTAAGACGGTCTGCTAATCGATTTACAGGTACAACTGCAACCAACCCTGCGAGTGTGCCGTCACTGACCGACAGCAGTCCGTACGATCGAACCGATCTTCCCTCGAGCACGACGGATTCGATCGACACCGACCCAGAAGTTCACGTTCTAACGTAGGTCTCACGCATAATTTCTACCGATCGTGTCGTTAGGACAATGTTTTATATGGGCTGAATTCGATCCACTCGAGTATGAACACGCTAGACGTACGGGTCGAGAACGGACAGCGCGTCATCGAGAAGTGGGACAGCGTTTTCGAGGCAGTCTCGGCGGAACCTCGTCGGCAACTCGTTTTCTCCCTGCTCGATGCGCCGCCGAACCAGTCGGTGCCGCTCCCGGAAAGTGCCGCGAATCCGAACGTCCCCATCGATGCCGATCGTCTCCGCCAGGAGCTATATCACCGCCATCTCCCGATGCTTGCGGACATGGGGTTCATCGAGTGGGAGCGAGAGCCCCTGTCGGCCTCTCGAGGCCCCAACTTCGAGGAAGTCGGCATCGTCTTCGACGCGTTGCACTCGGCTGTGGGCGACATCCCCGATTCGCTGGTCGTTGGCTGTCAGCGACTCGAGCGAAAACGCCAGGAGAACATCGAAATCTGAACCCCGACGGGGTTGATTCCAGCACGATGCTTCGAACGAACACAGGTCGTCGACGAACGTCGAGAGCAACACATCGAAAGGTATCCCTCGCGTAGACGGGATAGATGTCGCACGACTTGCCGGAGCCGCTGGCCGAGGAGTGGCAGCCCCTCGGTACCCGAACCGCGGAGACGACCGTGATGGTTACCTCGATCACCGCCGAAACCACGCTGTACGAACCGGTCGAAACCACGTCCCTCGAATCGGCCGCCGGAAGCGAGATTCCGGTCCGGTCGCTGTTTACCGTCGAGATGACGTTCTCGCCGCCGCTCTCGGCGGTCGGCGTCTCGCCGTCGTCGGCGCTATCGATGGCCGCGCCGAAGGCCAAATCACAGTTCGTCGACACCATCACGGACGAAGGTGTCGTCGTCGACGGACAGCGCGACGCTCTCGAGTTCGAAGGCCCGAACGGAGCCGCAGGCACGTGGTACGTCCTCGACGCCGCGTACCCGCTCGAGGGCGGCGAAACGACGGCTCGACTCCCTGCAGAAGCCCACGTCGCCGTCTGGCCGACCGAGGAGAGCTACGGAATGGCCGGCGGGACGGTGCCCCTCGAGTTCGATCGGAGCGAGTGGGCGGTCGACGCCGGACTCGACGGAGATTCGAGTGACCTCGTCGATCCGGAACGAGATCGGGAGACGGTCGCGGCGTTGATTCGGGGACTCGAGATCTGATTTCGATTAGCAGCGCCGGCTCTACTCTCTTTTCGAGCTAGTAAAACGGAACCGCAGACGATTAGGATCGATATAGTTCACTCAATCGTCAGAACGATTAGGATCTACTCCTATCTGCTTCTCATGAATATCCCGTTTAAGCAAGAGAAAGCGAATTGGGTCAAAGTTCTTATAGCGATGTATGAACATCAGATGTCAACCAATGAGTCGTATGAAGGTTTTGGGGAAGCACTTGGTGATTTCCTTGGAAAGAACCATGTTATTTCAGAAGAGACTGGTCTAACCCCAGAAGAGATAGCAGAATCACGGAATTATTTGCAAGAAATTGGACTAGTACATGAAAATGGGTTCGGATTGACATCAAAAGGATTTCAGGTGGCTCACCAGCGGAAAATGGAAAGACGACAATGGTGGACAAATACCCTCCTTACGAGTTTCTTGATCCTCTTATCTGCTATTTCTGTATATCCAATCATACTATCATAATCTGAACTCTAATCCATTTCTTTGATCCAAGGCTCAACTTTCCTGGCAACCCAGTCTGTCCATCACAGTCCAAAATATTATCCACATATCGGATTCTATGACCTGAAATCAGTTCGATCTCAAGTATCGTCACCGGCAGTCTTAAGTTGACGACTGTGCTAACAGTTGGTATGAACCTGTCTTGCCGTTCGGCAAGTCAGATCCTATTCTGTAGCCGCGCTTCTGCCATAGCAGGGCGCGGATTCCTTGAGTAAGGCGGGCGGTCTAAGAGAAGGCGAAGAAGAAGAAGGGCATAAGGGTTTCCAGAGCGGAGCGAAAGTAGTTCCGAAAAAGGCCGTATTAGCTTCTCTATTCGCTATTTCTATTCTAATTATTTTGTCCTCTTTATTAATTATAGTGGGTATTATATCCCTCCACTACGGATACCTATCTTCCCGGGAAATAGCCTTCATGATAATAGGGTCTTTGGCGTGGATGATAAAACAAACGTGGGGATTGTTGCGAGAAATTTTGCTATTGTGGATTACATCGACATCAAATAATTGAGGAGCAAAGTATTCCATCAGACCAAAGCAATTAGTTATCTCAATGTAGTCCCTTATCACGAATTATAGAACATAGAATATTGTGTCTATACTCATAGGACAGAATTAGAATTAAGGGTTGGGACATTCTCGGTTCCGATGAGGAACCCAAGACGGGAGTAAGGCCCAACATTGGCGATGTGGAATTGAGCAGTATTGGATCTGACAATGGGTATAAGAACCCCCTCGAGATCAATACTGTTAGGAGTCGGACCCTCCAACCCCTACACATGCAAACCCACATCGTCCCGGTCGGCTTCGACTACGACCGGCTGATCGCGCCGCTGGTCCGCGATCAGATCGACGTCGACAGCGTCATCTTACTCGAGGGCGCCGTCGGCAGCGAGGCAAACGTCGAGTACTCCCGGCACCTCTCGGAGAAACTCGAGACGGACTTCCAGAACCTGTTAGGTGCCGAGACCGAGCGGTTCGTTCTGGAGGACGTCTACGACTACGACGAGGCGTTCGAACAGGCCTACGGCCTCATCACCGCCGAACTCGAGCGAGGCAACGAGGTCTGGGTCAACGTCGCCGCGATGCCCCGAACGGTCAGTTTTGCGTTCGCGACGGCGGCCAACTCTCTGATGGTCGAACGCGAGGAGGACCGCGAGGCGATCCACACCTACTACACGGCCCCCGAGAAGTACCTCGAGACGGAACTCGCCGAGGAGTTACGGGAACAGATCGACCTGCTCGAGGACCTCGACAGCGGCGGGGTCGACGACGAGCGAGTCGACCGTCGCCTCGAGAGCGCCCGCGACCTCCTCGCGGAGTTCGACGAACGCGGGACGACGATCGGAGCCAAAGAGATCGACGGCAGCCACATCGTCGAACTCCCCGTCACCTCCTTTTCGAACGTCAAGCCGTTCGAGGAACTCATCCTGTTCAAACTCGGCGAGGACGGCGAGTTCGACTCGGTCTCGGAACTGGCGGCATCGCTGGCTCGCGAACTCAACGAGGAGTACACCGACAGTTTCCGCTCGAAGGTGATCTACAACGTCGACCGACTCGGACCCGGCGGCAAGGGCTACATCGAGCGGGAGGAACACGGGAAGTCCTACCGGACCAGACTCTCCCGGATCGGCGAACTGTGGGTCCGGGCCCACTCGGATCGTGGTGACGACGTCCTCGAGGAGTAGCTACAGCGACCGCGCGACGACGGCGAACGGGTCGTAGCCGTCCTCGAGGGTCACGCGGGCGAACCAGCCCGAGAGACGAGCCAGACCGTTCAGGACGTGCAGCGTCACCAGCAACAGCACGATCCCGACCGCGGCGGCGGCGAGCGCCCGCGGGAAGGTGTCGATGCTCCAGTGGCCGACGGTGACGACGGCCTCGAAGCCGACCAGCAGGTAGTTCCAGCCGAGATACAGCGTCTGGTGGATCTCCGGGGCACGGTCCGGGACGACGCCGACGTACACTCCCGGGTTGTCGTAGTAGAACGGGAGCAAGAGCATGCTGACGCCGGTCGACAGGCCCGTTATCGCCAGGACGAACGACGCCAGTCCGAGGACGAACTTCACGGGGAGGTAAACCAGCGGCGTCCAGGTTTTGGGATCGGTCACCAGCGAGAGGAACTGATCGCGTCGACCATCTCCCGACAGTTCTGTTCGAAGGTCGACCTCGACCTCGAGCATCGACGACGTTAGCCAGCGTTCGAAGCCGGCCAGCGCGAGCGCGATGGCGACCGTAACTGCGAGGATAGGGATTCCGACGATGGCCCCGATGATCGTTATCGAGAAGCCGAACCCCATCGAGACGCCGACCACGACGAACACGAAGTACGCCAGCCCGAGCGGGAACGCAAGCAGCAGATAGGCCAGGTTGAGATACGTCTGGCGCTCGAGCGGGACCGAGAGGAATCGCTCGAGGCCGGTTCCGAGTCGGCTGAATCGATCGTCGGTCACCCTGGCCGTCGAACGCGCCATCTCGGTCCTGACTGCCGGCCCCGAGACTATAAACGTTGGTCACCCGTTTCGCGTCGTTGACCGATTCGCAACTGCTCGAGATCCGTCTTCATATATAACTATTTCGCAGAATTGGGAGTCTCACAATCATCAGCCCCGTTACATACTTGTGCGGTCCCTGGGATAACGTGACAAGGAAATGAACCTACGTCTCGAGAACCTCGGAAAACGATACGCGGAGGACGTATGGGGCGTTCGAGGAGTCGACCTCGAACTCGAGGAGGGAATACACGGACTACTCGGCCCGAACGGTGCCGGTAAGTCGACGCTGATGCGAATCGTGACGACCGTCTCGGAGCCGACGACCGGAACCGCCTACTGGAACGGCACCGATATCGTCGAGAACCCATCAGTGGTCCGTGAAGGGCTGGGCTACCTGCCACAGAGCTTCGGCGTTTACCCGGACCTCACCGCCGAGGAGTTCCTCGAGTACATCGCTGCACTCCGGGGACTGGACCGGGAAACCGCCGACGTCCGGATCGACGAGTTACTCTCGCTGACGAACCTCGAGCACGTCCGGAACGACAAGCTCCGAACGTTCTCCGGCGGGATGCGCCAGCGCGTCGGCATCGCACAGGCGCTGGTGAACGATCCGGACCTGCTGGTCGTCGACGAACCGACGGTCGGACTCGATCCGGAAGAGCGTGTGCGGTTCCGGAACGTCATCTCCTCGACCGCCAGCGACCGCGTCGTCTTGCTCTCGACCCACATCGTCCCGGACATCGAGGCGACGGCGAACACGGTCGCCCTCCTCGAGGACGGCGAACTGGTGACCCACACGGACCCGGAGACGCTCGTCGAAGCCACCGACGGAAGCGTCTACGAGTACCTCGTTTCCCGTGACGACCTCGAGGCAGTCCGAGAGCAGTACCAGGTGTCGAGTACGGTCCAGCGGGCCGACGGCGTCAGCGTTCGGGTAATCGCCGACGAACGCCCGGAACCCGACGCGACATCGGTGACGCCGACGCTCGAGGACGCCTATCTCCATCGAATCGAACGGCGAGGGGCGGTGTAGTATGAAGGTTGGGCGATCGTCCTGGCGTCCCATCTTCCACGTCGCACGGGCGGACTTCCGCCAGCGAATCCGTTCCCGGAAGGTGCTCGTCGTCCTGGCCGTAATCGCGTACCTCGGCTACCTGGTCAACGTCGGCACCGTCGAGATATTTTACGTGGACTCGAGCGACGGCGGAACGGTCCAGTACACCGGCGAACCCACGTCGGCGTATATTGGCCTTACCGCCGGCATGACGGGCGCATCGGTCCTGCTTTTCCTCGGGTACTACCTCCTCGCGGGCTCGCTCGAGCGGGACCGAACGACCGACGTCGACCGTCTCGTTGCAAGCACTGGCATCAGTACGCGGACGTTACTCCTCGGAAAATGGCTCAGCCACGTCGGATACGTCGCCGTCGTGCTCGGAACACTCGGGATCGCGGCGGTCATCAACCACCTCGTTCACGGGACGGGAACGACCGATCCAGTCTGGATTCTCGGAACGGTGTTTCTGCTCGGAATGCCGGTCGGTTGTCTCGTCGCGGGCGTCACGCTCCTGTTTCAGTCGACGGACTGGCTCGACGGGACGATCGGGAACGTGGTGTACTTCTTCACCGCAATGACGGCGCTGATAGTAGCACTCGCAACGGCCGACTACGCCCCGGACGAAATCCCGGTCTGGCTCCAGTTGACCGATACCGTCGGGATGTTCGTCTCGGCCGAACTGACGGCGGAGGCGCTGTATTCGGTTGCCCCGGAGTACGATGGGCTGGGAGTTGCGAACTTCGGTGCCGGTAGCGCAAGCGCAGAGATCGTCCGGTTCCACTGGGACGGCGACTGGCTGCCGCTCTGGTTCTACGCGAACCGGTTCGGGTTGATCCTCTTGGGGATCGGCTTCGCGGCGCTCGCCACCGTCCCGTACGAACGATTCGAGCGCGATGGCTCCACGAACTCCGACGGGACCGTCTGCAGGTTGCTCCGGGTGCTTCCCTCGATTCGTTCGACGGCAACGGGCCAAACGTCCGATATTCGGAGCGTCGAAAACGCGGCCCTGACACCCGTCACGGACCGAACTGCCGGGGGGATCGGCCGACTCGTGGTGCAGGAACTACGACTGCTGGTGCGTGGTCAGCCCTGGTGGTGGTACGCCGGCGCGCTCGTGATCGGAATCGCCGGTCTCACCGGTTCGGCTGCCAGTACCGGCCTCGTCGTCGTCGCAGCGATCTGGCCGCTGTTCCTGTGGTCGTCGATGGGCTCGAGGGCGGTTCGACACCGGATCACGCCGTTTATCGTCTCGTCGAAGCAGCCCTACGGACAGCTCGTCGCGGAGTGGCTCGCCGGTGCAATCGTCGCGACGGCGTTCTTCGGCGTCTCCTTGTGGCCGCTGATCGTCGAGGCGGGAGCGAGCGGTGCGGTCGTCCTCGTCGGTGCCGTCCTGTTCGTCCCGTCGCTCGCACAGGCAATGGGGTACTGGACCGGGACGAGACGGCTGTTCGAGCTGACGTACCTGCTGCTCTGGTACGTCGGCCCCCTCAACGAGGTCCCCGTGCTCGACTTCGCCGGGGCAACGTCGGCGACGGCCGGGACGACCACGCCGCTGCTGTTCGGCGGGATCGGGCTGGCAGCACTCGTTACCGCGTTCGTCCACCGGTACCGGCAGACGTAGCCGTCGTCACCCGATCCGAACAATGAATCTCCACACAACTCGACTCGGTGATGAGGTCCGAAATACGAACGGTTTCGGGCGATACGAGCCAGCACGAACGAACGACGCCGTTCGCCTCGAGTGCACCAGTGGAACTTTTGTGCTGTCAACGAAATCGAAAGACGATGAGCGACGACGGTGAGGCCGACGTCGTCGACGTCCTCAGCGACGAGTACATGCGGACGATCCTCGAGCAAACCCGCGAGGAACCGAAGTCCGTCGACGCGCTGAGCGACGCCTGTGGCGCCGATCCGTCCACTATCTACCGACGCGTCGAACAGCTACAGGAACGGGACCTGCTCGAGGACCAGCAGAAACTCGATCCCGGCGGCCACCACTACAAGGTCTACAGCGCCCGGCTCCGCGAGGTACGAATCCGACTCGACGAGAACGGGTTCGAGGTCGACGTCGATCGCGGGCCGACGGAAGCAGCAGCCGACCGCTTTACCAGACTCTACGAGGGATTCAAATGATCGGGCAGCGATCGAACTCCGGACTCGAGCCGACACCCTTCGGAGTCGAGGGCACGTTCAGCGGCCGGCTCGTACCGCTCGACACTCAGGCGGTCGGCGGATCGCCGGAACTGGTCGTGCTGGTGTTTCTCGCTTTGCTCGTCGCGACGGTGCTGTCGGTGTATCTCGCCGTTCGGCTCTATCGCGGCTATCGGGCGGGTGGCGGCGTCGGGATGCTCCTGCTCGGCGCTGGCCTCGTACTGCTCACGACGATACCCATGCTCCTCAGACTCGTCCTCTCGAACATGCCGGCTGTCGCTCCGGTCTGGCAGGAAGTGATCGCGACCGCGGTACAGCTACTCGGACTGCTCGTCATCCTGGGGGTGGTCTATGGTCGCCGCTGACCCCGCGACCGTCCTGTTCGCGACGGCGTTCGCGACCGCCTTCGTGGGGACCATCGTTGCCAGCCTCGCCTACCGGGGCTACCAGCGCAACGACAGCGACGCGATGCGCTTTCTGGCCGTCGGCATCGCCGCGATCACCGTCGGTCCGTTCCTCGTCAGCTACGGCCTCGCACCCGCCGTGGAACTGCCGGAAGCGGCGACGCTGCTCGGCATCCTGCTCGCGAACATCGTCGGCCTGCTCGCGATCCTCTACTCGCTCGAGGCGACCTAATTAAACGTTTCGCAGAGTGGTCCGGGCGACAGTTCGCGACCCCGGTTTAGGGCCGTGGCCGTCCACTCCTCGCTCGAGGACGATGAGTACGACAACGACCGACTCGACGCGATCGAACGGCGCTGCAACCGGTGGACGCGGCATCGCCGCCGCTCCGGTCGATCCCTGGACGTACCGCTCGCTGGCGTACCTGCTGCTTGCGTTTCCGCTGGCGATACTGTACTTCACTGTCGCCGTGACGGGAATCGCGACGACGCTCGGACTGAGCATCACGCTGCTCAGCCCGTTCGCGTTCGTCACTGCGCTGCTCGGTCCTATCGCGTTCGTCGTCACCCTCCTGATGTTCGTCGCGCTGGCGTGGCTCGACGGCGCGGTGACGGAGGGCCTGCTCGAGGCCGACGTCGCGCCCGGCTTTCCCGACACTGACGACGGGGCAGTTGCCTTCCTGCGGGAACTGGTACTCGGACGAGCAACGTGGCTCGGGGCCGTCTACCTGGTGTGGAAAACCCTCCTGGGGTTCGTGGCGTTCGTCGGAATCGTCGTCGGCCTCTCGCTGACCGCCAACCTCGTGATCACGCCCCTGTACTACGGCGAACACGTCGTGCTCGCGGGCTGGTATCCAATCGATACGTTCGGCCGGTCGCTGCTCGCAGCTGCCGGCGGCGTCGCCATCGGCTACGTCACGCTGGTGCTTGTGAACCTCGGCGGACGGCTGTCAGCCATAGTCGCCGAAGGGTTGTTGACTGCGAGAGAGTGAGGACGTGTCCGTATCGAGCGAGAAAAGGTAAAAGAGCTATCTGACCGTTCCAAGTGACTATTCGGTTGTCGGGAAAAGAAAGCGTATGGACCGTCGAACGTGGTTAACTACCTCCGCTGTTGGCACGGTATCGGTACTAGGTGGTTGTGTCGGTGGCCGGACGTGGAGCGATACACCACCGGAAAGCGGTTCTGAAGCGGCCGAGTGGCCAGAAGTGGCTGTCCATACGACGATAAGTGGGGACGAATTCGACGACGTATTCAGTTTCGAGGGGGCGGTCGACCAGCCACCGACGGACGACACTCCGCCTCAGATCGAACTTGGGGTGAGAAACGACGGGGACGACACGTACGAGGTGCAACTCCCGTATCCGTATCCGTGGCGGAGCTACGGTGGAGAGCACACGGACGAAGATGCAGAGATTCATCTCGTTCCGGCCGATACGGAGAAGCTCTACGCCGATCCCGACGAAGATCAGCCCGACGAGTGGGTGCCGGAACTGCCAGCGGACGGGTGTTGGACGGCGCAAACCGAGAGTAGACCTGTCTGGCCGGACGTCGGATATCCTACCGTCGAACTGGATCCAGGAGAGCAGAAGGGTGGAACGGTTACCGTCCTCAGTAGCCCGATCAACGACGAGTGCTTCCCTCGAGGAACGTACACGTTTCCCGATGACTGGCTCAGGATCGTTCGACCCGAAGAGGCGGAGCTGGATCTAGGACTCGATATCGACGTCATCGATCCGGAATAGGGCTACGACCTACTCCTCTTTGAAGTGAATTAGCGGCTTGATGATCCCGTCTTCCTTGCTGTCCATCAGTTCGAACGCCTCCTCGATCTCGTCGAACGCGAACTCGTGGGTCGTCATCGGCGTCGGATCGACACGGCCGTTCTCCAGCAGCCGTAGCAGTCGTTCGATACGGAGTCGGCCGCCGGGACAGAGGTCGGTGACGACGTCGATCTCGGCCATGCCGAGGCCCCACTCCTCGCGGGGGATGTGCCGGAACTCGCCCTCGCCGTGGTAGCCGACGTTCGAGACGGTCCCGCCCGGCTTGACGGCCTTGATGCAGTCCTGGAAGGTCTCGTCCATTCCCAGCGCCTCGACGGCGACGTCGACGCCCTCGCCGTCGGTGAGATTCATGATCTCCTCGACGGGATCGCCCTCCTGGAAGTCGACGACGTGGTCCGCGCCGTACGTCCTTGCGAGTTCCTGTCGTTTTTCGACGGTCTCAACGGCGATGATCTCTCCGGCGCCCTGCAACACTGCTCCTTTCGTCGCCATCAACCCGACCGGTCCCTGGGCGAAGATTGCGACGGTTCCGCCCACCGGGAGGTCGGCGTTTTCCACCGCGGCGAATCCTGTCGACATCATGTCCGCCGTGTACGCGGCCTCGTGGTCGCTCACCCCGTCGGGGATGTGCGCGAGGTTCCCGTCGGCGTCGTTGACGTGGGCGTACTCCGCGAAGGTCCCGTCCTTGACGTTCGCGAACTTCCAGCCGCCGAGCGCCCCATTCGACTGCGAGGGGTGGCCGTCCTGGGCGGCCCTCGAGTTCCAGTCCGGTGTGATCGCGCCGACGGCGACACGGTCGCCGGCCTCGAAGTCGCTGACGTCGTCGCCCACCTCCTCGACGATGCCGACGATCTCGTGTCCGAGCGTGAGGTTCTCGCGCTCGCCGACCGCACCGTGGACCGTATGGCAGTCCGACGTACAGATCAACCCCTTCGTCGGCTTCAGTATCGCATCCGCTGGCCCCGGTTCCGGTCGCTCCTTCTCGGTGATCCCCGTTTCGCCGATCTCCTCCATAACGAACGCTTTCATGCTCATAACGCGGTCTCTCGCCACATCGTCGGTCGGCAAAAAGGTTTCACGGCTCCCCATCGGTACGAACCGAAAACCGCAACTCGAGTCCTACTCGAGCGTCGTCAGCGTAATCCGCCCGGTGCTCGTCTCGAACCGCAGTTCCGGCCCGCCATCGCCGAGCGTCCCCGTCACCAGGTCGTCGCCGCGGGTCGCGTCGGTCAACTCGAGGTCGTCGATCTCGAGACGTCCGGTGTTCGTCCGGACGGAGAGTTCGGCGTCGACGTCGGGACTGATCGCCGCCTCGATGCGGCCGGTGCTCGCCGTAATTTCGGTGTCGCCGTCGATCGCCGGTACGTCGGTTTCGATCCGGCCCGTCGTCGTCGAGACGTCCTCCAGGAGTTCGACGTCCCGGATTTCGACGCGGCCGGTGGTCGTGTCGGCACCGACCGCACCGTCGACGTCCGTGATGTCGACCCGGCCCGTCGTGGTGTCGACCTCGAGGTCGCCGTCGATGTCCCTGGCGGTCACGCGGCCGGTGCTGGTGTCAACCTCAAGATCACCTGTCACGTCGGCGACCGTCACACGACCGACGCTGGTCCGTATCTCCTCGAGTTCGATCTCCCGTGGCAGGTCGATCTCGAGGTTCATCGAGGGCTGGCTCTCGAACCAGCCCAGCGATCCGTCCCACTCAGAGCGGAGTTCGAGGGTGCCGTCGGTCTGCTCCGTTTGGAGCGTGAGGTCCTCGAGATCGGTCCGGATCGAACTGGACTGTTTCTCGACGTCGACGCCGATCTCGTCGTGGTCGCCGCCGGTGACGGTGATTTCGCCGCTGGTGGTGTCGACGCTGAGGCGCTCGACGTCGTCGGACGAGACGGTCTCGGTGTGTGCGAGTTGCTGGCCGACGAAGGGGGTCATCCCGCTACAGCCGGCGAGTGCGGCGCTCGCGGTCGCTGCGGCACCGCCGAGTAGTTTTCGTCTGGTCGTCTTCGAGTTCATACTCGTCCGTACGGACACTACCTATGTCAATCCGGAGTCGTGACTGGCGACCGGCCAGTCTACCCCCTTCATTCATATATGGGTGCCCGCCGACTGAGGGGAGGTATTTATTACAAAAACTGCTACTCGAGCAACGCCATGCACAGTTCCTGGTATCGAAGCGTACGTCACCGGTCAGCACGGGAAGACGGGCGGTTCACCGGTTGAGACGCACGAGCACCCGCTCGCGGAGCACGAGCAGGCTCGGCAACACCGTCATGCACGCGAGGAACGCGAAGACTATGCTGAGTCCGGTCACGAGCCCGAATCGTCGGAGCGGCGGTGCGAGCGCCAGGGCAAGGACGCCGAAGCCGGCGGCCGTCGTCAGCGCGCTGCCGAGCAACGCGCCGCCGGTGCCGGTTATCGTCGCGGTGAGGACGTCGTGGATCGACTCCTGGCGCTCTCGCTCCGCGACGAACCGCTCGCCGAAGTGGATGCTGTAGTCGACGCCGAGCCCGATCGCGAGGCTCGTGATGACGGCCGTCTCGCTGTTGAACGGGACGTCGAGTAGAGCCATCGCTCCGAGCAGCCACGCGAGCGCGGCGACGACCGGAGCGAGCGTCACGGCACCCAGCGAGAGCGCACGGTGGCGCACCCAGTAGAGGACCGTCAGGAAGACCAGGATGACCACGAGCGTCACCGCGAACGCCTGGACGAGCGTCTCGAGCAGGGCGTCCTGAACGACCGCGGTCGTCACCGGTCCGCCGGTCGCGATCGCCGTCACCGCCGCTCCGTCCTCGATCTCCGCTGCGAACGCACGGGTATCGTCGGCGACGCTCTGTGCCGATGCGTCGCCGCGAACGCTGACGAGCAGTCGAGCCGACTCGTACTCCCCGTCTTCGGTCCGCTCGAGGACAGTCGCCGCTTCGTCCGGATCGGCGTCGTACAGCAGGTCGTACAGCCCCTCGAGGTCCTCGTCTGGGACGTCGTCGCCGGTCGTGTCGCGTTCCTCGAGACCCTCCGCGACGGTCTCGTTGTCCGCGGCGACGTCCTCCAGGACCGACAGCGGGCCGTCGACGGCTGCCGAGCCGTCGGGCTCGCTGTCGATCGTGCTGTTGCCGGCCACGGCCTGGCTCTGGCGTGTGTCCTCGATCGCGGGCAGCGTCGCGGGATCGGTCACGTCCCCGCGTATCAGTATCTCAGCCTGCGAGTCGGGATCCTGGAAGTTGTCGCCGAGGTACTCGGCGTCGTCGCTGATGGTGTAGGTGTCGGGCGCGAACGGTTCGGGGAAGGACTTCGCCCACTCGGGGGCGTCCTCGGGCAGGAAGTCCGCCTCGTTGAACTCCGTGTCGATGCCCGTCGCGCCGTAGGCGCCGCCGACGGCAAGCAGGAACGCGAGGAAGACGACGGCGAGCGGCGCTCGTCGAGCCAGCACGACGCCGCCGGAGAGCAGGCGGTTGATCGGCCCTGCACTCACCCCGAACGGCGACTTCGCCCGATCGCGGCCGAACCGGTTCTCGAGGACGCGGTCGACCTCGACCTTGAGCGCGGGCACGAGGATCCCGAACGCGACGAACGTCGCGAGGATGCCACCGGCGCTGAGGATCGCGAAGTCCTGGATCGCAGGTAGGGGACTCACGACGTTCGAGAGGAATCCGATCCCCGTCGAGAAGGTGGCCGCGGCGAGCGCGAGGACGACGCCGCTGACGCCGACGGCCATCCCGGTCCGGATGCCGCGAGCGACGCCGCCGTCCGTCCGCTCGTCGCCGATATCGAGCACGCCGGCTCTCGCCTCTCGGTAGCGCATGACCACGTGCAGGGCGTAGTCGATCGAGAGCCCGATCAGCAGGAACGGGACCGCGATCAGGAGTTGGCTCATCGGAATCTCGAGCCAGCCCATCAGCCCGCCGAGCCAGGCCATCACGACCGCGATACCGCCGAGACCGAGCAGGACGTCGACGACGTCGCGGTACGTGATCGCGAGGATCGTCAGGACGAGCACGAGCGCGACAGGGGTAATGATGATGAAACTGTCACCGACCGCACTCGAGGAGGCGGCGTCGGTGATTCCCTGGCCGAAGACGAACCCGTCGTCGAATCGTTCCTCGAACAGCGATTCGACCTCGAGTTGGGCTTCGTAGGCCGCTTCGGGATCCTCGTCTTCGCCGCTGTCGTCGGCCTGGAAGAGGAACGTGATCCGGGAGTCGGCTTCGGTGTCGCCGGGTTCGTAGTCGGCCGGGAGGAACTCCGCAGGGTCCTCGTCACCGGCGTCGGCGTCGGGATCGAGGACGTCAGCGAGCAGTTCCTCGACCTCCTCGTCGGAACGATCCTCGAGTGCGTCGACCTGCTCCGCGAGCGTCGGTCCGTCGCTCTCCTCGAACGCCTCGCGGTCCTCCTCGAGAGCTTCGAAGTCAGACTCGAGTGCCTCGAACTCCTCCTCGAGCAACCCGACCGTCGCACCGGCGTAGACACCCTCGAGACGCTCCTGTAGCTCCCCGTACTCGTCGACCGATTCGGGATCGTCGGTCGTTTGCTCGATCACGAACAGACCCGACTCGATTTCGCGGGCCTGCTCTGCGAACTGTGCGTACTCGTCGGCCTCCTCGTCGTCGAGGTCGGCCGCTGCGGTCGTCTCCTCGAGGACTGCCTCGAACTGCGCCTCGAGTTCGGCGGCGCCCTCCTGGTACTCGGGATCGGTTTCGTCCGTCGTCGCGTTCAGCTGCTCGTACTCGCGCTGAATTTCGCGACTCTCGTTGATACCCTCCTCGAGTACGTCGCTTCTGGCCTCGAGTTCGGCCTGGCGTTCGCCGAGTTCCTCGCCGCGTTCTTCGAACTCGTCGACCCGGTCCTCCGTGTGGGCCGCGATTCCGACGGCGTTCTCGAGACCGACGAAATCGTCGTCGGCGACGGTTTCGTTTATCGACTCGTTCCCGAGGGCGTCCTGCTGGAAGGACAGCGACTCGAGCAGCGACTCCCTGGTGAGGACGTCGCCACCCTTGTCACGGACGACGATCTGTGTGACGACCTGTTCGTCGGTGTTGTAGTTGTCCTCGACGTACTCGAGGGCGGCCTCCTCTTCGGAGCCGGTCTCGAACTCGCCGATACCGGCGTCTTCGGTCTCGTTGACGACGGCTCCCGCCGCGACCCCGGCGGTCACGAGCAGCAAGATGACGATAACGAGTTTGCTACGAGCGACCAGCCCATCGGCGTACCGTGTGGCGAGGTCACTCACCATCGATACGACCACCTACACGTCGTACACGACCGAACGCTCGCAACCAGTGCATCGACTGTCGCTCGTACACGAACACTGATAACACTTCTACCAAACGACCGTCTGAAGCCGTGTTACTCCGGTGCATCGACCCGTCGAACGAACTGTTCGACGACCCTCGTGAACGTCTCCGGGCGGTGGAGGTTACAGACGTGGCCGACGCCCTCGAGTACGATCACGTCCGCGTCGCCAGCCAGGGCGTGCTCTCGCTCGCCGCGACGCATGATCATATCGCGCTCGCCGTTGATCACGAGCACCGGGCCACGATAGGTCTCGAGGGTCGCTCGGACGTTTCGCCCTCCCAGATCCGGTCCTGGCATGCCGAACTCTCGCGGGAAGAGTCCCGACTCGATGATCTCTCGTTCGTGTTCCGGGTCGAGGTCCCGGTTGCGAACCCAGCGTCTCCCGAGTCGCTGAACGAGTTGCTCGATACGGTCGCTGCGGGTCGCCAATCGTGCGACGGCTCCGGTCAGTCGCGTCAGGAGGTTCATCCCCCGGACGGGGTTGACGCTGCTCCCGACGATTACGAGGCCGTCGACCTTGTCCGGATATCGGCTCGCGTACTCGGTGATCACGTAGCCACCCAGCGAGAGGCCGACGAGGATCGCTCCGTCGTCCGTCAGCGAGTCGACGACGTCGTCGAGGACCCTGATTCCAGACTCGAGATCGAACGATACGCCCGCTCGCTCACCGTGGCCTGGGAGGTCGGGCGCGATGACGCGGTACTCGTCGGCCAGCGCGTCCCGCTGTGGCCCCCACATCTTCCGCGTGAACATCGCTCCGTGGACGAAGACGATCGGTCGTCCGTCCGGCGGGCCGGCGACGTCGACGCCGCGAATCTCCGTCGTAGCCGAACGCTGTCGATCCATAGCGCGACGTCGTATACGGGGCAGTTCCTTAGTGGTGCTGCCGGCAGACCGACGGGCGCGTTCGCGAAAGAACGCGAAACACCTAACATCCTCCCCGTTGCTACTGGTGAGTATGATCCGTTCCGTCGCGGATTCGGCCGGCACGTTCGACGGCCCGCGCGACGCCGTCTTCGTAGGGGCCCCGTAGCCCCGCATCTCCCACCCCGTTTCGACGGATGTATTGTTCCAGACCGAAATTCACCGAGCAACGGCCAGTATCAGCTATGGACGACCGATCATCCACGATCCCACGATCGACGCATCGACGACGCCCGCCACGGGCGGTGAGAGCATGAGTATGGAGAAAGAACGCGAGGAGCCGACTCTCGAGGGCGGCTACGACCCCGAAGCGGTCGAGCGCCGCTGGCAGGACGCCTGGGTCGACGAGGACGTCTACGCCTACGAGAGCGACCCCGAACGCGACCCGAACACGACATACGCGATCGACACGCCGCCGCCGACGGTGTCGGGGAGCCTCCACATGGGCCACCTCTACGGCCACACGCTGCAGGACTTTGCCGCGCGATTCCAGCGGATGCACGACGGCCACGTGCTGTTCCCCTTCGGCTACGACGACAACGGAATCGCCTCCGAGCGTCTGACCGAGAAGGAACTCGACATCCGCCACCAGGACTACGAGCGCCGCGAGTTTCAGGAACTCTGTCGCGAGGTCTGCCAGGAGTACGAAGCCGAGTTCACCGACAAGATGCAGGGGCTGGGCTGTTCGATCGACTGGGACAACACCTACAAGACGATCGAACCTCGCGTCCAGCGCATCTCACAGCTTTCCTTTATCGACCTCTACGAGAAGGGCCGAGAGTATCGCAAGAAGGCACCCGCGATCTGGTGTCCCGACTGCGAGACCGCGATCTCCCAGGTCGAGATGGAAGACGACGACCGGGGCTCGCACTTCAACGACATCGCGTTCGAAGTGACGAGTGACGGCACCGACCGCGACGAGTTCGTCATCTCCACCACGCGACCCGAACTGATCCCGGCCTGCGTCTCCGTCTTCGTCCACCCCGACGACGACGAGAACCAGGACCTCGTCGGCGAGACCGCTCGTATCCCGATCTTCGGCCACGAGGTGCCGATCATCGCCGACGAGCGCGTCGACATGGAGAAAGGCAGCGGCATCGTGATGTGCTGTACCTTCGGCGACCAGAAGGACATCGAGTGGTACCAGGCCCACGACCTGCCGCTGCGCGTGGCGATCGACGAGTCCGCGACGATGACCGACCTCGCCGGCGACTACGAGGGCATGTCCACCGAGGAAGCCCGCGACGCCATCGTCGAGGACTTAGAGGAGGAGGGCTCCCTCCGCGATCGCTGGGAGATCTCCCACACCGTCCAGGTCCACGAACGCTGTGACACGCCCGTCGAGTTCCGCGTCTCCAAGCAGTGGTACGTCGAGATCCTCGATCACAAGGAGGAGTACCTCGAGGCCGGCCGGGAGATGGACTGGTACCCCGAGAAGATGTTCACTCGCTACAAACACTGGATCGAGGGCCTCGAGTGGGACTGGCTGATCTCGCGCCAGCGCGACTCGGGGATTCCGTTCCCGGTCTGGTACTGTGCGGACTGCGATCACGAGATCATCGCGGAGAAGGAGGACCTCCCCGTCGATCCCCTCTCGGACGAACCACACGTCGACGCTTGCCCCGAGTGTGGCGGCGACGAGTTCGTCGCCGAAGAGGACGTTTTCGACACGTGGGCGACTTCCTCGCTGACTCCCCTCGTCAACGCTGGCTGGGACTGGGACGAGGAGAGCGAGGAGTTCACGATGGCGAAGCCGGAACTGTATCCGTTCGACCTGCGCCCGCAGGGTCACGACATCATCTCGTTCTGGCTGTTCCACACCGTCGTCAAGTGTTACGAACACACCGGCGAGGTGCCGTTCGACGCGACGATGATCAACGGCCACGTCTTGGACGAGAACCGCGAGAAGATGTCGAAATCGCGTGGTAACGTCGTCGCGCCCGACGAGGTGCTCGCGGAGTACCCCGTCGACGCCGTGCGGTTCTGGGCCGCGAGTGCAGCGGTCGGCGACGACTTCCCGTACCAGGAGAAAGACCTCACCGCCGGCGAGAAGCTGCTGCGAAAGCTCTGGAACGCCTCGAAACTCGTCGACAATCTCGCACCGCGCGACCCCGACGAGCCCGCAGACCTCGAGCCGATCGACCGCTGGCTGCTCGCGGAACTCGACGACGCCACCGAGGAGCTGACCGACCACCTCGAGAACTACGAGTTCGCGAAGGCCCGCGACCGCCTTCGGACGTTCTTCTGGAACACGTTCTGTGACGACTACCTCGAGATCGCGAAGGAACGCGAGGACAACCCGTCGACGCAGTACGCGCTGCGGACGGCTCACCAGACCTTCCTCGAGCTGTGGGCACCGTTCCTGCCCCACGTCACCGAGGAGATCTGGCAGGCGGTCTATGCTGGCGAAGGAGACCTCGAGGAAACCAGCATCCACGTCCGCGACTGGCCTGGCGTCCGCGGCTACGACGCCGACCTCGCGGCCGGCGAGACCGCGATGGAGGTCATCTCTGCGCTACGACGCTACAAGAGCGAGAACCAGCTCCCGCTGAACGCCGACCTCGAGTCCGTCGCCGTCTACGGCGAGATCGACGGCTTCGACGACGCCATCGCGAACGTGATGCACGTCGCCGACCTCGAGATCCTCGAGGACGAGCCCGAAGTGACGACCGAGGTCGCCTCGATCGACCTCGACTACTCGACGCTCGGCCCGAAGTTCGGCGAGAAGGTCGGCGAGATCGACGCCGGCATCGAGAGCGGCGAGTACGAGATAGACGACGACGCTGGCGTGCTCCGGGTCGCCGGCGAGGAACTCGAGGACGAATTGTTCGAAGTCGAACTCGAGCGCACCTACTCCGGCGAGGGCGAGATGATCGAGACCGAATCGGCGGTCGTCATCGTCGAGGACGCCTGATCCAACCGGAACTACCTACTATATAATAGAACAGGGAACAGGAAGATTGATGGCGACTTGTAATTCACCTGGTGGTGAATGAAAGAAGACAAGATAGTCATTAGCATTATTGGGTTGCAGATCACGATTCTGGCTATCGGATTTGCGATCTTTTTCGAGATAGATCCACCACTCCAGTTGGTGATTTTCGCACTGGTGGGGTTATTAATAAACGTGATTGTCGCCATATTCGGATGACGATTACTGGTGGACGTCGTATCATCCACTCTTCTCAGCCTGCGTACGCCGTAAAACGAGCTAATTAGAACACTCCAAGTATTGAAAGTCAAGGTCAACCTCAGCCTTGATGAGTTCAGGGTCCGCCACAGATCAGCGTGTTCGCGGAGCGCACCTACTCCGGCGAGGGCGAGATGATCGAGACCGAGTCGGCAGTGGTCATCGTCGAATAACGCCTAGATCGCGTCGTCCGGGTCGTGTTTCTCCGCCATCCGCGTCGCTTCGGTGGCGTACTGTTCTTTCAGTTCGGGGTCGTCGACCGGACCGAGATTCGACGACTCGGACTCGACCGCCGCGGTCGTCCCCCGGACGTCCGAATCGCCCGTAAGCGCCCGTTCCTTTCGGAAGTACTGCCTTCCGTCGGTCGTCGCGTACGTGAGGATGATCAGGTTCTGTTCGTCGTCCGAATAGGTTCGTTCCACCAGCCAGACTCGAGTGGTTTCGTCGGTTTCGCTCGCCATAGTCGCCCCTTCGATGTGGATGACAAAGTTCGTCGGGGGAGGTACTCGAGGGAAGATGTTCGGTTGCAGACACGACGAGCCACAATTACTATTCTGCCGGAACAGAGGGCCGATAATAATGACGGGGGAACGGTTGGGAGATTCGAAACGATCCGTCGAACGGTGGGACGACGTATTCGAGGCGCTCGCGGCCGAACCACGGCGACGACTGGTGGTGTCGTTGCTGGACGAACCCACCGGGCGACGTATCAGCCTTCCTGACGCTGCGACGTTGGATTCGATGACGGGGCGAGAACGTCGGGCCTTCGCGCTCGCGCTCAAACACCGACATTTACCGGTGCTCTCGGATCGAGGGTTCGTCGACTGGACGACCGATCCGTTCTGTGCCCAGCGAGGCTGGCGGTTCGACGAAGTCGCGGCCGTCGTCGACGCCCTCGAGTCGAACGGGGGCGAACTGCCACTGTCGCTGCTCGAGGGATGCCCTCGCCTCGAGAGCGATCACTCGAGGGAGTAATCGCGCTCGCGCCACTCCTGGTCCGGCCGTTACGTTACAGCAGGAGTGAGATTATCGCGAGCACGAGGAACAGCATTACGAGCCACTTCGCGATGCTCATCGTGAGTCCTGCGACACCAGTTGCTCCGAGCGCGCCAGCGACGATCGCGATGACGAAAAACAGCAGTGCGAGTTCTAACATGGACGGATAGAGGGCCACGAGATGGAAGGGCGTTCGGCCTTCATACGCGTCCGAACTCGTACTGGCGGTTGGGTTCGGACGAACGACTGATAGTCGAGTGCGGCACAGTTGTAGAAATTCGCGTTTCGCCGGTGAATCGAGACAGCAGACGCCTCACTCGTTTATGTGCGATCGATACCCTTTGGGTTCGAATCCGCGTCGACAGATGACCTCTTTCCGACCGACCGTGATGGCACTGATCTGGTCGTCGTCTTCCATCCGATCGATGACGCCCGAGAGCCGTTCCTCGGACCAGCCGGTCTCTTTCTGGACGGTCTCCTGGTTGACGCGACCGCCACGTTTGACAAGCAGTCTGAGAACCTTGTCCTCGTCGGGAAGTTCGCGTTCGTCGACGCCGTACTCGATCTCTTCGGCGTAACTCAGCGTCTCGTCGGTGCCCTGTTCGTCGTCCGATTCCTCCGTCGTCGTGGACTCGCCGGTCGAGGCGTCGTCGGTCGAACCGCGGGACCAGAGAGACGAGAGACGAGTCCTGAGTGAGTTCAGTACCATGTGTTGGTTACCCTCCATTGCTGTGAACGATGGCGGTAGCGCTGGCACAGACAGTGACGGTGTGACCGTCGGTCCGCGAACGCGTAGTTAGCTTTCGTTTCGCTTTCATCGTACATATATTTGTATCGCAACTGCTGTAGCGACAGTGATAACACGATATCGTTGACGTCTTCCTCGCCAAAGGCGGGCCGCCTTGCGAGACGCAAGCCGACCTGTGTGTCCGTTTCGCCCGATATTCGAAGATGCACGGTTCGCTGGCCTACAGGTGCTCCCTGACCTGGCGGACGATCTGGTCGACGTCGTACTCGTCTTCTGCCTTGTCGAAGACGACCTCGTCGCCCACGCGGGCGACGAACACGCCGTTGGCTCCCGTTCGCAGGGTAACTGCCTCGAGTTCTTCTCCGAACGTCGATAGGAGGGCGTGCTGGACGTCCTGTGCACGCGAGAGGAATCCACAGGGGACGCAGTATTCGATCTCGACCGTTACCATACGAGACTGTTCACCGTCGAGGTACAAATCAGTCGGGATTGTCACCGAACGCTGATAATCCGGTCGCACGACGTGTCGGGCAGTCAATCGCGTCGGTCGTCGATCCCGGCCCTGTCGTGGTACCGATCCGCGAGTTCCTCGAGCAGTTCGTGGTGGTTCGTCGAGTGGGGTGCAGTCAGCGGCGAGACGCTGATCCGGCCTTCGGCAACGGCGCGACGGTCGGTCCCGTCGGGGTCGGGTATTTTTTCGGGATCCATCGACTCCCAGACTCGGTCCTTGAGACGGATCCGGTCGCCGTCGCGTTCGGCGTCCATCTCGTAGCGTTTCGAGGGACGAGTGATCTCGATCGGCGCCGGGTCGCCGTCCGCGACCGGCACGTTGACGTTGAGATAGGCGGCGTGATCGAAGACGCCAGCCTCGAGGGCGTGTTCCGCCAGGTAGGTCGTCACGCGAGTCGCTTCGGCGAAGTCCGCAGTCTCGAGTTCGACCTCCGCAAACGAGATGTCGCCGACTGGGACGTACATCGAGGTCGCGATCGCGGGCACGTCGAAGAAGGCCGCTTCGACGGCGGCGCTGATGGTCCCCGAGCGTCCGAGGACGTATTCGCCCAGGTTAGCCCCCTCGTTACAGCCGGCGACGACCAGGTCGGGGACCGTCTCCGGCGTAAGCGCGGACAGGCCCGCGACGACGCAGTCGGCGGGCGTCCCGTCGAGAGCGAACCCGAGTTCGTGTTCGTAGACGTCCACCTCGTGCGAAATCGAGCGTCCGCAGGCGCTCTGGTCGTCCGTGGGAGCGACGACGGTCACGTCGGCGTGCTCCGAGAGTGCGTCGTACAGCGCCCGGATACCGGTGCTGTCGATCCCGTCGTCGTTGGTCAACAGGATCTCGAGGGAGTCGCTCATACCGGGTCGTCGACCGCCGGTGCGAAAAGAACACCGCTTCAGTAGGTCGTGTCCGTTCAGCCGATCCGATCGACGATCGTCTCCTCGTCGACGACCAGGTTGTAGGCTTCCTCGTCGTCGTTCCAGAGCGCGAGGATCTGCTCGAACGAACAGACCTCGCCGTACTCCGCCTCGAGCAGCGGCCGGTTGAGCGCCGTCTCCTTGGTCACGACGGCGTAGTGGTCGATCGACTCGCTGCCGTCGCTGATCTTGAACAGTGGATTCGATCCCGAACGACCGGCGTCGTCTTCGCTCAGCGACCGGCTCAGTTTCGCCGCGACGAGGTCGATCCGGTTCGTGACGTGACGCTCCATCTGGGCCATCTTCGCCCACTCGTCGGCCTCGAGCGAGAGGTCGATCCGGCGCTTGCCGTCGACGCGCAACAGCGAGTAGGAAAACTGCACGTCGACGTTGACGAACTCGCCTCCCTCGTGGTCGGGATCGTCGGCGGCGTCCTCGAGTTTGCGCTGGAACGACGGTACCTCGAGATCCGGGCGAACGTCGAACGACCAGCCCCGGTCGGTCGGACGGTCGTTCGGCCAGAGCCGAACGGCAGGGCTGTAGACAGTGACCCCGTCTTCCGTTCCGCCGTGGAGCCGTTCGTCCTCGACCGCCCGCTCGAGCTCCCGAAGCTGGATGCTCGTGTTCTTGTCCGCAGGTGCCATCGCGAGCAGGGTGCCGTCGGGTGCGAGCGTCTCGAGATACTTCCGCAGGACGGCGTCGGGATCCTCGAGTTCGCTCAGAACGTTACAGGCGAGCAAGAGATCGAAGCCGTCGTCGGCGTCGGTCGGGTCGAACGAGTCGCCAGCGACGGAACTGGGGTCGAACGCCTCGGCAGTCTCCCGGTGGACCGTCGGGTGTACGTTCCGGCCCGTCTCCGCGAGCAGTTCCTCGAGGACGTCCGCGGCCGCGCTCGGTTCGATCGCGTGGTACTCGAGCAAGGCGTCCTCGGGGAGGTAGTCAGAGAGACCCATCGCGGGGCCGCCGACGCCGGCCCCGACGTCGAGTACCCGCAGGTTCCGTCCCAGCAGGCCGCGATCAGCCAGATCGTCGAGCGCGTACTGGACCGCCGCGTAGTAGCCCGGCAGGTGATAGATCGCGTAGCCCGCGGCGACGTCGTCGTCGTACTCGACGTGGCGCCCCTCGAGGTAGTGATCTTTGAACCGGCGGATCGTCGACCGCAGCAGGCTGCCCGTCGGATCTTCGTGCCAGTCGACGCCGTAGCGGTCGACCAGCAGATTCTCGAGTGCGTTCCCGTACTCGGCGGGGAACTCGGTAACCGGTCGCTGGTTTGGCCCGACGGGGTCGTCCTCGACGGGAACGAAGCTCCCGTCCTCGCGTTCGATCAGTCCGAGGACGGGCGCGTCTTCGCGGAGGTGCTGGCGAACGACCGCGGGATGTGGCGTTCCCTCGACGTACTCGCAGATTTCCTCGGGATCGATCGGTCGGACGTTCCGTAGATACTTGGCGTTCGATCGGATCGCCTCGCGCTGGTCGCTCATTCGTGATCACCCTCCTGCCATCGGTCCGCTGCTTCCCGGTACAGTCGTTCGAATTCGGTGCCGTCGGCGTCCGCGATCCGGCGTGCTGCCTCCGCGACGGCGTCGGCCCCGTCGAAGGCGTCCTGGATGTCGGCGTAGACTCGCGGCGTCCCCTCGGTCATCTGTTCGGCGAGCGTCTCCATCTGCTCGTAAATCGGCGTTTCGAACCCCTCGGGAACCGACTCCGACTCCGCCGCCAGCGCGAACGCGAGGACGGCGGCGTGGGTCGTCGCCTGAACCGTCTCCATCGCCTCGTCGTGTTCGGCCGCCGTCGTCTCCCGGAGATCGTTACCGCTTGCCTCGAGATCCTCGAGCAACGCCTCCGTTACTGGTCCCTCGCGGTCGCGAACGACGGCGATCGAGCCAGGTGCACGCTCGGGCGCAAAGAGCGGATGCAGACTCACCCGCTCGCGTTCGGGCGCGTATTCTCGCATCGTCTCGACGGCCGGTTCCATCACGCCCGAGACGTCGACGACCGCTCGCTCGGCACGATCCGCGTGGGCGGCGACCGCGTCGGTGACGTGTGCCATCGGCACCGCGAGACAGACGACGTCGTATCGATCGTCGGCCTCGAGATCCGTGACGTCGGCATCCCCGACGACGTCGGCGGCTTCGACCGCGGCCTCCGGGTCGACGTCGGCGAACGTGACGGGTGCGTCGATCGCCTGCCCGAACCACGTCCCCATCGATCCCGCGCCGACGATCAGTACGTCCATCGGTGGGACGTACCGCCTGCCGTCGCAAAAGGCGTTCGATCGTTCGGCTCGAGTGAACTACTCGACTCGCTCGAGCACGATCCGCTCCTCGAACCGTCCCCGTTCCTGGGCTTTCTCAGAGCGGAGGTCCTCGAGTCGCTCCCTCGAGACGCCCTCGTGGGCTCGAATAGCGTGAACGACCTCGAGGACGTCGGCCAGTTCCTCGATCTCCTCGCTCTCCCGAAATTCTGTGACTTCCTCGTCCAGTTTCTCGAGCAATCGGCGTCCGTACTCGTTGTCGTCCGCGGTGTGGACGACCGGCGTCTCGCCGTCTCGTTCGATGATCTCCGGGATGTCGTCGCGGACGAGTTTGTCGTACTCTCGAGGCATACGTCGGGATCGAACGCCTGGGTCTTGTAACTGGCCGGTTTCGTTGAAACACTTAATCGAGGACGAGTTTCGGGAACCGTGTTGAATACAGAGCACGAACGTAACACGAGATCTGGCTCACTTTGTGAAAATGGACTGCACGAAAAGAGCCGCCAGTATCGTCAGGTTGGCCAGAACGCCCATCGAAGCGACCGTCCAGTCGAGGGCAGTAAGAACGAGCGAAAATACTGTGACTGCGAGCAACAAGAGTCGCCAGTATCGCCAGTCGCTCACCAACGCGACAGCCGACGCGACGAACCCAATCCCCGCCACGGCGGTCAGCACGGCAAAGATGCGGATCCCTATATCACCCACGTCGATGGCACCGCCGAGCAGTGTCGTCTTGTAGGGGAGGTCGGCCATCTCGACTACTTCGAAGTACACCCCGATTCCGAGGAAGTGAATGAGTCCGTGAAGCGCAAGTGCGACTGCTGCCAGATATAGAAGGTACCCTGCCACACCGCTCCGTGAACTCATACACCGCCGTATCAGGATCGCGCGTAAATAGCTACTTCAGGTACCGATGTTCGTCACAGCGATCGGGTCAGTATACGGAGCCAGCTTCATACGACTCGAACCACCTTACCGACCCCACACAAGTAGCACGAGAATACTTGAGCCGGCAACCCACAGGAACGACCATGAGACGGATCGGAGTCGTCGGCGCAGGTGCGGCTGCGGCGGCCGCGACGTACGTGCTCTCGGAAACCCTCGAGGACGCCACGATAACGGTCCTCGAGAAGTCCGGCGGCCTCTGTGGTCGTGCGGCGACGCGGCGTCGCGACGACGTCGTCTACGACTACGGAGCCAACTACGTCAAATCCGCGGACGAACGGGTTACTGAACTGCTTACCGGGACGCTCGAGACCGACGGTCTGGTCGAGATAGACGAGCCAATCTGGACGTTCGATCGGAGCGGCAGACTCTCGCCGGGCCGGGAGAACACCGGACACAAGTGGACCTACCGCCGCGGACTGACCCAGATCGCGAAGCGACTGTTCGACCGGACCGACGCGGACGTTCATCGCCGTACCCGCGTCGAGCGGCTGATTCGAGACGACGGCGTCTGGCGACTCGAGGACGCCGACGGAGCGACGTGGGGCCCCTTCGATACCGTCCTGTTGAACCCGCCCGCACCCCAGACCGCCGACCTGCTCCGGTCGGCGGAGTGGGACGCCGACCTCCGCGAGACGCTCGTCGAGGTCGTCGACGACGTCCCCTATCGGACGATCTGGACCGGCGTCTTTCACTACCCGTTCGAACTCGAGGTTCCCTACTACGCGCTGATCAACACGGATACGGACCACGAGGTAGGGTGGGTTGCTCGCGAAGAGTGCAAACCCGGCCACGTTCCCGACGGCGAGTCGCTGCTCGTCGTCCAGGCGAGCCCCGGGTGGTCGACCGATCACTACGACGAGCCACCCGAGGACGCACTTGCGGAACTGGCATCGATCACGGCCGAGTTGCTCGCGGACGACCGACTCACGGAACCCGACTGGACGGACCATCAGGGCTGGCGGTACGCACTTCCCGACGAGGGCGTGGTGAGCGGCCCGCTTCGAAGCGCCGAAAAAGAAGGACTGTACTGTCTCGGCGACTGGGCCGCCGGCGAAGCCCGGGTCCACGCCGCCTTGCGTAACGGCCTCGAGGTCGGCGAACGGATCGCGCTCGAGTCGGTTTGAGTCACAGCGCTCGCTTACTTGTGACCACGAGTGGCACTCCTCCGTAGATCGATCGGAGACGAGCATGCTCGCACTCCTGTGGCTGATCGCGCTCGCAGCCGGCGCAACCGCTCTCGTCTGGGCGGGCAGTCTCTATCTCGAGCGGTCCGCCGAACGGCTGGCGCTGTACTACGGACTCCCGCCGATCGTCCAGGGTGCGGTGATCGCAGCCATCGGCTCGAGTTTTCCGGAGCTCTCGAGCGTCGTGATCGCGACTGTCCGCTACGGCGAGTTCGAACTCGGGGTCGCGGCGATCGTCGGCTCGGCGGTGTTCAACGTGCTGGTGATTCCGGCGCTATCGACGCTCTACCACCGCGACACGATGGAGGCGAACCGGGCGATCGTCTACCGTGAGGCGCAGTTCTACATCATCGCCGTCGCGACGCTGCTTCTAACCTTCTCACTCGCGGTCATCTACTACCCGACGAACGTCGGGTTGTTCGGCGAAGTGAACCGGCCGCTCGCGCTGTTTCCGCTCGGACTGTACGGCCTCTACCTGTTCATTCAGTACCAGGAATCGGCCGAGTACCGGGCCGCCGAAGAGCAGGCGTCCGTCGACGGTGTCAGGGAGTGGGGTATTCTCGCGATCGGCCTCGCACTGATCCTTGTGGGTGTCGAAGTGCTGGTCCACGCCGCGATTGAACTCGGCGTCTACTTCGACACCCCGTCGTTCCTGTGGGGGCTGACCGTGATCGCGGCCGGAACCAGCCTCCCGGACACTATCATCAGCGTCCACGCCGCCCAGAGCGGCCAGTCGACGGTCAGTCTCGCGAACGTCTTCGGGAGCAACGTCTTCGACCTGCTGGTCGCCGTCCCCGTCGGCGTGTTGATCGCCGGCCCGACGCCCGTCGATTTCGGTATCGCCGCGCCGCTGATGGGGTTTCTCGTCGTCGCGACGATCGTCGTGTTCGCCACTGCACGCACCGACTTCACACTTACCGACCGCGAAGCCTGGCTGTTGCTCGCGGTCTATGCAGCGTTCGTCGGCTGGATGTTGCTCGAGAGTACGGGCGTCACCAGCATCGTTCTGTAATGGTCGTCACTCGTCGCCAGACGGTAATTCGACCAGCGCCAGCCAGAAGTCCTCGATTGCCTGGACGATCGTGACGAAGTCCTCCGGTTCAACCGGCTTCCGGACGTAGGCGTTCGCGTTCAGGTCGTAGGATTTGAGGATGTCCTCCTCGGCGTCGGAGCCCGTGAGAACGATCACGGGCGTGTGTCGAAGCTCCGGGTCTCCCTTGAGCTCCCCCAGCAACCCCTCGCCGTTCGGTCCCGGGAGGTCCAGATCGAGGAGTATCAGGTCCGGCGACGGCGCGTCCTCGTAGTCGCCGTCGTTGCCTAGAAACTCGAGCGCTTCCTCTCTGTCGGCGACTGCGTGAACCGCGTTCGCGACGCTGCCCTCCGTGAACGCCTCCTCGAGCAACCGAACGTCGCCCGGGCTCTGGTCGACGACCAGGATGTCGGCTACGCCGCCTTCATCCACGTCTATCTCTCTCATATCCTCGCTTCGGCCCGGACGAATATAGGTTGTACCGGAAGGGACAGTAGAATCGACGGAGGGCGATTAGTTCGTCGGCTCGAGACCGACCCGGTAATCGGTCAGGTTCTCGTAGCCGTCCTCGGTGACGACCACGAGATCCTCGATCCGAACGCCGCCGACGTCGGGATTGTAGAGCCCGGGTTCGATCGAGATCACGTGTCCAGCCTCGAGTTCGCCGCCCGCGGGGGAGACGCTCGGCTGTTCGTGGACGTCCAGTCCGACGCCGTGGCCGGTGCTGTGGATGAAGCCGGTCTCCGTGCTCGGATCGCTTCGCAGCGACTCGTAGCCGGCGTCCTCGATCACGTCACAGACCACGTCGTGGACCGCCGCGCCGGTGACGCCGGCCTCGACGGTCGCGAGTGCGGCCTCGTACGCCTCGCGGGTCACGTCGTACCGCCGTCGGGCTTCCTCGCCCGGATCACCGCGGGCGAACGTACGAGTCATGTCGGCGTGATAGCCCGTCTCCTTGTTCCGCGGGAAGATGTCGATCACGATCAGTTCGTCGGCCTCGAGCGGGCCGCTACCGCGGTTGTGCGGATCCGCGCCGTCGGCTCCACAGGCGACGATGGTATCGTCGAGCCCACAGCCGTGTCGAAGCAGCGTGACCTCGATTTCCTCCGTGACGCGTTCGCTGGTCAGAGGCTCACCGTCTTCGCCGATCAGAGTTCCATCGTCGTCCACGTCCGCGCTGGCGATCAACTCCTCGGCGCATGCCATCGCGGCCTCGTTCGCCCGCTGGCTCTCCCGGATCGCCTCGAGTTCCTCGTCGGCCTTGATCGCGCGAATCTCTTCGACGATCCCGTCGGACTCGAGGGTGATGTCGATCCCCTGCTCGCGGAGTCCGTCGGCGGTCCCCGTCGGGAAGTTTCGCGGGACCGAGATCGAGTCGACGCCGTGGTCCTCGAGGAAGGCGGCGATCGTCCGGATCTTCCCGCCGTACGCGCCGTGTTCCGCGACGAGCTCCCGATAGTCGTAGGCGGATCGGCGGGTGATCGTTTCGGCGTCGGCCTCCGACTTCGCGCGGCCGTACTCGAGGCCGGAGACGAGCAGGTGGACGCCGTCGTCGGTGACGAGCGTCTGGAACGGATCCGGCGCGGTGAAACCGGAGACGTACCGCTGGTCGGAGTCCGTAGCGTCGTCGTCGATCAGGTAACCGTCGACGCCGGCGGATTCGAGGTGGCGTCGAAGCGACGAGAGGTCAGTGTCGACGTCTATCATACGAGCCACTCCGTGCGGCCGAAACATAATTTCGTGGTTTCGAGAACGAGCCGCCGGACCTAATGGCAAATCCCCAACCTTATCACCGATCGATGTTATCGGGCTGGTATGTACCGCCGTCAGCTCCTCGTAACGGGTATCATCGGATTCGGCGGCTGTGTCGCAATTCCTGGCGGCGACTCCACGGACTCCCCCTCGAGCGACGACCTCCTCCGCGAGGCGCTCGAAACCCGCGCCGGGCTGACGGCACTCGAGGCTCAGCGGACGATGACGATGGAGACACCGACTGAGACGGGCGAGCGGACGGACCGAATCGTCCAGCGGCCGCCGGGCGAACAGCGCCTCGAGGTGCTCGAGTCCGACGACCCCGACACGCCGGCAGGGACCGTCTCGGTGAGGAGTCGGCCGGTTACCTGGGAGTACTACCCCGACGAGAGCGTGGTGACCGAACGCCACCACCCGAACCGCATCGTCTCCGATCGGACGCGCCAGGTGCTCGAGAACCTGCTCGAGGACTACGACCTTCGCTACGAGGGGACGGACACGGTCGACGGCCGTCCAGCCCACCGGATCGACGCCGACCCCGACTCGGTCGAGATCGACCGCTCGCTCGACCTGCTCGTCGGCGAGACGGTCTACCGGATTCCACTCGAGGAGACGCCCGTCGACGATCTGGAGGAAGCGACGATCTCGCGGTCGATTTGGATCGACGACGAGTACCGGTATCCGGTCAGGGAACGCGACGTCGTTCGAACCACCGACGGCGAGATACTCCACCGACTGACCGTTACCTACGAGGACCTCGCGCTCGATTCGGGCCTCGAGCCGGACACGTTCACCTACGAGCCGCCGGCCGACGCCGAGGTCGTCGAGATCGGTACCGAACCGGAGGGGATCTTCGATTCTCGAGCGGCCGCGGAGAAACGGGCTCCCTACGAGCTACCCGAGCCAGAGATGCCCGACCCGTACGCCCTCGATCGGATCACACTCGTCGAGAAAGGGGCGGACTCCGGAACCACGACGACGCTGTGGTACGCCGACCCCGACCGCCCCGAACGGGAACTGTTCCTCGCCGTTCGGGAGGTCCGGCGGTTCGAGCCCGACGTCCTCGCGGAGACCGGCCTCGAGTTCGAAGGGAACACGGTCTACTACCGCGATGGCCGCATCGAGAGCCTGTTCTGGGACTGCGGAGGCCTGAACTACGAACTCTCGAGTCCGATGGCGTCGGAGTCGCTCGAGGAGATCGCGCCCTCTGTCGGCTGTCTCTCGAGCAGGAAGTAGCTCGCCGCGGTCGGCTTACGGCGCGCCCATCAGCACGAACCGGCTCTCCGTGTCGCCGTTGTGGATCTGGTGGGTCGCGTCCGGCGGGATCCTGATCGCGTCGCCCTCGCTCATCTCAACTTCCTCGTCTCCGATCGTGACTGTCGCTTCGCCCTCCATCAACAGGTACACCTCCTCGTGGCCTTCGTCCTCGTGGTCGTGTTCTTTGCCTTCCCAGCCGGGTTCGCACTCGACGACGGTGACGCCCATGTTCTCGCAGTCGAGTTCGTCGCGCAGGAAGTGCATTCCGTGCTGGTCGTCGACGTCGCGGTAGTTTACTGTCGTGTAGTCGGACATCAGGGTTGCCTGCCCACGGAGCGAGTAATAAGCGTTAGCAAGTTTCGGGTAGTCACGGTTTCTCGCTATGAGATATATCATATGTATAATAACTATAATTTAATAAGAGAGTACGTAGACAGCGTTACATTGTGAAAAAGACCATTATCGCCCCGGGGGCGGGAGAATCCATCGACTCCGAAATCATCGACGAGTTTCAAATGTCCTCTGGCATCGTAACGCACCGACCGGGATACAGGAAGGTCGTATTTTCGGGAGTTGGTCATCCAGAAGGCGACCTCGAGACACAAACTCGGACGACTCTCTCGCTCATTCGAGACGGGTTAGAGGACCTCGGTGGAGGTATGCAAGACGTTACGATGCTACGATTTTTCGTCAGAGACGACGTTCTCTCGTCGGAGAGTCAGCTGCGGATACACGAGGTCAGAAGCGATTTCTTCGACCGGCCGCAGTATCCAGCGGCTACGATGGTCGGAGTCAGTGAACTCCTGTACGAAAATATGCTAATCGAGGTCGAAACCGAGGCCGAGATTCCGGACGACGAGTGGGATGTCGACGTCATCGACGACACGAGTTGAGTGTCCGAACCGGACGTGACCGACTCCGTCTTCCCCCAATTTTCCTCCGTACCGGTATCGGTATAGGCACGCCGAACCACACCGCGAGCATGAACGTCACCATATCGCCCTCGAGCGTTCGAGGGACGGTCCGGGCACCGCCGTCGAAGAGCTACACCCATCGGGCGATCCTCGCCGCCGGGTATGCCGACGGCGCGACCGTGCGGGACGCGCTCTGGAGCGCCGATACGAAGGCCACCGCCCGCGCCGTCGAACTTTTCGGCGGTGATGTCGAGCGACTCGAGAACGGCACCCTCGAGATCGACGGTTTCGACGGGCGACCAGACGTGCCGGCGGACGTGATAAACTGCGAGAACAGCGGGACGACGATGCGACTGGTGACCGCCGCAGCTGCACTCGCCGACGGTACCTCCGTCCTGACCGGCGACGAATCGCTGCGCTCGCGGCCGCAGGGCCCGCTTCTCGAGGCTATCGCCGACCTCGGCGGGGAAGCCTACAGCACCCGACGGAACGGACAGGCACCGCTGGTCGTGACGGGACCGATTGCCGGCACCGAGGTGTCGATCCCGGGCGACGTCTCCTCGCAGTACATCACCGCGTTGCTGATGGCTGGCGCCGTAACGGAGGCAGGAATCGAGATCGACCTCGAGACAGAACTCAAGTCCGCGCCGTACATCGATATCACGCTCGAGGTGCTCGAGGCGTTCGGCGTCGAGGCCCGCCACACCGAGAACGGCTTCACGGTCGAAGGAGCCCAGTCGTATTCGCCCGTCGGTGGCGAGTACGCCGTCCCGGGGGACTTCTCGTCGATCTCGTACCCGCTGGCTGCAGGTGCGATCGCGAGCGGCGAGGGACTCCGGATCGAGGGAGCGAACCCGAGCGCACAGGGTGACACCGCCATCGTCGACGTCGTCGACCGGATGGGTGCCGACGTAGAGTGGGACCGCGACGCGGGCACCATCGACGTCTCGAGCGCCTCACTTTCGGGAATCGAGGTCTCGGTCGAGGACACGCCGGACCTGCTGCCGACGATCGCGACGCTGGGTGCGGTCGCAGACGGTGACACGCACGTTACGAACGCCGAACACGTCCGCTACAAGGAGACCGATCGCGTGAGCGCGATGGCCCGCGAACTGGGGAAGATGGGCGTCGAGACGACCGAGGAACAGGATTCGCTGACGATCCACGGCAGCGAGTCGACTCTCGAGGGCGCGACCGTCGACGGCTGTGACGACCACCGGATTATCATGGCGCTCGCGCTGGCGGGACTCGTCGCCGACGGCGAGACGACGATCGAAGGCGCCGACCACGTCGACGTCTCGTTCCCCGGTTTCTTCGAGGTGCTCGAGGACGTCGGCGTGACGCTCGAGCGCCAGTAGCGATCGCTCTTACTGCGGACTCGAGTCGCCGGCACACGGGAACGCGATCGAGAACGTCGATCCTTCGCCCGGTTCGGAGTCGGCCCAGATGCGGCCGTCGTGTCGCTCGACGATCCGCTCACAGAGTGCGAGTCCGATCCCGGCGCCGTCGTACTCCTCGCGGCTGTGGAGCCGGTCGAAGACGTCGAATATCCGATCGGTCTCTGCGGGATCGATTCCGATCCCCTCGTCGTGGACGGAGACGATCCACTCGTCTTCGGCCGTAGCTTCGTCGCTCTCGCTTCGCTCCGCCGAGACGTGGATTCGTGGCGGCTCGTCGCCGCTGTACTCGATGGCGTTTGCAAGCAGGTTCTGACAGACCTGTCGAAGCTGGTTGCCGTCGCCATCGATGATCGGAAGGGGGTCACGAGTGATCGTCGCGTCGCTCTCCTCGATTCGCAACTGGAGGTCGTCGAGTACGTCGTCGAGCACGTCGTCCAGGTCGACCGGCTCGAGCGGTTCGCCCGCCGTTTCGACGCGGGAGTAGGCAAGCAGCCCCTCGATCATCTCGCGCATCCGGTCGGCACCGTCGACGGCGAACTCGAGGAACTCCCGGCCGTCATCGTCGAGGTCGTCCTCGTATCGGCTCTCGAGCAGTCGCAGATAACTCGAGACCATCCGCAGCGGTTCCTGCAGGTCGTGAGAGGCAGCGTAGGCGAACTGCTCGAGTCGTTCGTTGGACTTCTCGAGGCGATCGATCGACTGTTCGAGTTCCTCCTCGCGTTGCTGGCGTTCGAGTTCGTACTCGACCCACTGGCCCATCAGTCGAAGGAACGTCCGTTCGTCGGCCGTGAACGGCTCTTCGCGCCCTTCCGGGTCAACGAAGAAGAACGTCCTGTCGCGGTCGCCGTCGACCTCGATTCGGGTGCCGAGATACGATCGCAGTCCGCCGTCCTCGTGGATTTCAGTGTCGGCGTACTCCTCGTCACCCTCGAGCGCGAGCGACAGACCGACCGTCTGATCCTCGTCGAACACGGCGTCACAGTAGGTCTCCGACAGCGGTAGTTCACGGCCCTGCTCGAGGTAGTCGTGATCGTCGCTGACGCGCTCGATTTCTATCCGGTCGTCGTCCGGATCGACGCGGGCCATCCCGCCGAGTTCCAGGTCGAACTGCTGGCAACCGAGGTCGAACAGCCCCTCGAGTTTCTCGTCGAACGGCCGGTTGGGGTCGGCAGTAATCTCGTTCTGTCGCTGGAGGTGTTCCTGGCGATCCGTGAGTTCGGTTCGTGCTCTCGTCCGGTCGAGCAGCGTCCCCATCATTCGGTCGACTTCCTGTTCGGGCTGTTCGGGCCCGAAGAACTCCTCGGGCGGCGTGTAGTAGAAGTTCTGGCAGACCGTGTTCTCGTAGACGAGGTGTGGGTGGGTCTTGATGACGTCACGGATCACTTCCGCGGGGAACCGATTGCGGTTGTACTGACAGAGCGCGATCCCGTTGGAATCCGGGAGGAGATCGTTCAGTTTCGCCTCGTACTCGATCAGCGTCTCGAGTTCCGGATCGTCGCCGAGAATCCAGGTCATCTCGCCGGTAATCCGCAGTCCCTCGTACTCCTCGCGGGCGTCGTCGATCGCGTCGGAGATGAACGCGATCATGTCCTCGGGCGTGAACTCGCCGTTCCGAAAGTAGGTGTCCTGGGCAGTATGCATCGTCAGCGCGCCCGACTCGAGGGCACGATCGACGTCGACGCCGGCGTCGTCCATCGCCGACAGCACCTCGTCGATCTCGTTTTCGTCGGCGATGTAGAGACAGCGGTCTCCCCGCTCGAGCCCCGTCCGCATGAACGGCACTGCAGTGGCGAACTGTTCGTCCTGGCCCTCGTAGATGGCTGCGAGGTGGTCGTTGGACTCGTAGCTACCCAGCGTTTCGACGGGGCCCCCGAACTCGGAACTCTCCTGGAGGGCTTCGAGACTCTGTTCGAGGCCGAGAACGTCGTCGTCGGTGGTCGAAGCGTCCGGTCTGTCGGGAAGCGATTGTAGGGATTGACTCATTCTGTGGATAGGGTGTGTCGAGACGTCCCCTCTGACAGTGCAGGCCTGGCGTCGGCCGACCGCATCTGGAGGACCGGGGGACAACGGTGGTAGTGAGCGATTCAGGACGTCGGTTCCGTGGGTACACTTCCGTCGTCGGAAGCGCGATCGTAGAACCAGAAAACGGACTCGGACATAAAAGGAGAGCGGTCGTTTCGGTCGGAGTTGGACACTCTCAGGCCGGATTACTGAATTCGAAGGGAGACAATCGTCACGGCTGATAGCTGACCGGACGGAGACGACCGCTTTTTGCCCCTTGGGACTTTTCTCGCTCGAACCCGTCGGTGGATCTATGCGTAGCGACCTCGAGACACGGTTGCGCGACCGCCTCGGCGGAGAGGATTACCTCGTTCCCGACTACGGAAGCTACTGTTTCGGGCACGTTCCGGACACCGTCCAGACGCTCCTCGACGCCGACGTGGAGGGGGAACGGCCGCTATCCGCCGACGTCCTCTCGGGTGTCGGCACAGTCGACTCCAGCGACGCGACGCCCCTCGACGACCGGTACGACCGCGTCCTCGTCGTCGTCCTCGATGGTTTCGGCCTCGAGCCCTGGACACGGTTCGACCACCCGCTGCTCGAGCGGTTCGAGGACAGCGGGACAGTAACGCCGCTGACCTCGATCTACCCGTCGGAGACGGCTGCGGCGCTGACGACCTTCCACACCGGCAGGCTCCCTGCATCACACGGCGTTCTCGGCTGGGATGTCTACGATCCGGCCGACGACGCCGCATACGAGGCGTTCTCGACGCGCGTCCGTGCCGGCGACGACGCCGTCGAGTACGACCTCGAGGAGATTTTCGAGGGCGAACCGATCTACCCAAAACTCGTCGAGTGCGGTGTCGACTGCCGTCACGTCGTCCCGTTCGAGGAGACCTACGACGGCGCGGCGTGTCACACCTACGGGAATCCGGACGGTCCAGTCCACGGCCTCGAGGGGTTCGAATCGGCGCTCGCAGAAGCCTTTGCTGCGGCGGACGATCCGGCCTACCTGTTCGCCTACGTCCCCGAGATCGACACCATCGCTCACGCCTACGGAACCAGTAGCGAGGAGTACGACGAGGCAGTCTCCGACTCGCTTTCCGCACTCGAGCGCGGACTCGCTCGACTCGAGACGGAAGACGAACACGGCGACACGCTCCTCGTTCTGACCGCCGACCACGGCCACGTCGATACCGATCCCGAGCGCAACGTCGACCTCGAGACCGTCGACGGCGTCACCGAGGCGCTCGAGCGCCACGCCGACGGCGAACCGGTCAGGTACGCCGGCAGTCCGCGGAACCTCCACCTGCACCTGCACGACCCCGACGAACGGCGAGAAGCGGTTCACGAAACGCTTCTCGACACGCTCGACGCGAAGGTTTTCACGCGCGAAGAAGTCCTCGACCGCAACCTGTTCGGCGACGGCGAGGAGAGCGACACCTTCCACCGTCGACTCGGCGACCTCGTCGTCTGCCATCGCGAACTGTCGGTCTGGTACGGCTCCGATCCGACGAAACTCGAGCTGATCGGAATGCATGGTGGACTCCACCCCGACGAGATGCTCGTTCCGTTCGCGGCGGTCGAACTGGAGGAGCTATCGCGAGAACTCTCGTAAAGATCGTCGTCAAAACAGCGCGTCCAGTCCTCGACCAGTCTCGAGAGCAAATCCGATATCTACGGATACCAGAACATACGGGACCACTGTAACGGCAAGTAGGACACAGATCAGGCGAAGGATCCCCGCTTCACGTGTATACTCTTCCGGGAGCGCCTCTGGAACCGCCATAAGCAAAAGGAGGATTCCGATAGCTAGAAACATGAACACCTCCCGCGAAGAGAAGAGGAAGAGTCCGAAATTTGCGAATCCGAAAATAATCCACACGAGGGCCATTCGATATCCATCTGGCTGTCGAAACACTCCACCCCGAATTTCCTCGTACACGTTAGATAGAAATCAGTAGAAAAGCTTAATTTTTCGCATTCGTCGTACAAATCGAGCGACCTTCCACTGGTACCGACAGTCTCCGGACTCGAGCGTTTTCTCGCCCGGAAAATCGACACCTGTATTTTATATTTTTGTCATCAACTGTCGCACATGGCCCCCGACTATCCCCACGTCAGTTCGATCGAGACGCTTCGGCCCTCCTGGAACCGATCGCCACGAACACGGGGTGACGCCGATGCGTAACGCGGCGCTCACCCGCCGTGGCCTCGTCGCACTCGCGGCGACGACGTCCCTGTCGGGCTGTCTCGGCCTGTTTTCGGGCATCGCGGGGAACAACATTCCCTCGAGCGTCCCGCCGGACCTTCGCCACGAGAGTCTCGGCGTCGTAGGGGAAGAGTCCATGGACCTCGTCACGGACGCCGACCTCACGCTCGTCTACTTCTTCGCGACCTGGTGTGGGCCGTGTGAACCGCAACTCGAGAGTCTTCACGAGGTCCGCGAGGAGTACGACTCCGAGACGCTGGCTATGCGGGCGATTTCGCCCGAGGACGAGGAGGGTCTCGTCACCGACTACTGGGACGACGAAGGTGCCGACTGGCCCGCCGGGATCGATCCCGACTCGGACGTCCACGACGAGTTCGGCGTCAGCGTCTACCCGTCGATAGTGATTGTCGACTCCGACGGGGACGTTCGGTGGCACACCAGCGGCAACACCGGTGCAGACGACATCACCGACGCGATCGACGCCGAACTCGAATGATCGAGTTGTCGGAACTGCGCCTCGGGTTCGTGTTCATGGCCGGCGTAATGACGTTTTTCGCCCCGTGTGCGTACCCGATGTTGCCCGGTTACGTCGCCTACTTCCTCGGGGACGACGGCGCGGCCTCGGGACGGGCAACGCTGTGGCGAGCGGCGAAAGTGAGCCTCGTCGCCAGTAGCGGGATGTTCGTCGTCTACCTGGGAATCGTCGGAGTCGCCGTCTCCGTCGGCGCCCAGTACCTCCAGCGGCTCGTCCTCCTGGGAGCTGGGACCGGTCTCCTCCTGATTGCGCTCGGCGTCGTCATGCTCGGTGGGTTCGCGCACCTGTCGAGACTCACGATATCGCTGCCCGAACGACGTCGGAGTTACCGCGGTTACCTGACGTTCGGTGCCGTCTACGCCGTCGCAGCCGCCGGCTGCACCGCGCCGCTTTTCGTCGCCGTCGTCGTCTCGAGTTTCACGACCGGAACGACGGCCGCGCTCGTCACCTTCGGCGCCTACGCCGGCGGGATGGCGACGATGTTCGTCCTCGTGACGATGGCGACGGCGGTCGGCCGCGAAGCCCTCCTCGAGGTGATCGTTCCGCGCGGGCCGTGGCTCGAGCGGGCCGCAGGCGTGCTGTTGATCGTTGCGGGGATCGTTCAGCTGTATCTCTTCCTGGTCCCCTACGGCGGGCTCGCACAGCTCGGCCTCGCGTGACCGCTTCGCGCCAGCACTTGCAGGAATCCTGGGTTGCTAAGTGTCCCCGTCCCCGAGGGAGGGGTAATGAACGGCAACCGCTTCGGTCGCCTCTTTCAGGTGACCACGTTCGGCGAGAGCCACGGCGAGGCGATGGGCTGTACCATCTCGGGCTGTCCCGCCGGTCTCGAGCTTTCGGAGGAAGACATCCAGGCGGATCTCGACCGCCGCAAACCAGGCCAGTCGATGATCACGACCAGCCGCGGCGAACCCGACGACGTCTCGATCAAGTCGGGGATCCAGGACGGCTACACCACGGGAACGCCGATCGGCCTAGTCATCCAGAACAAGGACGCCCGCTCGGAGAAGTACGAGCCCTTCATCACCGCGCCGCGTCCCAGCCACGGCGATTTCACCTACTCCGCGAAGTTCGGAACCCGCAACTGGGGCGGCGGCGGCCGCTCCTCGGCACGCGAGACGGTCAACTGGGTCGCTGCAGGTGCGATCGCGAAGAAAATCCTCGAGCGCGAAGGCATCGAACTCAAGGCTCACGTCAACCAGATCGGCGACGTCGAGGCACCCGAGGTAAGCTTCGAGGAGATCAAAGAACACAGCGAGGAGAACGACGTCCGCTGTGCCCACCCCGAGACGGCCGAGAAGATGCAAGACCTGATCGAGGAGTACCAGGAGGAAGGCGACTCCATCGGCGGGTCGATCTACTTCGAGGCGCAGGGCGTCCCCATCGGACTCGGCGCGCCGCGGTTCGACTCCCTCTCTGCGCGACTCGGTCAGGCGATGATGGCGGTGCCGGCGACGACGGCCTTCGAGTTCGGCCTCGGCCGCGAGGCACGCGAGTACACGGGCAAAGAACGCAACGACGACTGGGAGTTCGACGACGACGGGAACCCGACGCCCGTCGAGAACGACCACGGCGGCATCCAGGGTGGCATCTCGAGCGGCGAACCCATCTACGGCGAGGTGACGCTGCACGCGCCGACGTCGATCCCCAAGAGCCAGCAGACCGCCGACTGGGAAACGGGCGAGCTAAAAGAGGAGAAGGTCATCGGCCGGCACGATCCCGTCCTGCCGCCGCGTGGCGTGCCGGTCGTCGAGGCGATGCTCGCGCTCACCCTGGTCGACTTCATGCTGCTGTCGGGCCGGATCAACCCGGACCGCGTCGACGACCAGCCCGGCGAGTACGATACGGAGTACCACCCGAGCAATCCGCGAAACGAGTGATCGGTCGCCCGTCTCTACGCACGGTTCTCGAGTAGCGTATTCGATTTCTCGAGACCGAACGAGCAGTTTCTCGGTCGGAAAACCCGATGACTGCTTTAAGTACTATCTTTGAGTCGACTCGAGTATGAGCGCAATTGGCTCGTTATCGACTGCAGCGTCAGTTCTTCGAAAGAATCCCGCAATTCTACTCGTGGGGGTGTTTTTCGTTCTTCTCAGCGAAGTAGCGATCCTGCTGGACGTATACGTGGGTTCGATGGCCCAAGTGCTAGTCTATCCGCTTTCCCTTCTCGTTACGCCGTTCCTGCTCGGCGGTATCATCACGATGATCGACGAGGGACTCGAGGGGACGACCCGACTCGGGTCGTTCGTCCGTGGTGGCAAAGAGAACTACGTGTCGATGCTCGGCGCGACGGTGCTGTTCGCGGTGATCATAATGGGGGTTTCGTTCATGGGAGGCATCCTGATGATGATCGTCGGTGTCGGTACGGCCGCCGCTGGCGGTGGCCTGGTCGGTATGGGAATTGGATTCGTCCTCCTGATGGTGGTCATGGCCCTCCTGGTTATGTTTCTCCAGTTCTACGACGCCGCAATTGTCGTCAGTGACGCCAGAGCAATCGATTCGTTCTCTCAGAGCGTCAGCCTCGTCTGGAACAATTTCTTGAGCGTCGTCGGTTTCACGATCGTCTTCTTCGTGATCAGCCTGATCGGACAGGGGCCGGGTATGGCACTCTACCTCTCGGCCATCGAGTTCACCGAAACCGGCGAGACCGCGATCGCCTCCGAGTCGACGCTGTTCCTCTCGATCGCGGTGACGCTCGTGCTCGGCACGTTCGCGTTCGCCTACTCCTACTCGTACCTCGTCTCCTACTACCGGAGTATTCTCGAGGACGAACCGGCTGCGACCCCGGCGTACTGATCTCGAGCGATCGGTGATCGAATCCCCGTCAGTGTGACGGCATCGACCTTCTGCGGCCGGCGTAACGCCTAACACGATTACCCGTGATTCGACTGTATGGAGGACTTCCACGTCCACTCCAACTACTCGGACGGCGAGTTCCTCGAGGGGATGGTCCGGGCCGCCGAGGCCGCCGGACTCGAGGGTGTCGGTTTCGCCGACCACTGCAACGTCGCCCCACGGGATCGCATGGAGTGGGTTCGCAGCGTCTACGGGTTCAACCTGGATATCACGTACGACCGGCGTCGAGGAGCGATCGAACGGCTGCGCGAGCGGGTCGATATCGAGATTTACGACGCCGTCGAGATGGACTACGACCCGCGCGACGAAGCCGAGATTCGCGAGTTTCTCGAGGAGGCCGACTTCGACTACACCGTCGGCAGCGTCCACGAGGTTGCCGGGGCGAACGTGCAGGTCTCCTCCCACTTTACCGACCGCTCGGCGGCCGAACGCGACCGCATCGTCGAGGAGTACTTCGATCGACTCGTCGCCCTGATCGAGTCGGAGCTGTTCGATATCGCCGCCCACGTCGACCTGATCGAGCGGACGAAGCCACTTCGCGGCAGGGCGACCGAAGAGCAGTACAGACGCGTCGCCCGCGCGCTCGCCGAGTCCCGGACGGTTCCCGAGATCAACGCCGGCCGAGCACTGACAGACGAGGGGATCGTCCATCCCTCCGGGACGTTCCTCGAGGTGCTTCGCGAACACGACGTCGCCGTCACCGTCGGCACCGACTCGCACGCACCCGACGAGATCGGCCAGCGGGCCGACTTCCTCGCAGAGTTTCTCGACGACTGGGGACTCGAGCCGGTCGATCCGCCGGCGCTCGAGTAACCCCGATCAGTTCGTTTTTGCAGGTTCGAACGGAACCTCGAACGCGTGACTCGAATCGAAACCGTCTCGTTCGACCTCGACGGAACCCTGCTCCGCTACGTGCGATCGCCCGGCGAGGTGTTGCAGGCGTCGTTCGAGGGACTGGGCCTCGAGCCGCTGTTTTCCGTCGAGGAGTACTACGCCCGCTACGACGAGTTTGCCCGGAGGTGTGAGTCGATGGACGAACTCCGAAGCGAGTGTTTCGCCGCGCTCGCCGCGGAGAACGGCTACGATCGGGAGCTAGGGAGAGACGTTGCGACAGCGTTCGCCGCGGAACGCGACCAGTCGAACGTCGAACTGTTGCCGTCCGCTGCCAGCGTGCTCGAGAGCCTCGCCGACGACTACCGTCTCGCCGTCGTTACGAACGGGGCACGGGACGCCCAGCGACAGAAAATCGCGGCCGTCGATCTCGAGCGGTGGGTCGACGCGGTCGTCGTCGCCGGCCACGACACGCTGCCGAAACCTGATCCGGAGCCGTTCGAACGCGCGCTTCGGACGCTCGAGGCGACGCCCGAGACGACGGTCCACGTCGGCGACTCCCTCGAGACGGACGTCGCTGGCGCGACTGCTGCCGGCCTCGAGTCGGTGTGGGTTTCCGAGAGCGCCGATTCCGAAGCGTACGATCCCACGTACTGCGTCGAGTCGATCGGAAGGCTGGCCTCGCCGCCGTGGGACGTCGACGGGTAGGAAACCGACCGTTCCCGAATCGAATCGTGTCGGATTACGAACTCCTTTATGCGGGGCCGGGTCAACACGGAGGTATGACGGCTGACGATCGGCGGAGGGGCGGATCACAGCTATGACGACAGACGAAAGGACCGAAGAGTCGGGTACGACGCTCTCGGATCCCGCTCCGATCACCGGCGAGCATCCTGGCGGGCCACGACGCGACGAGCAACCGTTCCCGGCGGTCGCCGATGGCGTACGGGAGTACCTCTCGAGCGACAGTTCCGGCCACGACATGCACCACGTCTGGCGGGTATTTCGACTCTGTCAGCGACTCGCGGCGGATGTAGACGCCGACCGGACTGTGGTTGGATGTGCAGCCCTTACGCACGACATACACCGCGTGATCGGGGAGGAGACGGGCTGTGAGCCGGCCGAAACGCTATCCGAAGTCGAGATCATCCTCGAGGACGCGGGCGTCGGCCGGGATCGGATCGACGCCGTTCGACACTGCGTCGCGGTTCACGACGAACTCGCGTTCCGTGGGGACGACCCGCAGCCAGAGACGATCGAAGCGGAGATACTGCGGGACGCCGACAATCTCGACGCCATGGGTGCGATCGGCATCGCACGGACGTTCGCCTTCGGCGGTGCACACGGAACACCGATGTGGGATCCGAACGGGCACGAGTACTCTCAGCTCTACCACTTCGAGGACAAACTGCTGCGGTTGCGTGAGGAACTCCACACCGACCCTGCTCGCGACCTGGCCGAGAAGCGCCACGACGTTCTCGAGGCGTTCTACGAACAGTTCCGGGCCGAGTGGCACGGAGACGCCTGATCAGCACCGGCTCCACGAAAGCTCCAGCTCGAGATCGTCCCTGAGCAACTGCGAGACGTGACAGCCCCGTTCGGCGAGGTCGACGATCCGTACCAGGGTCTCGTCGTCTTCGTCGGACTCGAGGAAGACCGTCACCGCAATCGACTCGACCGGCCCGCGTTCGGGGGTCGCGTCGGTCGTGACCGAGATTTCATCGACGTCGGCGTTGCGTTTCTCGACCTGGTAGCGCGTACTCAGCGAGAGACAGGCCGCCAGCCCACCGAGGAAGACATCGACCGGCGTCGGACCGGTCTCGGTACCACCGTAAGACGCGGGTTCGTCGTATCGCCACTCGAAGGAGCCGGTCTCGAGTCGCCCGGACATTCCCTCGGGGTTCGTCGCGGTCGCGGTTCGGCCGGGCATCTCGGTCTCTGAGGGGCGATTCCGTCCGTCCGCTGGCAGTACCGTGAAAGCCCCCTCTACGTGCTCGAGCGCCGTCTCGAGGTCCTCGACGTCTGTTTCAGCTGGCGCAACGATTCCGACCGGGGTTCCGGACGAAACCGTCTCCCCCTCCTCGAGGAACGTCCGTCGGAGAACGCCGTTCTCCCGTGCCTCGAGGGTGACGTCACTCGCTCCGGACTCGAACGACGCGATGGGATGTCCCTCCGCCAGCGCCTCGCCTTCCTCGAGGTGCCACTCGCGTAACGTCGCTTGCATCCCCCCATCGAGTTTCGGTACCCGGACGATGTATCTCATGACATCGACCACCACGAACGATTGGTAAAAGCTACCGTCGGTTCGTGACCGCCAGTTCCAGGCCCGAACTACCACATCTGTCTATCGATGAACGAGTATCTGAACCGGTTCATTCTGCTACAATAATAATTGTTCATACGGAACTCTGCACGACTGTCCATTCTTCACGAAAGATATATGGTAATGTATAGCAAAGGCTTTAGGTTCCGTAGGGAAAACCTCAGTCACGGTTGGCCCACCGGCCACTGATTTACCTATGAGCGACGACGAACTCATCTGGCGAATCGCAGGCGGTTCCGGAGACGGGATCGACTCGACCAGCCAGAATTTCGCGAAAGCGCTGATGCGCTCGGGGCTCGACGTATTCACACATCGCCACTATCCATCCCGAATCCGTGGCGGCCACACGTACGTCGAAATCCGGGCCGCAGACCACGAGGTACAGTCGCGAGGGGACGGCTACAACTTCCTGCTTGCACTGGGTGACTCGTTCGCCCGGAACCCCAGCGAGAACGCCTACTACGGCAACGAAGAACTCAAGCCACTCTCGGAGAACCTGGACGAACTCCGAGAGGGCGGCATCATCGTCTACGACGAGGGCCTCATCAGCGAGGAAGACGTCGAGGAGGTGAACCTGGAGGAACGTGCCGAAGAAAACGACTGGCACGTCTTCCCGATGGACCTGCGTGGCCTCGCGAAAGAACACGGGCGCGAGGTCATGCGAAACACCGCGGGGGTCGGCGTCACGGCCGCTCTGCTCGACATGGAACTCGAGCACATCGAGGACCTCATGTCCGACGCCATGGGCGGTGACGTTCTCGAGTCGAACCTGGACATTCTCCACGAGGCCTACGAGACGGTCCGCGACGAGTACGACTTCGAGCACGATCTGCGTGCGCCCGAAGGCAGCCACGAGACCGAACAGGCACTGCTGTCGGGCTCGAACGCGATCGCCTACGGTGCCATCGACGCCGGCTGTCGGTTCATCGCTGGCTACCCGATGACGCCGTGGACGGACGTGTTCACGATCCTCAGCCAGAACTTCCCCGACATGGGAGGCGTCTCCGAACAGGTCGAAGACGAAATCGCCGCCGCTGCGCTCGCACTGGGCGCGAGCCACGCCGGAGCAAAGGCGATGTCCGGTTCCTCCGGGGGTGGATTCGCCCTGATGAGCGAACCGCTCGGCCTCGCCGAGATGACCGAGACGCCGCTGGTGCTGATCGAGGCGATGCGTGCCGGTCCGTCGACCGGGATGCCGACGAAGCCCGAACAGGGTGACCTGGAGCACGTCCTCTACACCAGTCAGGGCGACTCCTCGCGCGTCGTCTTCGCGCCAGGGAACATCGAGGAGGCGTACGAACAGACTCGCCTCGCGTTCGACATCGCCTGGGACTACCAGATCCCGTCGATCATCATCTACGACCAGAAACTCGGCGGCGAGAACAAAAACGTCGACGTCGAGTTCTTCGACCGCGAGCCGTCGCCGGACCTGGGCGCGACGCTGACCGAAGAGGAACTCAAGGAGGCCGCACACGACGCCTCCGGGAAGTTCCACCGCTTCCAGCACGAGGTCGACAACGACAAACACGTCAGTCCGCGATCGCTGCCGGGTCAGAAGGACGGGCGCTACCTCGCCACGGGTAACGAACACAGCCCGGTCGGACACATCAGCGAGGACCCCGACAACCGCGTCTACCAGATGGACCGACGCATCGGGAAACTCGACGCCATCCGCGAGGAACTCGACGAGGAACACGAGTCCAACCAGGCCTACTTCGGCGAGGACGACGCCGACTACGGTATCATCACCTGGGGATCGAGTCACGGTGCCGTCGAGGAAGCCGTCTCCCGCCTGAACGAGAACGGCCACTCGGTCAAGGGCGTTAGCGTCTCCGACATGATGCCGTTCCCAGAAGCCGAGATGACCGAATTCCTCGAGAGCGTCGACGAGGCGATGGTCGTCGAGATGAACGCCACCGCCCAGTTCCGTGGTCTGATCCAGAAGGAACTCGGTCGCTTCGGCGAGAAGATGACGAGCCTGCTGAAGTACAACGGCAACCCGTTCGAACCCGCAGAAGTCGTCGAGGGCTACGAGGTCAACGTCGCCGAGGAAGACCGCGAACCGACCGCACAGGTACGAATCGAACCCGCAGCAGGTGACTAACCATGAGTGCATTCAACGCCATCGGAGAGGAACGAGAGATCGACCGGGACGAGTTCACGCCCGGTGTCGAACCGCAGCCGACCTGGTGTCCGGGCTGTGGTGACTTCAGCGTCCTGAAGGCGCTGAAGCAGGCGCTTCCGGAAGTCGGCAAGAACCCCGAGGAAGTGCTTACCGTCACCGGAATCGGCTGTTCCGGCAAGCTGAACAGCTACCTGGACACGTACGGGTTCCACACGATCCACGGCCGCTCGCTTCCGGTCGCCCGCGCCGCGAAACTCGCGAACACGGACCTCGAGGTCATCGCCGCGGGCGGTGACGGTGACGGCTACGGAATCGGTGGGAACCACTTCATCCACTCGGCCCGAGAGAACCACGATATGACCTACATCGTGTTCAACAACGAGATTTTCGGGCTGACGAAGGGCCAGACGTCGCCGACGAGTCCGAAGGGTCACAAGTCCAAGACCCAGCCGTCGGGCAGCGCGAAGACGCCGATCCGACCGCTGTCGATGTCGCTGACCGCCGGTGCGAGCTACGTCGCCCGCACCGCCGCCGTCAACCCCAACCAGGCCAAAGAGATCATCGCGGAAGCGATCGAACACGACGGCTTCGCCCACGTCGACTTCCTGACGCAGTGTCCGACCTGGAACAAGGACGCTCGCCAGTACGTCCCCTACGTCGACGTCCAGGAGTCCGACGACTACGACTTCGACGTCCACGACCGGGAGGAAGCCGCCGAGATGATGCGCGAGACCGAAAACGTCCTCAACGAAGGCACCGTCCTCACCGGCCGGTACTACATCGACGAGGACCGCCCGTCCTACAGCGAAGAGAAGCGAGCCGTCGGCGAACTCCCCGAACAGCCACTCGCCGAACGCTACTTCGACGACGACGTCGAGTGGGAGCGTAGCTACGACCTGCTCGACCGCCACAAGTAACGCGTCGTCGCTTCGTTTTTCGGTTACTCGAAGATAGCGACTAGCTCGCCGTCCTCGAGTGGATCGGGTATCTGTGATTCGATTTTGTCGGATTCGCGCGTCCCTATCTCGCCGGCCTCGGCTCTGGCGACGCCGGTCTCGTCGACGGCGTAGACGACACCGGTGAAAGGGATCTCGGCCTGCCACTCGTAGCCCTGTTCGTCGGCCCCCCAGGGGACACCGGCCGCTCGCAGGAGGAAGACGGTCGTGAGGTCCTCGTGCCAGTCGAACGTCTCACGCGTTTCGACCGTATGGGCGATACGAAGCGCGTGTCCCGAACGGCCGTCACAGAGGACATCCTGGGTCACGTAGGCGTGATCGAACGTCTCGACGAACTCGACGACGTCGTCCTCGGCAAACGACCTCGGTGGCTCCGGATACGGGATCGTCTCGGCTGTCTCTTCCTTGCGGATTTCGTCACCGCGTTTGACCTCGATCGTCGTCGATTCTTTCTCGCAGTCGGGGCGAGATGGGTTGTCGTCGAAGTGGCTCAGTATCGTGCCGTCGCCCGTCACGCCACTGGCTCCGTCGGAGCCGTCGTCGGTTCGGCTGGGATTCGTCTCACCGGTGTCGCCTGGCCCCTCGCTTACACACCCGGCGAACGTCGTTGTCCCGAGTACAGCCAGCATCGCCCGTCGATTCATCGTCCTCGAGAACGTCGCCGACCGAATAAAAAGTACCCCAGGGTGAAACGGTTGTTTCAGTCCGCGAAGTCGTCCTGCAAACGCTGACAGTGACCGAAACTGAAGCCGAACTAGTTCGACTCGAGCGTCTCGAGTCCGTCTCGATACGCGAGCAGATACGCGGTCAGAAGAACGAGTGCCAGCAGTGGCACCGCATACCGGACCAGTGTGAACGGATCCGGCGGAGAGGCCATCACTGCAGCGACCAGTGCCACGGGAGTCAACAACAGGGCAATGCGAACGAAGCGGTCGCGACTCGAGTTTGCCATGTTCGCCATCGTGTCAGCCTCGATCGATATTCGTTACGATTCGCTCGGCCTCTCAGTTTTCGGCTGCCGGTTCACACTCGAGTGCCTCGGCGATCTCGAGGGCGAGTCCTCGGTCGTCGCCGACGCCGTCACTGACGTAGATAGAGTAGTAGCGATCGTCACACACCCACTCGAGTTCCGTTCCCTGATCGGTGGCGGCGATCGTTCCGTCGGCGTCTCCGACCTGGATGTCGTCGCCGCCGACGGCAAACGTTCGCGGACCGTCGCTCGTCGTCACGATGGTCGTCTCGCCGTCGCCGCGGTAGGACAGCGACGCCTGCGTTCGCTCCTCGTCGGAGAACTCGTAGCTGGTGATCCGGTCGAGTTCGAGTGCGTCCGGGAGCGCCTCGGCCGGCGGTTCGGCGACGGTGAACGGGACGGCCTCGTCCGCGCCGTCGACCGTCTCGTGCTGGGTGATTTCTGGGAAGCCAATCTCGACGGTGTCCTCGCCGCTCTCGTTCGGGCCGTCTGCCGTCGGTTCGTCGAACTCGAACCGCTCGTCCGCGAGCCCCGGATCGAACGTGACGTTCCGGTACGTGGTCTCGAGTGCGATCCCATCACCTTCGACTCGATGTTTGAGGGGGAACAGTTGCTCCTCGTCGTACCATACCTCGACGGTCTCGACGCTGCGGTCGTCGACTTCGTCGGTTCGCTCGAGCGGGAGGACGTACTCGGTATCGCCTGCGAGAACGCTGACCGACCGATCTACCGTCTCCCCGGATGGTGGATCGAAGGCGACGCGGTAGACGTCGTGACCCTCGAGCGTCGTCTCCTCGACCTCGGCGACGTCGTACCGGTCTACGTACTCGGCCTGCTGGTCGTACAGTCCCTCGAGAAACGGCGTCGCGTCGGGATCGACCTCGAATTGCTGGACGGTCCCGGACTCACGGTCGTGGTGCCAGCGCTGGTCACCGTGGGTGACGATCAAGAGGGTGTCGTCGGTTTCGATCCGACTGGCCCCATCGGCACGGAACTGGACAGATTCAGTCGCCGTCGTCGGCTCGCCGTCGACGACCTCCCGCACCTCGACGGTCGCGTCGATCTCGGCCGGTGGCTCGGCGTCGGCGATTCGCTCCTCGAGGTCACCCGAGGAATCGTCGGTCGTCGGGATCGCCACACAGCCGGCGGCGAGTACCACGACGACGATCGTGAAAAGCAGGAGGGCGACTCTCCGGTCGACAGTCGGGGACATGGTCGTCGACTACTGGTGCGAGACCTATGAGATCACCGATCAGTTACAGAAACGTGAACGTCGATTCACCGGCTACCACTCGAACTGTGCCGGATCCTGCGCAGCCAGCGCCGTCCGGACCGCGGCGACGTTCTCGGAACCGTCGTGAACCCGGATCACGTCGGCACCGCGGTCGGTCGCGATCGCCGTCGCTGCGACGGTCGCCGCGAGTCGCTCGCCGGCCTCGCGGTCGACGTGACCGAACATCGACTTGTGGGAGTGGCCGATCAGGACGGGACAGCCGAGTGCGCGGAACTCGTCGGCCCGGCCGAGCAACTCGAAGCTCTCGCCCGACGATTTGCCGAACCCGAGTCCCGGGTCGACGATAATCTGGTCGCGGTCGAGTCCCGCCTTCTCCGCGAGCAGGATCCGTTCTGAAAGCTGGTCGATGACGTCCTCGACGACGTCGTCGTAGGTGACGTCGCGATCGGGAACGACCGGCGCGTCGATGCTGTGCATCACGACGAGGCCGGCGTCGTGGTCGGCCGCGACGAACCGCATCTCGGGATCCTCGAGCCCCGAGACGTCGTTGACGATGTCCGCGCCGGCCTCGAGAGCGGCGTCCGCGACGGCCGCTTTGCGCGTGTCGACGGAGACGTGGGCGTCGACGTCGGAAATCCGTTCGACGACGGGGACGACGCGGTCGATCTCCTCCTCGATCGGAACTGGGTCCGCGCCCGGTCGGGTGGATTCGCCGCCGACGTCGAGGACGTCGACGCCGGCCTCGACCATCGCCTCGGCGCGGGAAACTGCGTCGTCGACGGCGTCGTATTCGCCGCCGTCGTGGAAACTATCGGGCGTGACGTTCAGGATACCCATCACTGCAGTACGGTCCTCCCAGGGCCAGCGGGCGTCGTCGGTCTCGCTCGAGTCCCGACTCGACTCGAGTTCGAGCGCCGTTCGCAGTTCTCGAGCGACGTCGGTCGAGCCGACGCCGCCGTCGGTCTCGAGTGCGTCGATCAGGTCCTCGAACGTCTCGAGCGTCCCCATCAGGACGGCGTCGACTCGTTCACCGTCGGTGCCGTGACCTGAGAGGACGCAGTCGCCACCGAGTCGGAGCAGTTCGTCTTTCAGTTCGTGGGCCTGCTGGTACTGCAGGTTCGTCTTCAGGACCCGGTGGACCGCGCTCTCTTGTGTCCGGTCGACCGCGGGTTCGGGGACGTTCGCCTTCTCGAGGGTCTCGCGGGCGTCCTCGAGGTTCCGAATCCGTTTCGGGACGCCTGCAGTCGTCCATCGAGAGCGGGCCTCGGCGACGGCGAACAGCGAACCGGCGACGAGCACGCAGTCGTCGTCTTCGGCTCGCTCGATCGCGACCGTCAGCGCGTCCTGGACCGACGGTGCCGTCCGGACCTCGTCCGCGCCGGCCTCGTCGAAGACGCGAGCGAGGACGTCCCGATCCTCGGCGCGGTCGAGAGAGGGTTCGGCCGTGACGACCGTCGTCGGCGTCGGCAGCGCTGTGGCCATCTCGCGGTGGTCCTTGTCGTGCATCGCGCCGACGACGAGGTGCAGGTCGTCGTAGTCGTAGCTCGCGAGCGTCTCGGCGACGGTTTCGCAAGCACCGGGATTGTGTGCGCCGTCGAGGACGACCAGCGGATCGGTCTCCATCACCTCGAACCGGCCGGGCCAGTGGGCGCTTCGCAGCCCACGGGCGATGTCCACTTCCGAGACGTCGGCGATCTGGCGGGCGAGTACGGCGGCGATCCCTGCGTTCTCGGCCTGATGGGTGCCGAGCAACGGAATTCGCGTCTCGAGGCCCCACTCCCCGGCGTCGATCGAGATCGCGGCCTCGGTGTGGTTCTGCCGACCGTCGTAGGAGACGGTCACGTCGGAGGTCGGATCAGCTCCCTCGTGCCCGACCGTCACCACGTCACCAGCAACCGAGCGGATCGACTCGAGTGGCTCGCCCATGACGCCGGTCACCAGCGGCGCGTCCTCGGGTGCGACGTGGGCCTTGTCTTCGGCGATCTCGGTCTCGGTTTCGCCGATGATACCCGTATGCTCCAGGGTGACACTGGTCACTGTGCTGGCGACCGGATCGACGACGCTCGTGGCGTCGAGTCGGCCGCCGATACCGACCTCTAAGACGGCGACGTCGACCTCTTCCCGGCCGAAGTGCCACAGCGCCATCCCCGTCATCGTCTCGAAGAAGGTCGGCGACTCGCCGTCCGCGGCGCGTTCCGTCACGTAGCCGCGTACAGCCTCGACGTACTCGGTGACGGCCGATCGAGGGATCTTGCGCCCGTCGACGCGGATCCGTTCCCGCAGGTCCTCGAGGTGTGGCGAGGTGTACAGTCCCACCGAGAGGCCGGCTTCCCGAAGCGTCCGCTCGAGCATGCGAGCCGTGCTCCCCTTGCCGTTCGAGCCGGCGATCTGGACGAAATCGACGCCCTCGTGTGGGTTCTCGAGGTGGGCGAGCAACCGTGCGGTCGACTCCGTCCCCGGTTTCGGACGGAACCGCCGCAGACCGAAGCAAAAGTCCGCCGCCTCGTGATACTCCATATTCGAACCAACCTGTCCGGCCGCTTTAGGGTATCGGAGTGGGTTCCGCTCGAGCGAACACGCGACGGGAGCGGCGGGTCACGCGGGTCGTTCGTCGGTCGCTCCGCCGTCTGCTCCGCCGAGACGCTTCCTGGCAGTCCGCTCGAGCCACCAGACGACCGCGAGGACGACGGCGTGGGGACCGAAGAGGAGAATGTGGACGGGGCTGTCGGTCGTGACGAACACCTCGAGGACCAGGAAGTACGGCACCAGTGCGAAGAGCGCGAGTGGCAGAAGTGCGCCGTCCTCGAACAGCGCCGCGATCGGTACCGCAGTGGCGGCGGCCGCGAACGCGAAGACGACGGACACGAACGGTGACGGCTGGACTCCGGACCGGACGACCAGCAGCGACGTTCCAGCGCCGACGAGCGCCGCAGTCCCGAGGACGACTGTGTAGCGGGCGGTCCGCGAAAGCGGCCAGTCCGTCAGGTTCCGAAGTCGTCCGTCGGCGATACCGTATCGTCGCCGAATCCCGAACTCCGCAACGGCCACGACTGCCGCGAGCGCCAGCCAGACGTACCAGGTGTTCGCGTAACTGCTCACGTGCGTCGGGCCGTCGACGATGACGTAGTCACCCATCTCACTCCACTCGGGCATCGGCGTCGTGAACTCGAGATAGACGGTTCCGACAACGACTGCGAGCAAGCCGACTGCGGGCGCGAACAGTCGAGTATAGGCCGCGAGAAACAGCGGGACGAAGCCGACGGCGAACGCTCCGAGCGCCAGGAACGTCGTCGCTGTCACCGACTCGAGCACGGGATACTCGGCACGGGCGTACAGTGCGAGGACGACGGCGGCGTTTCCGGCACCACCGACGAGCCCGGCTGTGATCGTGCCGAGCGAGGGTGCGTTACCGTCGAGCGGGGAATTCATACGCGAGACTTCCTCACCGAACCATTTGTAGGTTCGCAAGCACGTTCGGAGACGACGGTCACTCTGGGGGCGCTCCGGCCGCCACGTCCTCGGTTCCGGGCGACTCGCGGGTTACCTCGAGGAAGGCGTCCTCGAGACTCCGCGCTTTACCGGTCTCGGCGCGGGATTTCAGCGTCTCGGGGTCGCCCTCCGCGACGAGTCGGCCGTCGTGGAGGACGCCGATGACGTCCGCCAGTTCGTCGACGACGGGGAGGATGTGCGTCGAGAGGAAGATCGTCATCTCCCGGTCAGCGAGTTCGGCGATGGTGTTCCGCATCGTCCGGGCGGCGCGGGGATCGAGTCCGCTCGTGGGTTCGTCAAGGAAAGCGACTGCGGGTTCGTGGAGGACGGCCTGGATGACGCCGACCTTCTGGCGCATCCCTTTCGAGTACTCCTCGATGCGCTTGTCGGCGTCGTCGCGAAGGCCGAATCGCTCGAGCAGCGACTCGATACGTTCGCTCGTGTCGTCTTCGGGGAGGTTTCGGAGGCCAGCGACGTACTCGAGTTGCTCGCGACCGCTGAGTTCGTCGTAGATCGGCGGCTCCTCGGGCAGGTAGCCGATGTGTGGCGTGACGGCTTCGCGGTCGGTGATCGGATGTCCCGCCACGTGCGCGGTCCCGTCGGTCGGCCGAGTCAGCGTCGTCAATATCCGCATCGTCGTCGTCTTCCCCGCGCCGTTGGGTCCGAGAAAGCCGTAGACGGTACCCCGGTCGACCTCGAGGTCGAGGTCGGCGACGGCGGTCGTCTCGCCGTACCGTTTCGTCAGTCCGTCCGTCGCTATCGCGGGGTAGTCGCGGGCGGTCATACGGTCCGTTACGGTCGCCGTCAGTTAAATACTACACCTCGTTGTCAGATATCGTCGGTGGTCACGGCCGACTGAACCGGTCACGTTTTTGAACGGTCGGTTCGATCGAACGCGTATGTCCTCCAGTTCGATCGGGCTCCAGGGACGAATGATCGCCGCCCTCGTCGGCCTCGTGGTAGTGACGATCGGGTTCCTCGTCGGCGTCTGGGCCGTCTTCTACGTCCTCCTCGCCTCGTTCGGCGCACAGTTCCCGTCCCAGGTCGCGTTCGCAATTACGACCGTGACGCTGCTTTCGATCGGCTATCTCGAGTATATGCATCTCGAGACGATCGAGCGACTCGCGGACGCCCATCCGGTGGACGAAGAGGAGGCACCGGAGCTGTACCAGCTGACGACGCGGGTCGCCGCCCAGCTCGACGTTCCGATGCCGACGATCGCCGTCTCTGGACGGGACGCACCCGAGGCACTCGCCGTCGGCTTCCGGCCGGAGAACGTCCACCTGGTGCTCTCGACCGGAACGATACGAACGCTCGAGGACGACGAACTCGAGGCCGTGATCGCACACGAACTCGCACACGTCAAGAATCGGGACGCGATGGTCGTCACGGCCGTCTCGCTCCCCGTCGTACTCGCCGACGGGCTCCGCTCGCGGCTCGCGGAGATCGAAAACCCAGGCTGGGGCATAATCGTCCTCGTCCCGCTTGCGCTCCTCTCGAACGTCTTCTGGATCGTCGGACGAGCGATCACGGCTCGCCTCTCGAGAGTCCGCGAGCGAGCAGCGGATCGCGCCGCGGCGAAAGCGACGGGCTCGCCGGCCGTCCTCGCCAGCGCACTCGGGCGACTCGACCAGGAGATCACCGACACGCCGAACCGCGACCTCCGCGAGGCGTCGGGAGTCTCGTCGCTGTCGATCCTCCCGCTCGAGCCACGGGAACTCGAGAAGGTCATGCTCGGGCCGGACGGCGACAGAGAGCCATCCTACTGGTGGCTCCGGAAACGACTCCACCGGATCGGCCGCTGGCTGTTCACGACGCATCCGCCGACGGAAGACCGAATCGACTCGTTGCGAGAACTCGAGCGCGACCGGGAGACGTGAGAGTACGTCGATGAAATGCTTCGAGGAGTGACAGCGATCCAAAACGTTTACTGGCGTCGCCACGCCGTCCCTACCATGGAACTGTTTCCCCGTCGTCGTGTTACACGTCGAATCACGGGTGGTGAGCGGCGATGAAGGGAGCAGCCGCGACCGTTGCCCGCACGGAGTGTCGGCGGACGCTACGGTCGGTCGGCGGCGACCGGACGAAACTGCTCGTGATGGCAGCCATCGCGGTGCTCGCGCTCGGACCGATGACGGCCATCGGGCTCTTCCTGTTGCCGACGCTCGGCGAGGCCGTCGCCGCGAGCGAGTTCGGCCCCGAGACGGCCGAACTCGCGACCGAGGCGGTGACCGGTGGTGCCGCGCTCGCGTGGCTGTTTCTGGTCGTCATGGCCGCCGTCCGTGCCGTGACCGCGGCCGCCGACGTCGACGAACCGGCCTGTCTGTTGCTCACGACGCGACTCAGAAACGTCGTCGTCGGCGTGATCGGTGCCGAGATCCTGCTGTTCTCGCTCTGGATCCTCCTCCCGGCGACGATCCTCGCTGCGGCGTTCGCGTCCGGAGCCGGAACTGTTCTGCCGATCCTCGTCGCCCCGTTCGTCGTCGCCCTGTTGCTCGTCACCGCCGTTCCCGTCGGCTTCGTCCTCGGGATCTGGTTTCGACACCTGATAACCGTCTACGAGCCGATCGCGCGCTACCGGACGCCGCTCGTCTTCCTGATCGGACTGGCGTACTTCGGCTCGATCGCCGTCGGCTGGTTCGACGCGATCACCGTCGGACTGTTTTCGATGCTCGGTGACGGCCCGCTAGGTTGGCCGGGCTACCTGTTGTTGCTCGCGATTCCGAACGTCACTACCTCGAGCACGCACGTAATCGCCACGCTCCTCGCCGTACCCATCGTCACGGCGCTGGCCGTCGCCGTCGCGATTCCCTCCGCCCGCATGCACTGGTTCGCCGACCCAGCACGGACCGGCGACGAGACGGTGTCGAGTTCGGGGACAGACTCCTCGAGTCGCCTCGCGGCCGCCCTTGCGTCCGGATTCTCGCGGCCGGTCCGGTCGGTGACGGTGGCGGCGATCCGGCGTACCCGTCGGGCACCGATCCGGCTTGCCTACGTCGCCTACCCCCTGTTCGGCGTGCTGTTTTTCGTGCAGGATATCATCCAGACCGGGGCGCTACCGCCGTACGTGGCAGTCCTGCTGTGTCTGTACGTCGTCTGGGGTACCGGCGTTCTATTCACGCTGAACCCGCTGGGTGATCTCGGGCGGGCGCTGCCAGCCGTGCTGACCTCGACGCTCTCCGGCCGAGACGCGATCCGCGGCCGGATGATCGCCAGTTCGCTCGTCGGAATCCCGATCGCTGTCGTCGTCGCACTCGTCGCCGGTTTCGCGAGTCCGCTCTCGCTCGAGGCGACGGCGGTCCTGCTCGTCGGAACCATCGTGGGAGCGGTCGCGTCGCCGGCGCTTGCGGTCGGCGTCGGCTCAGCCTTCCCGCGGTTCGGCAGCGTCAAGATCACCAACAACCGCGAGGCGGTGATGCCGAGTAAGTCGGCGTTCATGCTCTACACGGCCGGGATCGTCTTCCCGGCTTCCAGTGCGGGAATCATCTACACCGACGCCGCAGAACCCATCGCAGAACTCAGTTCGGTACTGCTCGAGTTCACGCCGATCTCTGCTGAAATGGCAGGTATAACGCCGGGAACCGTCTCGACCGTCGCCTGGACCGTCCTGATCGTCGGCCTGATCGCACCGCCGGTCGCCTACCTGTACGCAGTCGAGCGGTTCGACCGGTACGTCCTCGAGTGACCGGCAGTCTCACGACTGGCCGTTCGACGACATTCAGGTTACATCTTGTGTCGAGTGGACGAATCGGTACTGTGATTCCCTCAAGGCGTTCGGCCTCGAGATTCTGCCGTCAGGGAACTTCGGTTCTATCACGACGAGACGATGGGTCAGCGCACCACCTTCGCACGCCCGCGTTCTCGACGTTCCTGTCGCCGGCCCCCTGTTGCCGTGGGTCTCGTCGACGCTGTCCCTGCCGAGCGAACACACTCGGTCGCCGTGAGCACATTTTTGTGTGTTGCCACGAAACCATCGAATGAAATGCGGTTCGAACGAACCGTCGTCGCTGGATCGGCGCTTCTCGCCGCCGTCGCGCTTGGCCTCTCGGCGACGGCACTCGAGACGGCGTCGATATCGTCGTCCCCGGCACCGGGCCTGGAGGGAGAACACGGCGACGGGTCGGGACTATCACTCCTCGCCGCGTTGATGGTCGTTCTCGACGCAGTGCTTGGCGTGTTCGGGATCGACCTCGAGCCAGCTACGCCCGCTTCCGCACCCGGATCGGCTCTCGAAGTGTTTGTCGCCGTCGTAAACGCCGCGTATCTCGTCGCTCTTCTCGGTCTCGTCGTCCTTCTCGTGGTTGCCGCTGGCGTGTTCTCTCGACGCCGACTCCAGTCGTTGACGCTCATGTCTGCGAACGCCGTAGTGAATCCCCGGTGGTGGGTTCGAGAACCGACGGGAAGCGAGACGGCGTCCGATCCCTGGCCCCCCGAAACCGCGCCGGACGACGTCGGTCGGGAGTGGCTCGAGATGATCGAGGGGATCGACGCGAGCCGTCCCCGATCTCGGACGCCAGCGGAGTGGGCGACCGCAGCCGTCGACGACGGATACAACGAGTCGTACGTCGAGACCGTCACGCGGCGGTTCAGGGAAACACGGTACGGACCGGACCGCCAGGAATCGCCGTCTCGAAATCGAGCCGAAACTGACGCGGACGAATCCCGTGAGGACTGATGCGGTCGATTGCTATCGTTCGAACGACGCTCGTTGCGGGAGGACTCCTGTCGTTCGCCGCAGGGCTCGCTCTCGTAGTGAGCTCGACCGCGGCTGCGGCGATTCAGTGGCCGTGGACTGGCGAGCACTTCCTTGCCGCGACCTTCACGCTGTTTTTCCTGCTTGCGTTTTCACTGGTTCCGCTCGGTGTCTGGTCCCTGCAGGACCCGTCGGAGACCGAACCGACCGTCCCCGAACAGGTTCCGACGACACCGGTTCCGGGACGCGATGTCGAACGAATCGTCGATCGTCGCTGGCCGGTGTCGCTGCCGCAAAGCCGTCGCCGTCGACTTCGAGAGCAACTGCGCGAAACCATCGTTCGAACGCTCGTCCACAGGTCCGACTGTGACCAGGCAACAGCCGAAGCAATGCTCGAGAACGGAACGTGGACGAACGATCCGATCGCAGCCAAGTTCGTCCGAGCCGATCCGGATCGGGAGGGAACCCGTCTCGAGTTGGCGATCGATCGGCTTCGGTTCACTCGACGGCTGCGACGAACGGTGCAGGCGGTACTGGTGCTTGCCGAACAGGAGGTGAACGATCGGTGACGCTACGACGCACCGTTCGGTGGAACGTCCCTCTCGTTGCCGGGTTGTTCGCGGCCGGTGTGGGCGTCTTCTTCGAGGAACCGACGACGCTCCTGTTGGCAGTTCCCGCGTTCGTGTTCGCGGCGTACGGTCACCTCGCGCCGAAGTCCGGAACGACCCTCGAGATCGAGCGAACGGTCTCCGCGGACCACCCCGCACACGGAGAGACGGTCGAGGTCACGACAACGGTTCGAAACGCCGGTCGACGGCCGGTTTTCGATCTTCGCGTCGTGGATGGCGTTCCCCGACTGCTCTCCGTGGAAGACGGATCCGCTCGACACACGGCGGTACTCGGCCCCGACGAGGAGACGACGTTCTCGTACACCGTGGTCGCGACCCACGGCGTTCACCGGTTCGAACCGGCGTCCGTTCTCGTTCGAGACCTCGCCGGCGGGACCGAGGTTGCAGATTCCCTCGAGACCGAGACGGTGCTGGCGTGCCAGCCGACCGTCCGGACGCTTCCGACCGACCGGGCGATGCGGCGTCGACACGGATCGAGTACCCCCATCGAGACCGACGATGGCCTCGAGTTTGCCGCGGTGCGGGAGTATCGACGAGGTGATCCGGTCAACCGGATCGACTGGAACCGGTACGCCCGATCCGGAACCCTCTCGACGGTGCGGTTCCGCGACGAACGATCGCGCTCGATCGTCCTCTGTCTGGACGCGCGAACGCAGTCCTACCACGCAGCCGGTTCCGACGAACCACACGCGGTGGCCTGCGAGGTCGCGGCCGCCCGTGCGGTGATCGACGCGATCGAAAAACGGGACGAACCGATCGGTGCGGCGGTCCTGGGGCCGAAATTCGAGTGGATTCCACCAGGCAGCGCACACCACGTCGCGACTGTTCGACGCGCGCTCGAACTCGAGACCGATGGGATCGTCCCGGTCGATCCACCGTCGTCGAATCGTCGGTCGGAAGCCGCCCCGTTCGACGAGCAGGTTCGAACGGTCGGGGGACGGCTCGCACGCAAGGCCGACGTCGTCCTCTTCTCCCCGCTCCTTGACGACGATCCGATCGACGCGACGCGAACGCTCGAGTCGGCGGGGTGTTCGGTGGCGGTGCTATCGCCCGACGTAACGACGGACCGGTCGCTCGGAACCGAACTGGCACGCCTTCAGCGCGACAATCGGATCGGCTCGCTCCGCAGATCCGGAACTGACGTGATCGACTGGCGGCCTGACCGCTCGCTCGAGATGGCGATCCAACGGGGGATCCGACCGTGACGTCGCTTCCGAGCAGTCCCGGGAGCGGCTCTCCGACGGCGGCGAGCGGGTATCTCTCGCTCGCCACTGCCGTCACAGGGTGCTTCGCCGGTCTCACGGGGTCGTTCCAGATTGCCCCACTGCTCGTTCTTACGGCGGGACTCGCGCTCTTCGTCGGCGGTACGGCGCTTCGACGCCGCGGCGTCCGGGTCAGCGGACGGATACTCGCGGGAATCGGACTCGCAGTCGTCGTCACCGCGTGTGTCGGCGCGTTCGTCCTTGCTCCGTCACCACTGGGACTCGTTCCGATCCTGCTCTGTAGCGTTGGTCTCGTCTCCGTGGCGTTTGCCCTCTTCCCGACGTACGTTCGGTGGCTCCGCGGACTCATGCTCACGGGGATGACACTAGTGTTCCTGGGGATCGTCGCGAACACGGTGATCGCGAACCCGCCACTCTGGCGGTCAATCTGTGCCGTCTCACTGTTACTCGTCGCCTGGGATACCGCCGAGCGCGGGATTTCGCTCGGCGAGCAGATCGACAACCACACTGAAACAGCCGAACTCGAGTTTGCAAACGCTGCGACGACGGGACTCGTCGCCGGGTTCGCCGTTTTTCTGACGCTTGCCGTCGCGTCTCTTCCGGCGAGAACTTCGTCGGTCCTCGGAATCGGATTACTGTTGACCGCCGTTGCCGTCTTCGGACTCACGTTCTTCCGGTTTCCGTCGGAGCGGTAGGCGGGATGGCGCGTGAATCACGATCGCGCCCCTCGAAAATCCCTCGCTTCTCAAAACGAATCGACCGACGCTACTCCTCGAGCCCCCACTTCGCGACGTGTTTCGGACGATCGCTGACGGTGTCGACCTCGAGATCACCATCGAAACTCTCGAGCGCCTCGACGTATGCTTCCGCGCTCGCTTCCGTCGAGAGGTACGGAATCTCCTCTTCGACGGCCATCTCGAGGGAGTCGCGGTCGCGGCTGACGACGAAGTCGACTTCGCCCTCGCGGATCGCTTGCGGGACGTCGTCGAAGTCCGCGACGTCGAAGTGCTCGTCGAAGCCGTCGACGTCGAGGTCGACGACCGCCGTACCCTCGTCCACCGCGTTGTGGGCGGCCTGTTGAGCCTTCCAGTAGGCCGTCCCGAAGTCGCTTGCCGTGCCCATCACTTCGCCCGTCGATTTCATCTCGGGGCCGAGACGTGGATCCGAACCCGGCAGGCGGTCGAACGGCAGGACGACCTCCTTGATCGAGGTGTGTTCCGGGATCTGTTCCTCGGCCTCGAGACTGCTCAGGGTCTCGCCGGCCATGACTTTCGCCGCGAGTTTGGCGATCGGAACGCCGGTCGCCTTCGAGACGAACGGAACGGTACGCGAGGAACGCGGGTTGGCCTCGAGGACGTACACCTCGCCGTCACGGACGGCAAGCTGGACGTTCAACAGTCCCTTCGTCTTCAGCGCCTCGGCGATGTCCTCGGTGACCTCGCGGACGCGCTCTAGGGTGTCCTCGTCGAGCGAGCGCGGCGGGATCATACACGCGGAGTCGCCGGAGTGGACGCCCGCCGTTTCGACGTGTTCCATGATGCCACCGATCAGGACGTCGCGGCCGTCGGCGACGGCGTCGACGTCGAGTTCGATCGCGTCCTCGAGGAAGTCGTCCACGAGGATCGGCTTGTCCGGGGAGACGCGGACGGCTTCCTCGATGTAGGTCTCGAGTTCCTCGTCGTCGTAGACGACATCCATCGCGCGGCCGCCGAGCACGTAGGAGGGACGGACGAGCACGGGGTAGCCGATGTCGTGGGCGAGTTCCAGCGCCTCCTCCTTCGAGAAGGCGGTGCCACCGTCGGGCTGTGCGATCTCGAGTTCGTCCATCAGGGCGTTGAACCGGTCGCGGTCCTCCGCTAAGTCCATCGCCTCGACGCTCGTTCCCATGACCTCGCAGTCGAGGCCGCGCCGGGCGAGTTCCTCCTCGAGAGGCTCGCCGACGTTGACCGACGTCTGGCCGCCGAACTGGACCATCACGCCGTCCGCGCCCGTAGCTTCGGCGACGTCGGCGACCTCCTCGGCGGTGATCGGCTCGAAGAACAGGCCGTCCGAGGTGTCGTAGTCCGTCGAGACCGTCTCGGGGTTGTTGTTGACGACGTGGGCGTCGATTCCCAGGTCGCGCAGGGCACGGACCGCGTGGACCGAACAGTAGTCGAACTCGACACCCTGTCCGATACGGATCGGGCCGCCGCCGACGACGATGACGCTCTCGAGATCGGGGTCGACCTCGAGTTCGCCCGCGACGCCGTCGTCGTCGAGCGGATCGGATTCGAACTCGTTCTTGCGCGCCGAGTAGTAGTACGGCGTCTCGGCCTCGAACTCGCCGGCGCAGGTGTCGACCTGCTTGTACGTGCGGTCGGGAACCTCCTGTTCGACCGTGCCGACGTCGGCTCCCGCGGTCGCAGCGATCGTCGCGTTCGTGTGTCCGGCGATCGCAGCCTCCGCGAAGTCGCCTTCCTGTGCGGCACGGGTCGACTCCGCGATGAGCTTGTAACGTTCGGTATACCACTCGAAGATGCCGGTGAGTTCGACGACTTCATCGACCGTGTAGCCGCGCTCGAAGGCCTCGAACATCGCGTACGGACGGTCGGGGGATGGACGCTCGAGGTAGCGTTCCTCGAGTTCCTCGTCGCTCACGTCGTCCCAGTCGACGTCGGGTTCGTACTCCGACGATCGGAGGGCTTTCAGGAGGGATTCCTCGAAGGTGCGGCCGATGGCCATCGCCTCGCCGGTCGATTTCATCGCCGTGGTGAGTTCGAAGTCGACGTCGTCGAACTTGTCCTTGGGCCAGCGCGGAACCTTCGTGACGACGTAGTCGATCGCTGGCTCGAAGGCAGCGGTCGTCTCGCCCGTGATTTCGTTTTCGATCTCGTGGAGGCGCTTGCCGAGCGCGACTTTCGCGGTCACGCGAGCGATCGGGTAGCCGGTCGCTTTCGAGGCGAGCGCGGAGGAGCGGGAGACGCGGGGGTTGACCTCGACGACGCGGTACTCGCCGCCCGGCGTGCCGTCGTCGTGCCAGGCGAACTGGATGTTACAGCCACCCTGGATGCCGAGTTCGCGGATGACGTCGAGCGCTGCCGTACGCATCTCCTGGTGGCCCTCGTCGGGGACGATCTGCGAGGGCGTGACGACCGTCGACTCCCCGGTGTGGATGCCCATCGGGTCGATGTTCTCCATGTTACAGATGATGATACACGAGTCGTCGGCGTCGCGCATGACCTCGTACTCGTATTCGACCCAGCCAGCGATAGACTCGGTGATGAGCACCTCGCTGTTACGAGAGAGACGCAGGCCCTTCCGGACGCGCTGGAGGAGTTCGTCGAAATCGTGGACGACGCCCGATCCGGAACCACCGAGCGTGTACGTCGTGCGGGCGATGACGGGGAGTCCGCCGACTTCCTCGACGGCTTCCTCGACGCGCTCTCTGAGGTCCTCTTCGGTCAGTTCGGAGACCGACTCGCCCTCCTCGAGCGAGATGGTCGTCGATCCCGGAACCGGCTGGCCGATCTTCTCCATACGCTGGCGGAAGAGGTCGCGGTCCTCGGTCGCGTAGATCGTATCGAGCGGCGTCCCCATGATCTCGACGTCGTACTCGTCGAGAACGCCCTCCTCGGCGAGTTCCGCCGTGACGTTCAATCCCGTCTGGCCGCCCAGACCGGCGATGACGCCGTCGGGGTTCTCCTTCCGGATGATCTCGGCGATGGCGTCGGTCGTGATGGGTTCGATGTAGACTTCGTCTGCCATCTCCGGATCCGTCATGATCGTCGCCGGATTGGAGTTGACGAGGACGACCTCCGCGCCCTCCTCCTGGAGCGCGCGACACGCCTGTGCACCCGAGTAGTCGAATTCGGCAGCCTGTCCGATCTGAATCGGTCCGCTGCCGATAAGCAGGATCTTGCGTCCGTCCCCTGCAGCGTCGTCGGTCTCCGTGCTCATTGGTCTTGTTCATCCGGAGTTCGCACATCGTAATAAGCCCCACGATACAGTACGAATCTCGAAATGGCTTTTCGAAATTCGAATCTTCGTCGTCGGCGAACGGTCTCTCGAGGTCGACCAATTCCGGACAAACTGATCTCAACGGTCGAAGACGACAGCTACCCGTCGGTCTCTCGCTCGGCGATCAACACGGCGGTGTCGTCCGCCGACGCGATCAACTCGAGGGCACCGTCCGATTCCTCGACCGCGAACTCGAGGTCGCCGGCCGTCGTCGTCTCGTTGACCGACGGGATCTCGGTCGTGTCGACGTCGCTTCCGTCGCGCTCGACCTGGAGTTCGAACGGCTCGTCGGCGTCGTCCGCCGGTGCGACGCCGACTTCGTGGCCGTCGATCTGAGCGTTGGCCCGGATCGGCTCGGACGCGAACGACCGCGTCGTCTCGCCGTCGACCTCGAGGTCGACGCCGTATGCCGTCTCGTTACCCAGTACCTCCCAGCCGGTCCGAGTGACCTCGACGGTTTCGTGCCACCCGAGACCGCCGACGACGACCGAGGCGTTGCCCTCGTGCTCGAGGGTGTAGTTCTGTGTCCCGACGGTCCAGATCTCGCGATCCTCGTTGACGACGATGACGCCGTTGTGGGTGGTCTCGAGCGTCTCGTTTTCCGGCTCGGCTCCCGGACTGGCGATCAGCGACTGTCCGGTCGTGGCGTTTTGCTCGTAGGTGACGGCGTAACCGCCGACGTCGACTTCGCCGCTGCCTGGAACGGTATCGTCGCCGACCACGAGGAGGTTGAACGGCACGCTCGGGAGCGCCACGAGCACCACCAGCACCAGCAGACAGGCGACCGCGGTGCCGCGCCGAGAGACTGGCGTCGGGAACCAGCGGTCGGGGACGACCGGCGGCAACGCCGGCACTGCGAGCAGGACGGCGACCAGCGCCAGTCCGAGTACCGCTGGTGCGAGCGGTTGCTCCTCGAAGACGGCTCCCGCGACGCCCGCGAGGAATCCGAGTGTGAGCACGAGCAGCCAACCGATCGCGAGCTGTCGACGTGAGGGGACCCAAGGGAGTCCCAGCACGGCGAGCGGTCGCGGCAGCGGGCCTTCGCTCCCCGCGACGGCGACCGCCGTCACCGCCGCGATACCGAGCACCATGACGACGCCAACTCCCTGATAGAGGGCGTAGACCTCGTCACCGGGGACGACGAGCAGCCACAATGACTGTGCCATCCCGAACAGCACGACCCCGACGAAGATCCGACCGACGGACGGCCGTCGTTCTCGACGGCGCAACAGCAAGATCCCGAGGATCGCCCCCAGCAGGAACCCGAGCAAGTGCGCCTGGAACCCGACCCCGGCCCACGCCGGCGGGCCAGGTGCTCCCGCCTCGAGCGTCTCGCGAACGACTGGCTGGCCGAGCGCGTCGAACAGCGTCTGGATCGCGCTCGCGGCGACGACGGCGACGACGGTCGTGACGGGGTAGTTCACGACCGCGAAGCCGGCGATAGCGAAGACGGCCCCGGAGAACCCGAGTCCCGGCCCCAGCGCGAGTACCGCCGTCAGGACGGCGATACCGAGCAACGCCGCTGGGAAGACGACGACCGCACGGATCCAGGGCCTCGAGAGCAGGCCGTCGTCGGACCGTGTCCGGGAGCGCCCGCTCGAGGGCGGGTAGTGACTCCAGGCGTACTCCGCGATCGGTGCGAACGCCAGCGTTCCCGCCATGTTCGACGCCAGGTGCTGTGGCGAGCCGTGAGCGACTCCTGCGGTGAGCAGTCCGGTCGGGTAGAAGTACGACCAGGTGATAAACGGCAGCGTCAGTGGGTCGTGCCAGCGAACGATCCCGCCCTGTGCCAGCGCGTAGAACGCGACGACGACTGCAACGGTGACCAGCGTTCCCCAGGGGACGCCGTAGAGAAATCGGTCCGCGACCAGCGCCCGCCAGCGTTTTCGGCCCCCGTAGTACCAGCCGAACCCCAGTGCGACGAGGACAGAGACCGTCAGCACGATCCGAGTCGGATCGAGTGGCATCGTCTCGCCAGTTGTTACTCGATCGACATAGCTCTGGTCACGTGACGGCACGGACCGGTGGACCGCGGCCGAGAACTCAAACGGCGCTTTGACCCGGCCGAAGACACTTGCTCGCATTCGATAACTGAAGACTATGAAACGCCGAACGATGATGGCCGGCGCTGGCGTGGCACTGACGGGACTCGCCGGCTGCCTCGACCGAATACCCGGACTCGGACTCGATACGGAGTTCGAAACGGTCGACGGACAGGTGAGCGTCGACGACCCACCGGAGGTCACCGTCGACGACGATACCGTCACTGCTCGCGGAACGATCCAGTACGGCTCGAGCAGATGTGGCACGGTCGACCTGGCACACGCGAACTACGAACGTTCACAGCATCGACTGGATCTGCTCGTGGTCGCTGCCGACGACTCGCGGTGGCGGTTCAGTTGTACGGACGACCTCGTCGCGACGGGGTATCGCGTCGAGGCGACGGCCCCCGACGACCTTCGACGCGTTTCCGTGACCGAACATCACGTCTTCGGTAAGACGTACTCGACGACCGTCGACCTGACGGACTGGTGAAGAAGAATCTCAGACGGGTCGGTCGCCTGCACCGTCGAAATCCCGCTGGGCCCGGTACTGTTCGACGAACTCGCTGACGTCGAACTCGAGCATCTGGGATTCGAACTCGCTGATCGCGGAATCGTCGTCGGCGTGGCTGATCGCGTGTTCCATCAGTTCGACGACGAGTTCGACGACGACCTCGTGGAGTCGTCGGGAGTCGAAGTCGAAGAGCCACACCATTGCGTAGCCGACTGCGCCGTCGTCGCTGGCGTCGTACGTGGCGACTTTCTCGGGGAACTCTTCCAGAGCGACGCCCATCAGGTGTGGCGTGCCGAACTGGTCGAACTCGTCGTCGGTCTCGATCGTCTCCCGGAGGACGGCGACCAGCGACTCCGGGAAGAACCGCGAGGGCGGGTGGGCGTCGGTAACGACCGCGTGAGACTCCCCGCAGGAACAGGAGTACTCGCGCATGCCGAGGTCGATGTCGTGAGGGTCGATCGTCTGCCCGCAGGGTAACTCGAGGTGTCGCTCGGGATCGGAACCCGGGACGCGGGGCTCTGCCATTGGGCGTCGTTCGGCCGGCCGAGGCATAAGGGCGACGACTCGAGAGTCCGGGGATCAGCCGCGGTAGCCGTAGCCGCGAGCGAACAGTTTCGTCACGTAGCTCAGGACCAGTAGCGTGACCACGAGCGCGCCGAGTGCGTACGGCTGAAAGCCGTAGAGCATCTCTCTGATCGCGTAGACGACCACGAGCACCCCCATCAAAAGTGCTGTTCCACCGGCCCACCGCGAGACGTAGGCGGGGTCGACCGGACTCTCGTCGTCGTAATTCTGGTGTAGATCCGCTCGCCCGCGGATGGCGATGAGGTAGCCGAGATACAGAATTGCGAGTCCACAGAGAAGCCAGACGGCACCGCTGATGTAGTTCGGATCGACCATCTCCTCCTCGAGGGTGGGCAGGGAACGCGAATAAGTCCGACGATAGCCGCTCGAGCGGTGGTTCAGCACTTACTCGAACACCGACCTACCGATAGCAGATCCGACCTTTTCGTATACAAAAGATATTTTCCCGTCGGAGCAAAACACTCTCTCATGAGTACCCAGGCGACGGAAGATCGCATCCTCGAAGTACTCGAAGAGGATGCACAGGCGTCGTACGCCGAGATCGCGGAACGGGCGGACGTCTCGAAACCAACGGTTCGCAAGTACATCAACCAACTAGAGGAAGAGGGCGTCATCGTCGGCTACTCCGCCGAAATCGACCCCAAGAAACTCTCGAGCCAGACGATCGCGCTGGTCGGCCTCGACGTCGCCAGCGAACGCTACGTCGAGGCGACGAAGGCGCTGAAAGCCCTCGAGGAGATCGAAGCGCTGTATAGCTCGAGCGGCGACCACATGCTGATGGCCGAAGTGCGCGCCGCCGACGGCGACGAACTCGGCGAGTTCATCTCCGAAGAGCTACTCGAGATCGAAGGCGTCACCGCTGCACATCCGTCGTTCCTGCAGGAGCGGCTCAAGTAAGAGGGCAGTCGGGGGATCGGTTCCTGGTTCGTCCGTCGCCGTTTTCGGCTCTCTTCTCCGTTCGCGATCGGCGGGAACGCCCTTCGGGTCCGAGCAGGTGCTGGCCCGCGTGGCTATTGAGCACGAGCGAGAACGTCCGATAGGATGGTCGCGAAGCTCGAAACCGACTCTCTGACGCGGGTCGTCGACGGCGAGCGGATCGTCGACGCCGTCTCGCTCTCCGTTCACGAATCGAACGTCCTCGCCGTCATCGGATCGTCGGGGGCCGGGAAGTCGTCGTTCCTGCGGCTGCTCAACCGTCTCGACGAGCCCACCGACGGGACGGTCTATCTCGAGGGCACCGACTACCGCGAGATCGAACCTCAGGAGCTACGCCAGCGGGTCGGGTTCGTCCCGCAGGACCCGGCGCTTCGCCCCGGGACCGTCCGGGAGAACGTCGGCGTCGGCGACCGAATCCGTGACGAACCGATCGACGACGAACGGGTGCGGCGTCTGCTCGAGCGACTGCAATTACCGGGGTACGAGGACCGGAGCGTCGACGACCTCTCGGGTGGCGAGCGACAGCGGGTCGCTATCGCGCGGACGCTCTACGTCGATCCCGAGGTGCTGTTGCTCGACGAGCCGACCTCCCACCTGGATACGGAGACGGAGTCGAAAATCGAACGGCTCCTCGAGGAACTCATACAGACCGACAACCTGACCTGCGTCCTCGTCACCCACGACACCTCACAGGCCGAGCGACTCGGTGACCGCGTCGCCGAGTTCGACGGTGGCGCGGTCGTCGCCGAGGGGACGCCCGAGGAGGTGATCGCATGACGGACGCCGCGCTCGAGACCTTCCTCGAGTACGCGACGGAATCGGTCGTCGTCACGGGATTCGTCCAGATCGCTATCGCCGCCGTCCTGACGGTGCTCGTCCTCGGCGTCGTCTACCTCCGACAGCTGGGATTCGAACGGGAGGTCGTCACGACCGCCGTTCGCGGCCTGATACAGGTGGTTGCGGCCGGCGCGGTCATCGACATACTGCTCGCAGCACACGTCGCGTGGGCCGGCGTCGTCCTCGCGTTCATGATCGTCGTCGCGGCGTGGATCTCCTACAAGCGGGGGACGGCGCTGCCGGGCGTGTTCAGGACCTCGATCGTCTCGATCGGATTCGGAGCCGGTCTGACCATTGTCGCGATGACGTTCGCGGGCGCAATCGAGACGACGATGCGAGATCTCGTCGTCATCGGGAGTA